>MGSS01000107.1:689-16343 GCA_001798595.1 Deltaproteobacteria bacterium RIFCSPLOWO2_12_FULL_60_19 | reverse complement strand
CTGGATCCCAATAAAGACGTCGCGCTGGTGCCCGGAGGCCCCGATGCGGAACGGATTGCGGCGCTGATGTCCGGAAAGATCGACGCCACTTCGTTTACCTCGTCGGCGGCCGCGCCGGCGCGAAAGGCGGGCTTCGTCGAGCTGCTGCAAATCGGCGATTTGGGCATCGAAGTGCAGGGAAACGGCTTCGCCACCTCACGGGCTTACATCGCCTCCAACCGCGAGGTCGTAAAATCGGCTCTCAAAGGATTCGTCGAGGCGATCTATTTTATCTACGCGAACAAGAAAGAGGCCCAGCAGGTCTTTACGAAATACATGCGCACCAACGACCGGGAGGTTCTCGAAGACTCTTACAACGGCTATATAAAGTCGATTCCCAAGAAGCCCTACCCCACGCTCAAGGGCATCCAGTACATGCTCGACCTGCTCGCCCCGCAGATGCCGCAGGCAAAGAACGCCAAGCCGGAGCAGTTCGTCGACCTGAGCTTCCTGCAGGAGCTGGAGAAGGAAGGCTTCCACAACGAGATGGCGAAGAGGTACCCGACAAAATGAATTTTAGGTTTTGGATTGCCGATTTTGGATTCCCGGATTCGGATTCCGGATTCAATCTAAACTCCAAAATCTAAAATCGAAAATCGGAAACGGAGGAACTGAGGGATGGCGACAAAAGTCATGCAACCAAAGGCGTTATCGGATCCACGCCCCCGCTACTCCCAGGGCATTCTCGCCGAGGGCGGCAAGTTGCTGTTCGTCGCCGGGCAGACGGCCTCGGATAAGGACGGCAACGTGGTGGGCAAGGGAGACATCGAAGCCCAGACGCATCAGGTTTTCAAAAATCTGCAAGCGGTTTTAGAGGAAGCCGGCGGCTCGCTCGACAATCTCGTCATGACCACGACCTACATCACGGGCCGGGAGCACCGCGAGGGCTACAACCGCGTGCGCCAGCAGTATTACAAGAAGAATTCACCGACGAGCACGCTGGTTATTATCACCGGACTCGCCCATCCGGACTATCTGATCGAAATAAACGGCATCGCGGCGCTGTAGTTACTGAACGCCCTCATCTGTGAATTGAACAGACCGCCGGAAGTCCATGTGAACACGACTAGCTCTTGGTTCGTCATTCCCGTGACAACGGGAATCCAGAACCCCTACTAAATCTCCCCCTTGCGAAGGGGGAGACAAAGAGGCGGTATGGACTCCGGCTCGCGCCGGCGGCGGCCAGCTTGGCCGGAATGACGGCTAGAATTGGTCACTAATTTATAAAACACCACGCTAGCCGCGCCGTCACGCTGCGGGAGCGTCCACTCTGCTTTTGTGCAGCAGACGATTATTTTGATCTAGAATCTCGATCTCCACGTAGGGCCGCTCGGCCTTGGCGTGAACCCTTACGAGACCGTAGCTGTAAGAATCCTTGTAGAAGAACTCAAACCTCTTGGCGATCCCGGTGGCCTCTTTGTCCAACTGGGCGGCCAACGGGCCGACGATAAATTCCTTCAAACCCAGATCGCCCGGCACCCGGGTCACTGCAGCGTAGTGAACGTCCGCAGTCAAAAAAATAATTCCGGCGATCCGCTTTTCTTTGATAAATTTCAGCACCTCGTCCCGCTCGGCCGGGAACCCTCCCCACTTGTCCGGGTTGGGACTGGAGAACGGCACGGAGGTGGCGATAAATTTGAACTGCGCCGCCGATGAAGCAAGCGCCGCGAAGAGCCATTCTTTCTGTCGCCCGCCCAGCAGAGTCTTGGCGGCGGGATCGCGGTACTGCCGCGCGTCGAGGACAAAGACCTCCGCCGCCTTGCCCCAGCGGCAAGAGCGGTAGACGCGGTCGGGATCTTTGGAATCGCGGCGTACCGGCCAGTAGTCGAAGAACGCCTTGCGTCCTATGGGCGCCAACGGATCCTGCGCGCGGTAGTTGTCTCCCACCTCGTGGTCGTCCCAGACAACGTAGAGACTGGTTTCCGCAAAGAGCCGCTGCGTCGGCTGGTCCTTGCGATTGCCGCGATATTTCGCCCAGAACTGCGGGAGGCGAGAAGCTCTCCCCTCTCTGTCCGCGTAGATGGTGTCTCCCAGGTGAAGAAAAAATTCCGGCTGCCTGGCGCGGATCGAGTCCATGATGCTAAACGGCTGATAACGCTCTCGCGTATCGCCGCTGAAGGCAAACTGAATATCTTGAAGGTCGTCAGGGAGCGGCGCGGTGACAAACCGGCCGGCGGCACCGGGCTTTTCTCCCTCGGCGACGGGGCGGTAAAAATAAGTTGTTTTCGGTTCGAGGCCGCGGAGCGCTACTTGCGCCGTGAAATCGCTCTCCGGCGAGGTTCTGACCGGCGCGGCGGCGGCAGATTCCTTGAGCGTCGACTCTTTGCCGTATTGCACCGAAACGGAGGCTTCCTTCTCCGTCCTGAGCCATACAATCGCTTCGTCGTGCGTCACATCGCCGACGCAGGTGCCGGGCGAGAACGAGTGCTCGCGAAGATCCTCCGAAGCGCCGGCGCGTCCCGTCGCCGGCCATGGAATCGGAATCCAGCCGGCCGCCACGCCGCCGAGCGCGCGCAAAAATGTCCTACGATAGATGCCGGCTTGGCTACCGGCCACGACAAATTCTCCGCCTTACGATCCCCATTTGTCCCACACCACCTTGGAGATCCAGCCGGCCAGCACGGGCATGAAAAGACTGGCGATCAAGCGCACCGCAACCACGCGCGGGCCGAGAAACGGCAGCTCCCACACGATCGCGCGATGGATGCCGAGAACGGACCAGGCGGTGAGGTAGGAAACCAGAGGTCCGATGCCGACGCCCAGGTTGTACAGCGAAGCGATGATCGGAAACTGCATCATGGGGCCGCCAGGGGTGATCGCGCCCAGCCCCATCGCGATGAAGATGCCGCGCCAGCCGGACTCTTTCCCCATCCAGACGGCGATCAGTTCCTGCGGCACGATTACCTGGATGAGGCCGGCGATCAGAAACGCCGCGATCATGCGCGGCAACACGGCGATCAGCAGAGCGGCGCCGGATTTCAATCCATGTTCCGCCGATTCGGGCGCTTTGAGATAGACGCCAACCAGCATCACCGCCGCGACGATGAACATGATCAGCGTGGAAGTATCCATAAATTTCCTCGGAACGATTGGTGATTTCATCCTTCCCCGCTTAAACGGCCCGTCTCATGCCCTCGCGTTGCAAGTGCCCTTTCACCTCGTCGAGGTGCATGACGTCGGCGTATTTGTGGTGGAGATCGAACAGATTCACTTTGTGGGAGATGAGGCTGCGGTCGAAGACGCACTCTTCCGCGACGACGGCGTGGAATCCGTTCGAGTAAGCGTCCACCACGCTCGCCCGCACGCAGCCGCTGGTCGTCTCGCCGCAGACGATCACGCTGTCCACGCCGCGCATGGTCAGGTGCGCGACCAGCGGCGTGCCGAAAAAGCCGCTCGCCCGCTCTTTGTAAATAATAAGATCTCCAGGCTCCGGCTTGAACGCCTCGTAGATTTCATAGGCGCGCGGATCGAGCTTTTGAATCTTGCGGTTCGTCGCATGGACCCGCGCCGGCTTGGCCGCTCTGCGCGTCTCCGTGGTAGTGTAGATGACCGGCAGCTCGCGCGAGCGCGCAAGCTGAAAAAGCTCCTGAATCGGTTTGATCGCGTTCCAGGCATGCGAGCCGCAGGAGCTGGGGAACTCCTTCACGACTTCGCTCACGGGTTTGGCGCCGCCTTCGAACGCGAGATTGTACAGATCGATCGCCAACAGCGCCGGCCTTTGCCCGATGTAGAGATCCCTCCGGTAGTGGCGGTAGATCTCCATGATCTCGTCGCTCACGACGTCTTTCCAGCAGTGGTCTTCAAAGTAATCAGCCATGGTTAAAACCTCCGTCGTCGTTCTTGCGCCAAACTTATGCCCCGCTCTCTCCCCTGTCAAGCAGAGGTTCAATTTGATTTGTAGAACGTGTCACGTAGGGGCAGGCCCCTGTGCCTGCCCAGTTTTTGGGCGACCACAGGGGGTCGCCCCTACAGATTTTCGCGAAACGGAACCACTACGGTGTTGACTCTCGCCTCGGCTAAAGGATATTTTCATCGCAAAGGAGACAGCATGGCCTTAGATAAAGAACTCGCAAAGAAAGTTTTGGCCGAGATCGATAAAGATGAATTGGCGCAGCTCGGCTGCGACCTCGTCAACATCCCAAGTCCGACCGGGCAGGAGAAAGCGGTCGCCGAGTTCATCCTCGACTGGTTCAAAGCGAACGGTCTTAAAGCCGTCCGCCAGGAGGTGGAAGTGGATCGGCCCAACGCCGTCGGCATTTTGAAGGGCGACGGCAGCGGACTGAGCCTGGGCTTCAACGGCCACATGGACACGAGCTTCACCGGCACCAAAGAGGATCTCCGCATGGTGGCGCAGATGGAGCCGGAAGCGGAGCTACGCGGCTCGATCGGCGACGGCAAGGTGCGCGGATTGGGAATCTCCAACATGAAAGGCGGCGTCGCGGCTTTCATGATGGCGGGCAAGGCGCTTAAAAAGAGCTGCGTCAAGTTGAAGGGCGACGTCGTCTTCGGCGCAGTGGTGGGAGAAATCTCGCGCACGCCCATCGGTCCCTGGCAGACCAAAGAGTACCGCGGCGAAGGCGCGGGCACGAGACATCTCTTGACCCACGGGATGCACACGGATTACGCCGTCGTGGCCGACGGCTCGGACCTAAACATCGTCTGGACTCAAACGGGCGTCGTCCAGATGAAGATCACGACCTTCGGCAAGGCCGAAGCCGCCTGGGGCACCAAGCGATCCACGCATCCGATGGAAAAGTTGAACGCGATCGTGAAGATGACGAGGATCATCCAGGCTGTGGAAAAATGGGCCGAGGGATTTGAAGAAAAATACATCTACAACTCCCCCACCGGCCCCGTCTTCCCGAAGGTCAACATCGGCGCCATCGAGGGCGGAGCGCCCTACCGGCCCAACTATTTTCCCGGCGTCTGCGCCATCTACGTGGATATCCGCACCCCGCCGCAGGTGCGGCCCGTGCTGGTGCAGCACGAAGTCGAAAAAACGCTTGGCGCGCTTGGCGTCGAATATGAGCTGGAGATCTACAAGTCGCTGCTCGGCCACGAGGGTAAGAACGTCGAGCCGCTGGTGCAGTCGGCCGAAGAGGTCCATCAATTCCTGTTCGGCGAGAAGCTTAGGCCCGAAGCTCCCGACCGCGCCAGCATCTGGACCGACACCAACTGCTACAACGAGCTCGGCATCCCCGCCATCAAGATCGGCCCGCGCGGCAGGCGGATCGGCCCGCGCAACGAAGAGATAAAGATCGACGACATGGTAAAGGCGGCGCAGATCTACGCGCTGGTGGCTTTGGACATCTGCAGCCGCGAGCGCGGCGCGGCAAGTTAAGAACAGGCTCGCATCACTCCGGACGGAGGGAGTTCTCGTGAAGAGATTGGTCTCGGGCGCCTCCTATTTGCTGCTTGCGCTGCAGAGTCTCGGTTGCAGCATCGCCGAGCCCCCGCAACTCCTTTCTATTTCGGCCCCTCCCGCCTTCCGGCCGAAAACGCCGCAACAGGTGAAGAGCCTGGAAGATGCCATGGCGGCGATCGTGACCGTTTGCAGCCAGGACCTCGGGCTGCCGGTCGTTCAGCCGCTCTATCTCCATCTCTACAAAGACGCGAACGCCTACGCAGCCTACACCTTCGGTTTCGCTAGACTGCCCGAGGCCTTCGTGCGGCTCACCCTGGCCATACCGCAGCAGAATCGGCTGCACATCAACATGGAGAGAACGAAGGGGCGCACGTGGGGCGGTCTTCTGAGGCTGCTCGCCCATGAGTATTCGCACATCGTCGAGTATGCGATCGTCGGCAGCGTCACACCGTGGACTCAATGGCAGAGAGAAGGCTTTGCCGAGTGGGTTTCCGCCAAGGTGCTCGAGTCGTTGGGTTGGGAAAGTTACGCGTCGTCGCTGGCCCGCGCCGAGCGGGCGCTGGCGCGCTACGGCGCCTCGCCGCCAAGACTTTCCCAACTCGAACAAACGCCGCAATGGGTGAGCGCGATCGATCAACCCAAGGGAAAGGTCCGAGCTTACGGCTCGGCTTTTCTCGCCGTGCATCGACTGATCGAGAAGCGGGGACTCCCCGCCTTCATGAGGTATTTCAGAGAGGAAAACTTTCAAGGAAACTTCGGCCTGACCTGGAGTGACTTCGAAGCGGAAATGCAGGCGACGGTGAACAAACTGGTCGAGGGACAGACGGTGAAAAAGAGCGGGCTCAGAGCTGAGGAGCCGCCGGAATTGAAAGCCGGCTTTCGCTGGCACTACCTGCTCAAGGGCCCGGGAATCCAGGCTCCCACCACGGGTGAGGTCGTTCGAGAGGAAACGTTCGACGGTATTCCTGCCTACCTGCTCAAATTCGGCAACAACGAATATCTGTACACGAAAGATCGCCTGGACCATTTGGCAACTCTGTCCGGAGGAAAGGTTCTCGTTAAAAACAGGCCTCCCTTCGGCCTACTATCCTGGCCTTTAGAGGCAGGCAAGGCATGGAAGCACGAGGGAGTCACCGAAAACGTGCCCTTGAAGTCGTCCCAGAAGATCGAGACCGAGGCCATTCTTACCGCAGTCGAAACAGTGAAGGTGCCGGCGGGAGCCTTCGAGGCATTCCGCATCGAGACCTACGCCAATCGCACCGGCGAGCTGATCTCCGAGCAGTGGTACTCGCCGCAAGTGAAGTGGTTCGTGAAAACCAAAGTCTACCGCGACGACGGCGTGATCGAGCAGGAGCTGACGAGCTACAAAGTCGAATAGCGGCACGCAGAAGGTCAGGGTTTTACGATCAGCGACGGCTCTTCCGTCGCCTTCTCCTTGGCCTGACTCAAGTAGAGGGCGACGCTTTTTTGGACGACGCCGGTGAGGAAGGAGATGTCGAGAATTCCGAGATCGCCCTCGGCAAGTTGCAGCGCGACGGCCAGGGCAAGCTGCGCCGCCTCTTCACGCTTCGTCTCGAACAGATAGAGCGCCATGTCTTCCATCCGTCTCCGGAAGATCGCGCCCCGCTCGGCGGTAAAAATTTCCCGCGCCGCGTCGCGAACGATAGCGGCAAAGCGCTCTTCCTGCTGGAGTTGGTTAAGGACCAGGCGGCTGTCCCGCGCCTGTTCTACCCTGTCGAGATAGGGCTTTATCCAATCGTCGTCTAATATCCAATAGCGAAGCTCCTCCTCGTCCAGGAGCCGCCGCGAGCGCTCGCGCCAGCCTTCGGAGCGCGCGCCGGCCGCGCTGAGACGGGCGTAGATCGGATGGGACGCGGGCTTGGGTTTCGTCGGATTGAACAGCGCCCGCATCGACGGGAAATGCTCGATCTCGCCCTGCCCCGAGGACTTCGCCTTTTCATAGGCGTCGTAGAGCATCCAGTCGGCGTACTCCCACGGGATCGAAATCATGGTGACACCGTGACGCTCCTTGATCTCCCGAATCATCTCACGCAGCTCTTTGCGCCGCACGTCGGTCCCACCGGCGCGCGCCAGTCCGACCCGGTCGCTTACCATACCTTGAAGCAATCGCAGCCCGCTGCCGGCTTGCGGCCGCGCGAGCCAGACCAGCCGGCCACCGACGCCATCGACCGATGACATGTAGCCTTCGATCTCGGGGCCGAATTTGAGAACGGCTTTTGGCGCCGGCGCATCGGCGGGCGTCTCAGGACGCTTCAAGCCCTTTTGGGCGAGTTTAAAGAGGGAGCGCCGCGTCTCCCGTTTGACTTCTTTGTTCCTCGCGCTCTGCTCCAGCGATATCAAAGCATCGAGCGAAGCGGTATCGGCGACGCGGCCAAGAAGAAACGCGACGGCGAGATCGGTATCCCGATCTTTCCCTAGATGGCCGGTGAGCGAAGCGATCGCAGCGGCGGAGACATTTTCAGTGTTCACGCTCCGCTCGCGAAGCCGCTCCAGTCCTTTCTTGATTCCCGCCTCTCGGGCATCTTTCTTAGCCATCTCGGATTTCTCTTGTGAAAAATTTCTTGAGGCCGGTCAAAAAGGTCCCAGATGCAAGGCGCGCGAAGGTCCGCGAGCGGAGGCGTACTCTTCCAGTACGTTGACGCGAAGCGGGCCGAGCGCAACCATTTTAACGCCCGCCTGCGGGTTTCTCGAAGGGCCGATGCGTAAGACGAGGGGCGTCAAGCGTACCTCAGACGTTCTCGTAAAACTCTCGTGCTGCGTAACACCGACGTATCGCATCGGCCCGGAGAGAGACTCGCGGGCGGGCTACGGCATATGGGCCTTTTTCAGCGGCCTCCTGCTAGAGCTTCAGCAAGTCGGCCTTCGTCGCAGGCCTGCCGGCAATGCTAAAGTTCGGCCACTCCTCGACCTGAGAGTCGCGGTAGTTCTCATGATGCCACTTGGCGATATCTCCCGCGCGCGCGAACCAGACCTTGGAATGGCCTTTGGCGTAGCGGATAAATTCGCGCAGCAGCCCCGCGCGAAACGGCCGCCCGCCGACAAACGGGTGATTTCCCCAGATCATGAACTTCGGGTCCGTCGCTCCTTCTTCGTAGAGACAATCAAAAGTGTCTTTCCACATCTCCAACAGCTCGCGCGGCGTTCTCCCCGAGCGCTGGTAGCTGGAGTAGTCGTTCAAGTCCTGGAAGTACGACAGCACGGTCAGCTCCTTCTTTCCCACTTTCAGCGTGTACGGCGTCTCTTCGTGCTGCGGGTCCATCCAGTAGGCGTAGCCCAGCTCGGTGACGATCTCGACCGTGTCCGCGCTCGGCGCGACTCCGGTGGAGAGATAGCCCTTGGGCGCCGCTCCCACGACTTTTTTCACGGCCTCCACCGTACGCTGCAAATCTTTCTTCTCTTTCTCCCGCCGCTTCATGTAAGCGTAGTCGTGAATCCAGGTTTCCGTGCCGATCTCGTGACCCTGCGCCACGGCGTCTTTAATAACGTCCGGATAGTTCTGGATCGTGATGCCGGTGGGAAAAAACGTGGTCTGTATCCCCTCCTTCTGAAAAACCTCCATCATGCGGAAGACCCCCACGCGCTCGCCGAACTCGCGGTCCGTGATGCTGGCGATGCTTCTCTTGGTCACGGCACTCTTCGGCAGCGAACGGCGATTTTCCTGCTGCTGCGATCCGGCGGCGCCCAGATCCTCGGGCCACGTCTCGAAGGCGACGCATGGCGTGATGGCGATGCGCGCGCCGTCGGGCCACTTGATAGGCGATCTTTTGCGCTTCATAGATGATTCCTCCGTGGTGTGACGATGGAGTTACTTTTGTCATAATCATCTCCGCTTTCCAAGCCCGGCGGGACCCAAAAGCAGCAAAGATACCTATGTGGACTTTTGCTTTTGTCTAGGATAGGAACCAATCCGGGCAGGAAAAACTCTTACAGGGAGGCGCGTATGGGGATGTTAAAGCTGGACGGCGTCACGCATTGGTCGATTCCGGTAAACGACTTGGCGGAGTCCGAGAAGTTCTACGGCGAAATTCTCGGCCTCGAATCCAAGGGCCGCCTCGGCAACTCCAACATGTCGTGCTTCGCCGTCGGCGGCCACTCGATTCTCCTTTGCCAGCGCAAAGAGCCCGTCGTCCGCACGCCGCAGCAGGACAACCGGCTGCATCACGCCTTCGATGTCGGACCGCAGATGTTCGAGCGCGCCTGCAAGCTGTTCAACGAGAAAGGCATCCGCATCGCCGAGGCGATCGTCTACCGCGAGCGCGGCCATTTCACCGGACGGGAGCTTTATTTCCTCGATCCCAGCGGAAATATGCTTGAGCTGCGAGACCCTACCTGGAAGCCGGGCATGCCGACGCCGACGTACGAGGAGATCGTCAAGTCTTAACCGATTGTTGAAAGCTTCTTCTCAGGCCGGCTGAAGCGGTCAGTATCCCCTTGCCTTCTCCGCGCCTGGCCCGTCGCTCTTTTTCTCCTCTTTTCCCTTGCTGTCCTGCTTCGCCTCGTCGGCGCCGAAGAGCTTGAGCGGATCCTGGCCGGCTTTGAGCGCCGCGGCGACCTTGTCGAGCGAGAGAAAACGCTCGGGCAAACTCGGATGCCTGGACATAAACCCTCGCTCCAAGGCTTCGGGCATCTCGATAACCATTCTTCTGAAAACCTCCTTGCCGACATCAACGTTGAAACCGGCGCGGTAGAGCCAGATGAGACCGTACAGATCGGCCTCCCGCTCCTTATCGCGGTCGAATTTGGCGTTGGCGAGCCTCACCAGCCAATTGGCCACCTCTCCGCTGGCGCGTCCGCCGAAGCGCGACGCGGGGATGGCTATGGCCCGTCCGATAACTTCCTGCGCCAACAGGTACCGCAGATGGCCGCGCAGCGCGTGCGCTATCTCATGCGAGAGCACGGAGGCCAGCTCATCGTCGCTCTCGATGAAGCGCACCATGCCGCGCGTGATCCAGACCCCTTCCCCGTCGGTCCAGGCCTGGACCGCCTCGGGATTGATCCTTTCGCCGGTCTGGTCGAAGGTGTTGATGAAGATAAATCTTAGGACAGTTTGTGTTCCCGCCGCCGCCAGCAACCGGCTGGCGATCTCATCGATGCGCTCCTGCTGCTTTCGCTGCCACGCTTTGGACTCCGCGAGCAGCGCCTCCTTGGCCCTTCTCTCTTCCTCGGAGGTGATCTGCGGGCCTGTGGTAACGCAGGCGGAGAGCGCCAGGAAAAGAGCCGCAGCTGCAATATGAATCCGTGGTAGATGCATGATTTCCCGCTACGTTTAGCCCTAGCACGGCCGGCGCGGCCGCGCCAGGCGCATGTGGAATAGTAAGTCAAATTCGGCGCATTATCCAGCGGTTATCCGCCTTGACTTACTGAGCGATGCCGGATAATGAAATGTGTTACCAATCGCTCGGAGGTTTAATTATGTCGGATGGAAAAATGGTGGAATACCGTGTTGAAAAAAGCGTGGCGCTGCTGGAAATCAATCGCCCGCCGGTGAACAGCTACACGACGGAGCTTTTGAAGGAGCTTGATGCGGCGGTCCTGGAGGCCCGCTTCGACGACAACGTTCACGCGATCGTCATCACCGGCAAGGTGGAAAAGTTTTTCTCCGCCGGGGCGGACATCAACATGCTGTCCGGCAAGACGCTTTCATTTAAGAATAATTTCGCGCTGCACGGCCACGAAGTGCTCATGCGCCTGGAAAACACGCCGAAGATCGTCATCGCGGCGATCAATGGCCACGCCGTCGGCGGCGGGTTGGAGATTGCGATGGCGTGCGACATCCGCATCGCCCGGAAAGAAGGCGGGCGGGTCGGCCTCGCCGAGATCAACCTGGGCGTCATGCCGGGGATGGGCGGGACGCAAAGGCTTCCGCGCTTAGTTGGAAAAGCGCGCGCCCTGGAGCTCTGCGCCACGGGAAAGATCATCGCCTTTGAGGAAGCGCTGGAGATGGGGCTCGTCCACTACATCTACGAACGCGACAACTTTTTGCAGCAGGTTCTCGACTACGCCGGACAGTTCATCGTCCCCAACAAGAGCAGCCTGGCGGTGGGCAAGGTCAAGCGGGCGATCCAGACCGGTCTGGAATTGTCTCTACCCGACGGCCTGGCTTTCGAGAGAGAGCTGCTCGCCCAGACTTTTGCCAGCGAAGACGGCCAGGAGGGCGTCAAGGCCTATCTGGAAAAGAGAACCGCACAATTCAAAGGCAAGTAAACTTTAAGGCTTTTTCACGAGCACGAATAACGATTACGGAGGTTTTGGAATGGCAAAGATGTTGATTGGAGGAGAACTCGTCGATTCGGTGAGCGGACAGACCTACGAGGTCCGCAACCCCGCCACCGGCGCGGTCGTCGGCACCGTGCCCAAGGGCAACGAGAAGGACGTGCAGCAGGCGGTTGGGGCCGCTGAGACGGCCTTTAAGGAATGGTCCGATGTGACGCCCGAAGATCGCGGCGCGGCGCTGACCAACGCCTGCGCGCTGATCAAGAAGAACGGCGCTGAGATCGCGCAACTCCTGACCCAGGAGCAGGGCAAGACGCTGTTCGAAGCGGGTTTGGAAATCCACCACCTGGTTCACGGCCTGGAGTTTTACGCGGGACTGGCCTCGAAGGTGCGCGGCTCGCACGTGCCGCTGCCGCAGAAAGGCGCTTACGGCATGGTGGTGCGCCAGCCGATCGGCGTTTGCGGTGGAATAGTCCCGTGGAACTTTCCTTTGACGTTGATGGGCACCAAGCTCGGCCCGGCGCTGGCCGCGGGCAACACGATCATCATCAAGCCCGCCAGCACGACGCCGCTCGCAACCGTTCGGGTGATCGAATTGATCGCCCAGGCCACCTTCGGCGAAGGCAAAGCGCAGAAGACATTGCCGAAAGGCACGGTCCAGGTCGTCACCGGCCCGGGCAGCACCGTCGGCGAAGAGATTCTCAGAAACCCGCGCATCCGCCGCATCGCCTTCACCGGCTCGACGCCGGTGGGCCGCCACGTGATGGAAGTGGCGGGCCGGGAGATCAAGCGTGTCACGCTGGAGCTGGGCGGCAGCGATCCGATGATCGTCATGGACGACGCCAATCTCGAGCTGGCGATCAAGATGGCCGACATCGGCCGCTTCTTCAACTGCGGCCAGATGTGCCTCGGCGTCAAACGGTTGTTTCTCCAGGAGTCGATCGCCGAATCGTTCGCCGGCAAGCTGGCCGACATCCTTAAAACCAAGACCGTCGGCAACGGCGCGAGCAAAGAGACGCGCATGGGGCCGATCCACCTCGAAGCCCAGCGCAAGGAGATCGAAGAGCAGGTCGAGGACGCCAAGGCGCGCGGCGCCAAGGTCATCTTCGGCGGCGAGCGGGCCAAGGGCGGCGAGCTCGACAAAGGCTTCTTCTATCTGCCGACGCTGCTCACCAACGTGTCGGACGACGCGCGCGTCAGCGTAGAAGAGACCTTCGGCCCCGTGCTGCCGGTCTTTACCTTCAAAACTTTGGATGAAGCGCTCGCCAAGGCCAACAGCTCCGAGTTCGGCCTCGGCTCCTCGATCTGGACGCGCAGCCTGGTCTCCGCCAACAAGGCGATCGACAAGCTCCAGGCGGGCAACGTCTGGGTGAATTCGCTCCACTACGGCTACGACGAGCTGCCCTTCGGCGGCGTGAAATCGAGCGGCCTCGGCCGCGAGCACGGCCCCGAGGCGCTGGATTATTATCTCGAACCCAAGGGCGTCGTCATCGTCAACGTGTAGCAGGCGATTCTAGTGCTAACAAAAGCCCGACCGGATCATCTCCGGCCGGGCTTTTTTTATTTTAGATCCGAAATTGTTCTTGCTAAGGGTTGGACATCGAACTAAAATCGCTGGCAGCTGCTAAGCGAAGTCTTGCCATTTCACGGTAGAGTTGGGATATAGAGTCCAAGTCACGGAACAGAGTAGGAGCGTACACATGCTTAAAGTCGGAATCATGGGCGCAAGCGGCTACATGGGCGGCGAGGCCCTTCGCGTGTTGTTGGACCACCCGGAAGTAAAAGTCGCCTGGGCCACCAGCAGGCAAGGGGGGTCGATCGCGGACTTTCACCCGAACCTCTTCGGCGCTGAGATTGCGCTGATTCACCCCGACAAGGCAACGCCCTGCGACGTGGTTTTTCTCGCCTTGCCGACAAAAGAATCCATCCCGGTTGCCGCGAGATTTCTGGAGCAGGGTTGCAAAGTGATCGACCTGGGCGCGGCTTTCCGCCTGTCGGACAGAAAAACCTGGGAGTCGGTCTACGATCAGATGCACGGCAACTGGTCTCTCGCCGAGCAAGCGGTTTACGGCATCCCGGAATTGCACCGAGACGCGATCCGCGCCGCGAGCCTGATCGCCAACCCCGGCTGCTTTTCCTCGGCGGCAGTCCTTGGGCTCGCCCCGCTCGTAAAAGAGCAGCTGATCGACGAGCGGAGGATCGTCGTCGACGGCCTTTCCGGCACCGCGGGCGGCGGCGCGGAACTGGCGCGGCCGGCGCACCACGCCGAGATCGGCAACAATCTGGTTCCCTATAACGTTGTGGGCCACCGCCATACCTTCGAGATGGAACAGGAGCTGGGACTCCTCGCCGGGAAAAAAGTCGCCGTTCACTTCACGCCGACCTACGTACCGATCGTGCGGGGTATTCTCGACCTGTGCCATGTGTTCCCGAACAAGCCGATTAAACGCGACGCCGTGTTAGAGCTTTACCGCGCCTTCTACAGAAACGAGCCGTTTGTCATGGTCTACGATCTGCCGAAAGAGCAGGCCGCCGCCTGGCAATACAAACCCTATCCCTGGGTCAGCGCGGTAGCGGGAACCAACTACTGCTTCATCGGCCTCGACGTCGACGAAGCGCGCCAGCGCATTGTCATCTTCAGCGTCCTCGACAGCATCGGCAAGGGTGGCGCGCAGGTCGGCATAGAAAACATGAATCTCATGTGCGGCCTCGAACGGACCACCGGGCTCCTCCGCCGCGGCCTCCATCCATGAGAGGCGTTAGAGCAGCGGGAACAACTCTTGTAACGATGAAACGGGCGCCGGAATCCAAGACTCGCTGCGCTTGGGCCGAAGGGGTGGGCGACTTCTATCTGCAATACCACGATACCGAGTGGGGCGTTCCGGTTCACGATGACCGCAAACAGTTCGAGTTCCTCATTCTAGAGGGTGCTCAGGCCGGGCTGAGCTGGTCCACCGTGCTCAGAAAAAGAGACGCCTATCGGCGAGCCTTCGCCGGATTCGATCCCGTCAAGGTCGCCCGTTTCAGCGCGGCCAAAATCGAGGTTCTGCTGCGGGACACGGGCATCATTCGCAACCGCCTGAAGGTTGCCGCCGCGGTAAATAACGCCGGGGCATTTTTGGCGGTCCAGAAAGAGTTCGGCAGCTTCGACGCGTACGTCTGGGCGTTTGTCGGAGGCAGGGCCGCACAGAACCGTCGCAGGACTATGCGCGACGTCCCGGCCACTTCTCCGGAATCCGATGCTTTGAGCGGCGACCTGAAGAAACGCGGCTTCAAGTTCGTCGGCAGCACCATCGTCTACGCCCACATGCAGGCGGTGGGAATGGTAAACGACCACGTCACGACCTGCTTCCGATACCGGGAAATACGGGAGCCACGATAATCAACTCGCGTAACCGGACCGCACGCGAGCCGACGAGCGGCTAGCCGACCTGTTTCGCGACGTTCCCCCCTCTCATCGCTGACGTAAAAATCGCGCGGACAGTCGCATTTGACAGCCCAGGCACTCTTCGAATAGCCGATGGAGTTTTCCTCCGGTCTCTGCGATAATCGACCATCTTGTATGGCACAGATTCCGCTTACGTTTTCCATTCCGCTTTTATCCGAACGCCCCAGCCGGATAGACGCCGTAAGGGACTTGTGGAGGTGCGATTATGATTACCGACGCCGAGCAATACCAAAAGGCCCAAGAGGAGTTGCGCCTATTAGAAGAAAGACTCCAGCGCTTCCTATGGAGGAGAGGCGATGACTGGACCAACTTGGACCGTATACGCCAAGAGTTACAAAAACTAAATGACGAGCCAGATCTTCTTTGTACTTACTTCGATGAGGCCTTAGAGCTGCTGGTCAAAGTTTTCGAAAGTGATGACGAATTCTCCCGAGATCCCAGTACCACATTGAAGTCAGGCCGGTTCGACGAGGGAATCGATAAAGCTCTCTATCGGACACGTGCTGTACAGGAAAAGAAAAGTAAGAAGACCAAGAAAGCAGAATGATTGAGCTGCAACAGAGCACCT
>MGSS01000107.1:0-536 GCA_001798595.1 Deltaproteobacteria bacterium RIFCSPLOWO2_12_FULL_60_19 | reverse complement strand
GTCCATGGGAAGATCTCGGTATTTTCGCATCAGCTCTCGCATTCGCGGAATGTCGCCTTCGTCAAGAGGGAGCAAGCGCACCACGGCGCGGTCCATCATTTCCCAGAGAGCCTCTTGCGCTTGAGAAGAAAAGTTGAGGAGGTACATCGCTTCGGTGAAGACCGGCCATACCGTTCCCAGCGGCTCGCGCAAGGATCGCAGTACGGCCGTGCAACGATGATGGTGTTGGTCATCCGCGTGAATGAGCGCGACAAGGGGGCCGGCATCGACCAGAACCATCCCTACCTCGGATTCTTCCTGACCAGTAGCTGCCGGAACTTCTCACCGGTCCGGACGGACAGATCGGGCGGCCCGCCACGCACGCATCCGATCAGGTCTTTGATGGCCTCGTAGGGGTGCTTCGCGCTGTCGGAGCCGTTCGTCTGCTGCTGGGCCACGGCTCCAATCGCTTCGCGGACAATCTCCGACTTCGTTTGCCCTCTCTTTCTGGCAAGGCCCTCGATTAGTCGCTCCGTCTTTGCGTCCAGCCGCACACT
>MGSS01000106.1:15303-20514 GCA_001798595.1 Deltaproteobacteria bacterium RIFCSPLOWO2_12_FULL_60_19 | reverse complement strand
CTGCATCAATGCGACCACGTCATGCATTTTGATTTTCCCGATCACGGCCTAGAGTATATAGCAAGTTACCAGCCGAGGAAAGTCTTCGCCGTCTCGGATGATCCAGACTGTCAGAACCGTTGCACGCCCGCGCGGCGTTTCTAGCGGAAACCGCAGAACGTAGACCTCCCCATGACCGTTGTTTCCGAGCGGCTCGGCTTCTTCCGAGTTCTCGGCAACTGAAAGGATGGCCTCACGCAACACTTCTCGGTTGGTCAGCGTAATTCCGAGGACCGACTCAAAAACCCGGGCCTTATGGCGCCCCTCCCAGTGCCGAGGGTTCAGCACATAATCCTCGATCTTCGAGCCGAGATCGGCACGGTCGCCGTTCGGAAGTTTCATCGTTCATCGGTTTGCCAGACTGTGCGTGAACGTGTCAAGAGGTTTCGAGGGTCGGCCTTGCATAGGTGAATAAAGCCGCCTTGTCTCTACTGTGCGCCGGAATCGATTCTTGTCTAGCAGGATGCTGAAAAAAGCCACTCGTGCTTCGAGAGCCTCAGCACGAACGGAAATTCTCCAATGATTTCAATCCATCCTCCGTTCGTCCTGAGCTTTGTCGAAGGATGAACGGGGTTTTTCGCAACCTGCTAGTCGAACAACTACGCGCTCGAATATTTCTTTGCCGAAACTTGGCTTCGATTCCACCTCTCGGTGATGTTTCGTACTTGCGCAATTGCGCAACTACGCAACTACTTGGAGGATGATGCCGAATCGACGAAGGTCGACAGGGCGCTGATAACCTGGCGGATTTCGCGAGGATGCTTCAGACGGTATCGCGCCCGCATCTTCCGGTCGCTGTCGTACCGTACGACCTCGGCAAGCCGTAACGCTCCCAACGTATGGCTTACCCGCGACAAGCTGCGGCCGAGCGCCCGGGCGATCTCGCTCGGGCTCATCTCTCTATTCTCCGCCAACAGTTGAACGATCGCGTAGGCTGTCGGATTCCCGAGCAGGCGGCAGAGACGCGATTGCCTATAGCTTCGTTCCTCCACGCGGCCTGTTTATCACGTTTCCGGAATTCCCGAAACGTCGGAATGGCAGGTCAAAAATCCTCTCCTGGATGCTGCTTGCGTAGTTGCGCAATTGCGCAACTACAAAACAAACGCTGAACTTGTAACTGTGGCGGCGCAGCCGCGTTACCGGGTCCGACTGTACGCGTAATCTTCGCGCTCGGTGGGGCCGGCGCGGAGCTCGGGGCGCAATGGACGACGAGTGCTCTGAAGACGCGCGCGCGCGTCTAAGGTTCACGGCTCCTCGGCAGATTCCTGATAGGTAGGCTTTACAACTGGCCGGGTCTCAAGATAGGGCTGGCTGTTGCCCGCCAGCCTATGGTAAGAAAGGTTCAAACGAGCCGGGAGTAAGAAGGGTCGAAAGTGATTTCCGGTCCTGGGGATGGCTATCCGGAGATAGCGCCGGCGTTCAGCTCATGGACTCGATTGGACGGGAGAACGTAATATGGGTAACATCTCGACGACGAACGAATCCGATCCCGAAGTGTTGGAATCGTATTTCAAGAAATACCCGGACGTTCCCAAGGAGACTATTCTCAAGCAACATCTCCTAAGCCTGGGTCATTGGTTCAGCGACGCCGCGCTCCGCGCTACGGCAGGCGCGCTGGTCAAGTCCTACCGCTTGTTCTCTTACGATCTCGTGCCGATGTCTGAGTTGAAGAGGGGCGAGCACCGACGCGTTCCCGAGCACTTCGTTATCCTTAATGGGCCCTACGGGATGCGCCCCGTAGCGATTCAGACTTCGCTTTCGCCTCATTCTCCCTACTTGATCGATGTGGTCGACGGCCGGCTCGTCCTGACGACGGAAGGGCGCGTACTCGCCGAAGTCCGGTACCCGAAAACGCCCGACTATTATGCGAAGAGTTTGCCTGACGGCACGCCTTATCATGAGATTGTGGCCTTCGGGACCTTCATTACGATCTTTCGCAATTGCCAATACTGGGGGGCGCGCGAGGAGTGCAAGTTCTGCGACATCAACGAGAACGCCCGCCAGATGAAGTTGTCGCGCGACTTCACGTTGACCGCCCCGGTAAAATCGGTGCAAGATGTCGTGCGAGTCTGCGAGGAGGTCGCGAGCAACGCCCGCAGGCTTGGAGTAAGCGCACCCGGCTTCGTGCTCAGCGGTGGCTCGATCACCAAGACGCTGCACGGCAAGAGCGAGCTGGATTTCTACGAGGAGTACATCCGCGCCATCAAGGAGAGCTCGGCGAAGCCAAGAATCACCTTCGAGGTCAATGCCCGGCCGCGCGCCGAGGTGGAACGGTACAAAGCCGCCGGCGCCGACAACATCCACTTCAACATGGAGGTATGGGACAGGCGTTTGTTCGAATGGATTAACCCCGGCAAAGCCGAGCGCATCGGCTGGGACAATTGGGTGCGCTGGATGTGCGACGCGGTGGAAGTATTCGGTCCGGGGAGCGTGCAGCCTAGCTTCGTCTCCGGCGTTGAAATGGCGCGGCCGCACGGCTTTCAATCCGTCGACGAAGCGGTCAAGTCGACCAGCGCCGGCTTCGAATACCTGATGTCGCGCGGGATTCTACCGCGGCCGCAGCAGTGGCGGCGGGAGCCGTCGACGGCGCTCTGCAAGGAGGCCGAGCAACCGCCAGTGCCACTCGACTATTACGTGCTGCTCACGCGCAATTGGTACGAGTGTTACCAAAAATATCGCTCGCAGTTGCCCCAGTTTGGCAAGCGTAAGGCTGGGCTGCTTGCCGAACGTAACTTGCTGGGCCCGGTTCACGCCGCCTACGGCGACTTTGTACTGCTGAGCGAGAATCTACTTCCGGACGATATCGAAGAGCAGATCAATCGGCGCAGCGTGCCGTTCGAGAATCTCGAGGGAGGCTCAAGTGTTTCATGACATTTCAGCGAGCATGCAGCAGGTGATGCGCGCACTGGAGGAACAGACGGCACGCGATCAACCGTCGCTTCGCAGTGTTGCCGTGGACGTCGGGCGCTGCCTTTCGCTCCTGGCGCTGTCGGCCCCGCAGGGCACATTTCTCGAGCTGGGCAGCAGCGGTGGCTACTCCAGTCTGTGGCTGTCGCTCGCCGCTCGCGCGAGAGGCGTCACGCTCACGACGGTCGATCTCGATGAAAGGAAGGTCGCCTTGGCCCGCGAGAACGTCTCCCGCGCGGGCGCAGGAGGTTCGGTCCAAGTCGTTCACGGCGACGCTCTCGACTACGCGACCCGTTTCGAGGAGATCGCGTTTTGCTTCTCCGATATTGAGCCTCCGGAGTTCAACGCCAAGGTTTACGAGAAGGTGGTTCCGCGCCTCGTGCCCGGTGGATGGCTCGTCATCGACAATGTAACCTCCCCCCGCATCCAGACGGACCTCTTGAACCGCGCGCGAACCGATACGCGAGTAGACTGCGTACTCTTGCCGTTTCCAAAGGGAGATCTCATCTGCCGGAAGGGCTGAACCATCGGTGCTACTTTCGTAGTTGCGCAACTTACTTGGAGGATGATGCCGGACTCACTACCGGCAACTAGGTCGAGCAAAGTGGCAGGAGCCTCAGTGAGTGAACGAATCTCAGGCGGAATTCTCCGCAAAATAATCTATTTAAGATATCCTCGATCGCGGTAAAAGCGCGCTGCGCCTGGGTGCAGCGGCACATCGTAAGGCGACTCTTCGTCATTGGCGCAAAGTTGCGCGATATCGAGCGGCTTATAATTATCCGTCGGCATCGCGTCTTTTCGCTTCTCGATCGCTTCACATAGGGCATAGGCCACGTCGTCCGGCATGTCGGTACGCACGATCATCGGCCAGCCGCTGAAATCGATGGTCCGAACATCTGCGGCCAGCCCCTGAAATCGCGATTTGGACATGAGGCTCGGCCGGTACCCCATCGCCGCCATATGCTTGAGAATCGATCCCTCCACGGGCAGGAAACGGAATCCGTTTTCTAAGGCAGTCCGCGCCCAGCTTTTGATCCCCTCGTCGAAAATCGCGTTGACGGTGCCGCTCTCGATACCCGCACGCCGCGCCGGATGGCTGGGCCTGGTTGCTAAATGAATTTCTCCACCCCACCGGCGAATATCCGCCAGCGTAAATCCAGCGGCACGTAAAACCTCCGCCACCGTGAACATCGTTGAGATTTCCCTAAGAGCGGTTTTATTTACGCTCCGGGTGGAAAGTTTCAGTGGGAAGCGTTCCTTTTTGATCTGAGAGAAGGAGGTAATCCGGGTCGATTCGTGGACGGCAAAGCCCATGACATCGTAAGAGGGAAACACTGCGATCGTTCGCAAGGGAAGCCGTTTACGAAACGGCCCTTTCCCCCGGTAGGCCATGGTCAATAGCACCGAAGGGTTAACCCACGCTAGGGAAACCTTGCCTTCCGCCACCGCTCTGATCTCACGAAAGCCGCCAGTGGCGAAAGAGAGCGAGACGCCCTTTCGATCGTTTGACTTGGCGGTGAGCGAGAGTTTGAGCGCGTTACCGAGGGGCGAATCGGTTTGGAGCACCCCCTCCGCGGCTTTCCACGATTCCGACGAGAGTGAACTGTCATATAAAGCAGCGGCCACCTCTAACAGGCCTCTGGCGCGCTGAATACCCGAATTGTATCTCTTGATAGTCATTCAACGATCCTGCGCATCCGCGATGATTTCACAGACCACCGATCTCCTGATAGCACTTTTCAGCGCCCGTGCACAGAGGGGGAAAAGGTCTGGGATCAGGCGTGGATATGTTGATCGCGCCGGGCAAATGTTTCTATGCGGCGATGTGCGAATTCACCAAGCGATTGCCGGCGAGCAACGTCAGAAAAGGCGATGGCGCTCACCGCCCTGCCGCTCGTCGCGTCCCGTCACGCTCTAGGCGGATTCATCTTAGGGGACTAGGTTGACTCGCTCGCCGTGCGACGAAAGTTTATGGCCTCCTCGGTCAAGATCCGGATTACCGCGTCCGGTTGTACGTGTAATCTTCCCGTTCGGTGGGGCCGGCGCGCAGCTCGGGGCGCAATGGAGGGCGAGTGCTCTGAAGTCGCGCGCGCGTGTCTAAGGCTCGCTGATCCGTCCAGCGTTCCAGAAGCGGGAACTTGTCCGGATTCACCACGCTCTGAAACACTTCGAACTGCTCGCAGCCGCGCTCTTTCCTCTAACCCGGTTTCCCCCCTGACCCTATTTTCCTTCCCCTCCCCATCTGATAGGCTAGTCATACCCATC
>MGSS01000106.1:0-15279 GCA_001798595.1 Deltaproteobacteria bacterium RIFCSPLOWO2_12_FULL_60_19 | reverse complement strand
TTTTCCTTCCCCTCCCCATCTGATAGGCTAGTCATACCCATCGCATCCGGCGGTGTGGACGTCGGCCGAAAAAAGGAGGGTGCCAAGATGAGGAGAAGGACGAGAATAACCATTTCTCTAATCGCTGCAACTCTATTTTCCGGGTGCGCTGCGACCACTCCGCGCGAATCTATGCAGTCGGATGTCGACCAGGCGGTGGCGATTATCGAACGGTTCACGGCGATCCCGGAGAGCGGAATTCCGCCCGCGGTCATGCGCGCCGCGAGAGGGCTGGCGATCCTTACCGTCGGCAAGGCCGGCTTCATCGGCAGTATCAGGGGCGGCCGCGGGGTCGTCGTCGCGCGCACCGGAAATGGTTGGAGCGGCCCCTCGGCGATCGGGACGGGAGGGGTAGGATTCGGCTTTCAAGCCGGGGCTGAGGTCTCCGAGCTGGTGATTGTCCTCAACACTCCGGCGGCGGTCGACGCGTTCGCGAAAGGGGGCAACGTCACCCTTGGCGGCGCCTTCACCGTAGCGGTGGGACCGGTCGGACGTACGGCCCAGGGCGATGTGAGCCTGCAGGCGGCGATGTATACGTACAGCCGCAGCCAGGGACTTTTCGCCGGCATCTCCGTGGAGGGCACCGTAATCGCCACCCGCGACCAGGTGAACGCGGCGTATTACGGTATGCCGGTCGACGCGAGAGACATTCTTGCAGGCAAGATGCAGCCGCCAGTCGATGCACAGAAATTGCTGGCTGTCTTAGCGAAACACTGAGCGCCGTGGTTATCGAGGTCCAGCTGAGGGTTGGGGAACTCTCGGGCTTCCATAGCGAATGGACCAGGATTACCGGGCACGGTTGTACGCGTAATCTTCGCTCGTTGTTGCCGGCGCGCAGCTCGGGACGCAACCGAGGGCGGAAGGGGGCAAGGAGACTCCGCTGCCGCGCCTAGTGCTGGCGAGGCTAACGCCGCGAACGCGGCGATCATAAGTGCGCGACCCCCCGGATTGCACCTGTCTTCGGATGTGCCGTGTTCGTGCCGGTCTATTTTTTCAGCGCTGCACGAAGAAAAGTATAATCGACAATGTCGGCCTGGCTTACCGGTTTGTCCGACCTGACCAATTTTTTCGCGCTTTCTATCGCTCTTTCGACCACGACGGGTTGCGCAAATCCGTCCTGGGAGAGGCTGTCGATAAGGTACTCGTAGGCTTCTTCCGTTACATCTTTGGTTAATCCGAATTTCTTCTGTGCGAAAGAAACAAAGCCCGCTCTTTCAGCTTTGAACGCCTGCATTCCGCGAACGAACGCGCGCATCATCCTGTGAATTTGATCGGGGTTTCTCTTTATCTTTTCCGTGCTCGTGACCAAGCCCGTGAGAGGCTCATGAAGAATTTTTCCCGCGTAAAACAGCTCGGTATAACCCTCTTTTTTCAATCTTATATTGAGAGGAAGCGACATCATCGCAGCTTGAACTGTGCCCGCCTGTAAAGCCGCGTAACGGATGGTGTCTCCCCCGAGGGCGACGATGGTCACATCCCGGGTCGGATCCAAACCCATGGCCTGGAGCGCGACTCTAGCAGACAAGTCCGTGCTCGCTCCAAATGAACTGACGGCTACTCTCTTGCCCTTGAGCGCTGCGGCGGAAGCGATTTCCGGGCGCGCCATTAGAGAATGAAACACTTTGATAAAGTCGAAGCTCAGAGCTTTGACCGGCACCCCCTGGACCGCTCCTCTGATGGCAGTCCCAACGCTGTAGATATAATCCACTTCGCCGGCAAGGAGCGCCTTGATCCCCAGATCGGCGCGAATGGAAACGTACAGAAGTTCTATTCCTTCCTCTCGATAGAAATCTCTGTGAATGCCGTAGAGTAGAGGACCAACCGAAAGGGAGCCACGAACCGAATGACTAACAGTGACCTTTTCCAGCGCGCCGATCGTCGCGTCCGGCGTCAATAAAAAAAACAAGATGCCCAGGAAGAAGAGTCTGCTATTCATCTCACTGCGAGCCTCCTTCAATCGACAATTCCTGACCACCGCCCTTTTCCAGGATTGTTCTGAACGCCAGAGCGCCGAGAGCCACATCGGCAATGCCCTGCCCGGCATTGTTCTTGAAGATTGTAATTGCGCTATTCGAGGCGCGGCCTGGAGTTTTACCGTTTAGTAGATCGCCTAGTTCGTGAATCTCGGCCCAAGAAGTGATACCGGCCTGCACAGGATCAAAAAGATCGCCCTGCTCATCCTGAATAGCCTGCGATTTCGAGCAAACCACGATCAGATTCGCCCGGCGTATCGTCTCATTGTCCAGCTCGCGCCTTTTTTTCGGGATGAAACCCCCTTTCACCAAACCGATATTGCTCGAAACGATCGAAGTAATGTGGACACCTTCTTCCAGCCATTTACCGTCCAGCACCGGGACGCTCGCATTGGTGGCGGTAAGGATGATATCAACGCCAGTCGCTGCTTTTCGAGGCTCGTCTACCGGCTCTACCGGAAGCCCGAAGTTGTCCGCCATCTCCCGGGCGAGCGCTTCACGGTTTGCCGCGGTCCGTGTATAGACCTTGATCTTTTGGAGCTTATAAAGCGTGGAGAGAGCGATCAGGTGCGCTCGAGCCTGATTTCCCGCTCCGAACAAGCCTAAAATTTTGCTGTCCTTCCTGGCAAGCGCTCGAGTCCCGACCGCGCTGGTTGCGGCGGTTCTGAGCTCGGTGGCGGCATGAGAAACGGGCAGCTCTTTGCTCGTAGGGTTCCCCACGAGTATAGCGCGGAGCTCGGCGGTTGAAGAATCGTACAGTATGGTTACGGGATGGCCGTGGAATACTGATTTCTGGTGTTCCGGAAACTGTTTGAGCAGCTCGCAATGACTCATATATCCGGTCATCCCAAGAAAAGGAGCCGCGCCATGGTGAATGCTGACGCGCACTCCGTCCGGCGTGTGTGTTCTCTGTCGTGGATTGTTGAGAACGGGATTTTTTGCCCATTCTCGGTATGCCGTTTCGACCGTCTTTATCGCCTCGCTATACGGTATGATGCCTTTCAATTCTTCGGGTCGTACTAATCGGACCATGTTTCCACACCTCGACTTTCTCCATCGATGTTGTGTAACAAGTCGCCACGATTTTGTAAATCGAAATATTCTCTAATTTTCGGGCTCAGGCCTTCGATTCTAGACTTTCCCGTGCAACTGGCAGAGCGAGACCGGCTCATCCCGCAAATTCGGTCGCAGGGTCAGGTCTTGCAATCACACATCGCTATGGATTACCGCGTCCGGTTATACGCGTAATCTTCGCGTTCGGTGGCGCCGGCGCGCAGCTCGGGGCGCAACGGGGGACGAGTGCTGTTAAGTCGCGCATGCGCGTCTAAGGCTCCCTGATCGGTCCAGCGCTCCAGAATCGCGAGCTTGTCCGGATTCACCACGCTCTGAGAGACCTCGAACTGCTCGCAGCCGGGCTCTTTCATCACTTCCAGGCAGCGAGCCTTATACGCCTCTGCCAACTCGGCGCCTTTACCCGGCGCCGCGGTGATCGTTACGATGAGTCGAATCGCCATTCTGTCTCCTTTGAACAGTTAGCAGTGGAGTTGGGGTCAGGAGTTGGGGTCAGGAGTTGGGGTCGAATCCTGGCCTATGATATTCACGCCGATCTTGGACGCCGAGCTTTTCTTAATTTCATCTCTGTAGCCCGCTTGCCTCGGCGATGATCTCGTCCACGCTCTTATCCAGGTCGAGCGGCCGGTTCATGCGCTTCTCGTCGCGCTCCGGCACCAGGGCGTAGATCTCGATGCGGTTTCCGTCGGGATCGAGAAAATAGCACGACACGGTGTTTCCCATCTCCTCGTAGGCGTGACTGACGCAGTGGTGGATCGGAACACCCTGAGCCTTGAACCGCTGGTAGAACGCCTTGACGTCGGCCGGCGTTTCCACGCGCCAGGCGATATGCGCGAGGATCTTGGCGTCGCCCTCGCGTCCCTTGGCCAGAGCGAGCTGGTGATCGTCGACGTCGGGATCGGGCGTCAGAAACACCATGCGCCCCGGGTGCTCGTGGTATTTAACGAGCCCGAGAACGTCCCGGTAGAACGCAACCATCTTGTCCAGGTCATTTACGTAGAGCACCACGTGGCTCAGCCCTTTGATCTTCGGCATGTCTGACGCCTCCTTTCATTCTCGTCGCGATAGGAAAACATAGAATAGCTGGTGGATCCGCGTATCGACGAGCCGAAGGGAGGCCGAGCGGGATGCAGGAATCACGGAGGGTTGGAGTAGGGGAGTAATGGAGTATTGCGCTCTGAACGCATCACTCCACTACTCCATCGCTCCAGTCTTCTGTTAGGTTGCGCGCTCGCTCGTCGGCCCCATCTCGCCGTTGCACCACGGCACAAACGCCTTCATCCGGCACGGCGCGCCGTGCGCGGCAAGGTCTTTCTCGAATATCTTGTGGATTTCACGATCTTCGTCCTGGTACTCGATCTGCCAGCCGCCTTCTTTGATGCTCCGGTCGGCATACTCTCCGCCGCCGGGCCGGGGCGAGTTGAGGCCCATATCGCCTGACCTGAGGGCCAGATAGCGCGCCCGATTGGTTCCGGTGTTGAAGTGCTGGTGGTAGCAGTTGTCGCTGGGCACGACGACCATTGAGCCGAGCTGCCAGTCGCATTTGATCATGTCGGAGCGGTCTTCCTTGGTCCAGACCAGGGAGAAGCCGCCGGTGCCGCTCAGCAACACGAGATGCGCCCCCGGGCCGTGGCGGTGGGCCTTTTTGTAGGTGCCGATAGGAAATTCCGAGATATGGCTCTTCATGTTGTTGTTGGCCATCTCCAGCATCGCGTTGATGCCGCCTGCGCCCCGCTCCTTCCAGCCATACAACAGCATGTCCGGCGCGTTGGCGATGAAGTTGGATTCCCAGATCCGCCGCTTAAAGAGCTTGCCGTTGCCGTTGAAATAGTTCTCCTCGCCCGCGTAACGGCCGCGGAACCTGAAATCGCTATTGAACATGAAGTCGTTGTCCTGAAACAACCGCATCATGGGCGGCGCGTTGGTCACGGCGATGTAGCGGGCCGGCTCGTCGCCGCTGCCGTTGAAGTTCTGGTACCAGGCGTTGAGCGGGATGGAGAACAGGCTTCCGGCGTGCCACTCAAAGCTGTTCTTATGCTTCTCGTCCTGCCAGATCGTCGTCGCGCCGCGGCCCGAAACCACATAGATCGTAAGCTCGTACATGTGGTGCTCCGGCTCCGACTTGCCCGCCGGCCTGATCTCGACGACGTGACAGTCGTTGGGCATATGGCGGTTGTCGATGTGGATGACCGCGCCCTTGCCCCCCTTGCGCTCCCACGGCCCCAACTCGACCTTCGCCAGGCTCGGAAAGTAAAACTCCTCGTATACTTTCACGCCTTCCTTTTTGAGCCACGCCTCGTAGGCGTCGCGCTTCCTGTATTCTTCGAGGCCGTCTTTGGGGGTCTCGGCGACTTTCATATCGGTTCCCAGCATGACCATGGCTGAACTCCTCCTGTAATAATAAAAATAGCAGCGGGCGACGGTGCGTTGTCGCGCACCACTCCTTTTGAATATCCGGTGTGAGGCCGGTTTGTCAATGAGGGGGGAAGCATCGGCCCTCCGAGAGACCCCCAGGCGGGCTAACGGTTTTTCAGCGGTCTGCTTAACCGACCGGCTGAGCCTGCCTGAGTTGCGAGCGATAGAGTACCACGTACGCGACCAATCCGATCGTCAGCACGCCGCAAAGCGCGACCGTCCATGGCGCGCCGATCGCCGTGGCGACGAGACCGAAGGGAAAACCGCCCATCGGGCCCAGCCCGCGATTGATCAAGCCGTAAAGGGCCATGATCCTGCCGCGGTTGGTTTCGACGGCGTGGCTCTGCAGTAACGTCGCGGTGAAGGAAAGGAAAGTCGTCTGAAATCCGCCGGCGACAAAGAGAAAGAGCAATGAAAGAAAAAAGGTGCGCGACGCGGCGAACAGAATAATCGCGCAGCCGAAACCGGCGGCCAGGAAGAAGAGCAGGTGGTGGGACCTGGGAAAGCGGCGCGCGGAGGCGAGAGTCAGCCCGCCGACGATGGCGCCGGCGCCGGGCGCCATCAGCAACAGGCCGAGCCCCGGCGCGCCGACGCTGAGAACGTCCCGCGCGAAGACCGGCATGAATTGCGTGTAGGGCTTGGTGCAGAAGGTGACGATGCCGAGCAGGGTAAAGAGGGCGAAAAATATCGGCGTGCTCCAGGCCAGCTGGAGCCCTTCGATCATGTCCCGGGTGACGCTTTTCGGGCTGGCCGCCCGCCGCGCCTGGGGAATGCGAATCATGAAGATCGTCACGAGGACGATAAGATTCCCTGCCGTCGCAACGAAAAAACAGCCCTGGGTGTCGATGAAGGGGATCAACGCCCCGCCGATAGCCGGGCCGAACAGCATCGAGCCGTTGAAGACCATCTGGTACAGCGTGACCGCGTTCGGCAGGACTTCGCGGGGGACGAGCTGATGCAGGATCGTTTGTCTGACCGGCTGTTCGAACGATACGCAGAAGCCGGTGAGCGCGGAGACGGCGAGCAGATGCCAGACGCGGATCTCGCCCAGATAGGTCATGACGCCGAGAAACAGCGCCATCAATAAAAACGTGCCCTGGGTTGCGACGAAGATCGTTTTACGGTGGGCGCGGTCGACGACGGCGCCGCCGTAAGCCGAAAAGAGCACGCGCGGCAGGCCGAGACAAAGCCCTTCCAGCCCGAGGTAGAAAGGTGAATTTGTCAGTTGGAAAATCAACCAGCTCTGCGCCGTGGTTTGGATCAACGTGCCGGTATGGCCGAGAAACAGGCCGGACCAGAAAATAAAGTAGTCGCGATGGCGAAAGGCGCGGAAGGTATTTGCGAACATGGTGCTTCGTGTCCGAGCTGCAAAGACTTCGCCATATCCAATCTCGGGCCGGTTTGTCAACGAGCAGGCGAAAAATGTCGCGTCACAAGTTTTCCACCCGGTTTTTATATGCAGTAGCCGTCGTCTCTGGTATAATCATGCTCGTACAACTTCGAAGCGGACCTCCGATGCTTCGTATCCGTGTTCGCGTTTTGCCGGCCCGAGCACGAGCCACGATCACGAGCACGGGGTTTGGCAATGAGCCTTTTTCAACGGCCTGTCGAGAGAAGAGATGTCGAAACCGATGCTGAAGTCCAACACCGCGACGGCCGAGACCCAACCCGCTGAGCCCAAGCCGACCTTATCCGCAGCCCAGATGGGGGCGCGGCAGCGGGAAATTTCCGTTTCGGAATTCTTTACCAAGAACCGCCACCTGCTGGGTTTCGACAATCCACGCAAGGCGCTGCTCACTTGCGTCAAGGAGGCCGTCGATAACGCGCTCGACGCGTGCGAAGAGGCGGGGATCCTCCCTGAAGTCATCGTCAAGCTGGAGGTGGCGTCCAACGGAGAACCCCCGCCGCCACCCAGCCAGGCGAGCCGCTTCCGGCTGACGGTGATCGACTACGGTCCCGGCATCGTCCGCCAGCAGATTCCGCCGATCTTCGCCAAGCTGCTCTACGGGTCCAAATTCCACAGGCTGCGCATGAGCCGCGGGCAGCAGGGGATCGGCATATCGGCCGCCGGCATGTACGCGCAACTGACCACCGGCAAACCCGTGCAGATCATCTCGCGCACCAGCGCAAAATCGCCGGCTCACTATTTTGAAGTCCAGATCGATACCAAGAAAAACGAGCCGCGGATTTTCGAGAACAAGAAGATCGACTGGGAGAGCCACCGCGGAACGCAGGTGACGCTCGAAATCGAGGGGCGCTATCAGAAGGGGCGCTCCTCCGTTGACGAATATCTCGAGCAGGTCGCTATCGCCAACCCGCACGTCAAGATCGTCTATCACACGCCGGAGGGCGAGACCAAAGAATATCCCCGGACCATTCAAGAGCTGCCGCCCCAGCCGCGCGAGATCAAGCCGCACCCCTACGGCATCGAGTTCGGCATGTTGCTTAAAATGCTCCACGACACCAAGAGCTATTCGCTCTCGGGATTTCTCGCGAGCGAATTCAGCCGGGTCTCCTCCAATCTCGCCCAGGAGATCTGCAAGGCCGCGAAGCTTTCGTCCGACTCGCGGCCGCGCAATATTCACGGCGCCGTCGCCGAGGCGCTCTACAAGACCATCCAGTCCACCAAGATCATGGCGCCGCCGTCGAACTGCATTTCGCCCATCGGCGAGAAGGCGATTCTCCACGGTCTCTACAAACAGATTAGGGGAGATTTCTACACCGCGGTGACCCGGCCGCCGGCGGTCTACCGCGGCAATCCGTTCGTCATCGAGGCGGGGCTGGCTTATGGCAAGGGGCCGGAACAGGCGGCGCAAGAAGCCCCAAAGGTCGCGCTCGCCGAAGGCGAGCAGCAGGATAACGACAACGAGCTGGCGCGCGTGATTCGCTACGCCAACCGCGTGCCGCTGCTCTATCAGCAGTCGGCCTGCGCGACGTTCAAGGCCGTGCTCGACACCACCTGGCGAAACTACGGCGTCGCCCAATCGAGGGGCGCGCTGCCCGCCGGACCGATGGTGATCTTCGTCCACATGGCCTCGGTCTGGGTCCCGTTTACCAGCGAGTCGAAGGAAGCTATCGCCGATTACGACGAGATCCGCAAAGAGATCAGGCTCGCCCTGCAGGAGTGCGGGCGGCGGCTCGGCGTCTTCGTCAGGCGGCGGGAGCGGGCCAAAGGGGAGTTTCGCCGGAGAAATATCTTCGAGCTTTACATCGAAGAGGTGGTCGAAGCCTGCAACCGCTTGAAGGGCGGGAAGCTGGCGAAGCAAAAACTCAAAGAGCAGCTACAGAAGATCGCCATGAAACGGACCGGCGGCCAAAAGACGGACGAACTTCTGGGGCGCGACGGCGGCGGCCCGGAAGGGCTGCCCCACTCGATCATCGTCACCGCCGAGGGGATCGAAGGCGACGCGCCGGCTTTGCCGGGCGATGCGGCGAGCGATGCCGCGCCGCCGGAAGAACCTTTGATCGCCGTCGAGCCGGCGCCGGCGCCGGCGCCCAAGGAAAAAGCGAAGGCGAAAAAAGCCGGCAAGCCCGGTAAATCTGCAACGCTCGGCAAGAAGAATCCGGCAAAGGTCGAGCCGCCGTCCGCGAAGCAGATGACGTTGGGATTTGAACCGACCGCGACGACTGCAAAACATGGTCAAGGGACAGGAAAAAAAGATGGCGCGAAAAAAAGCAAAAAATAACGGCGCCGTCGAGAAGAAGCTCGTCGGCGTGGCCGACATCGTCATTACGGCTGCGGAGCGGAGCAAGGACCCGACGTTGTCGATTCCCGTACGCAGCCTCGCCAACGTCACGTTCGACGAGAAGCGCGGCATGATCGAGCTGGGGCGCAGGAAGCAGGCGCGGTCGTTTTTCAACGTCGGCATGGCCAAGAAGTTCATGCAGACGGTGCTCGTGGCCGATGCCCTGGCCGAGCTGCAGCGGGCGGATCTCACAACCTCCCTCAGGGAGATCTACTACCGCACCAAGCACACGATCAAAAACTCGCACGAAAACACCTTCGACGGCCAGAACGAATCCGATCCGCTGATCGAAGATTTGGAAGTCACGCTGGCGGCGCTTCGCGAAGAGCTGCACGTGCGCGCCGAGAACTCCGGCACCGTCGTGGGGCCGGTTGTGTTCACTGACGACGGCGACCGCGTGGACTGCACCCGGCTGGGAAAAGGCGGTTACTCGGTTCCGTCCATCGTCGAGCCGGAATACATTCAGATCACCAGGTGCACGGCGGATTTCGTGCTTCTCGTTGAGAAAGGCACGCAGTGGAACCGCCTTTCGGAAGATAAATTCTGGCGGAGGTACAACTGCATCCTCCTTACCGGCAACGGCCAGCCGCCGCGCGGCGTCAGACGGCTGGCGCGTCGGCTGCACGAAGACTACAATCTTCCCGTCTATGTCCTGGTGGACAACGACCCCTGGGGCTACTACATCTACTCGGTCGTCAAGCAGGGATCGATCAACCTCGCGTTTGAGAGCCAGCGCATGGCCATTCCGAAGGCCAAGTTCATCGGCTTCTCCAGCGCCGATCCCGACCGCTACGGCCTGCCGCGCAACGTCGGCATCAAGCTCAACGACAAAGACGTCAATCGCGCGAAGGAGCTGCTCAAGTATCGCTGGTTTCAGAAAAAGGAGTGGCAGGAAGAAATCAAGCGGATGCTCTCGATCGGCCTCAAGTACGAGCTCGACGCGCTGGCCAACAAGAATTTTCAGTATCTCACGAAAACCTACCTTCCCAGAAAGCTCAAAGAAAAAGACTGGCTGGATTGAGGCCGGTGAAAACGCCCATAGGCCGTCAGCTCGCCTGGAAATCTCTCTCCGGGCCGATGCGATACGTCGGTGTTACGCTGCCCCCGATAGCTCATGGCACCCTTGGAGCTACGCTTGTATCGCCTCGTCCCACGCGTCGGCCCTCCGAGAGACCCCCAGGCGAGCGGTGCTGATGGTTGTGCTTGGCCCGCTTCGCGTCAACGTACTGGAATAAGTACGCCTCCGCTCGCGGACCTTCGCACGCCTTACCTCTGGAGCGTTTTGACCGGCCTCGAGAGCAATAAGGGGCTAGAAAGCTTAGGACTGAAAAACTAAAAATCGATAACAGATAACTCTCCTGTCTCCTCTACCTCCTGCCCCGGCAGCTCCCGCGTTGACAGACTCCCTGGTAATCGACTAGTCTCAGACGCGAACAAGGCCGTTTGCAAAAGCGGGCTAATTAACTTATCGAACACGGGGATTGAATCCCCGTGTTCGACCAAAGGGGAGAGCTGCCGCTTCTCCCCTTTGGAAACCCCATCGGCTTTGTGCCCGCCTCAAGAGGCGGGGTTTAGTTTGAATCTATGCGTGGTTCTCGCAGTCACCGGACTCTTTTTGCCGTCGTTGCGTTGTTCGTGAGCCTTGCGGCGCCTTCGGCGCTGGAGGCCCAGGAAAAAATCCTCTTCTCCTACGGTGGATTCAATGAAACCGTTGGGCCCATGTGGGTCGCAGTGGACAAAGGTCTATTCAAAAAACAGGGCCTCGACAGTATGTCTCTCGGCCCAATCCCAAGGTCGCGCAGGTGGACATCCATCAGATCATCAATGGCACTTTCGTGAAGAGCCTCGAAGAAAACGGATTCTTGCCTGAGGCGAGAAAGAAGCTGGGACTCTAAAGGCGTGCTCGTGATCGCCCTTCGACCTTGCTCAGGGCCATGAGCTTGTGGTTCGACTTGCTCACCACCATGAGAGTGTCGAATGGTCGAATGGTGTCTCGTGCTCGTAGGACCCCCGAACACGTTCTACGACGGACACGAACACGATGAGACGGAGGAGTTATGCATGGCGGTAAGGCGCTGGTTAAGATTTTTGAGCGGGCCGGGGTCGATTACATCTTCTCTTCGCCCGGGACGGAATGGCCTCCGGTGTGGGAGGCGCTCGCCGAGGCGCAGGAGCGAGGGGACAGTCGGATAGGCTTTTTGAACTGTCGTCACGAAGCGCTCGCCGTCGCTATGGCATCGAGCTACACCAAGGTGACCGGCAAGCCGCAGGCGGTCTTGCTCCATGCTACGGCGGGCCCTTTGAACGCGGCCATGTATCTGCGCGCCGCCTATCAGGAGCGGGTGCCGATGGTGATCTGCTGCGGCGAATCCTCCGCCTTCGGAGAAGAGTCGCGGCTGCCGGACCCGGGAAACCAGTGGGTTCATGATCTTACCGACATCGGCGGACCCGCGGAGCTTTTGCGACGCTGCGTCAAGTGGAGCGAGCGCGTCACTGCCTCGTCAATCCTTATCCCCTCGGTGGAGCGGGCGATGCAGATCGCCGTGGAGCCTCCCGCAGGGCCGGTGCTCCTCGGCGTGCCGTTTGAGTGCATGTTGGATGAAGTCTCTCTGCCCCAGGATAACAAACCGAATCGGGTGGCGCGCGCTTTTGCCGTCGACGAGAAGGCGATTCAAGAGGCCGTGGATTGTCTCTTGCGCGCCCAGCGTCCGGTTCTCGTCACCGAGCATGTAGGCCGGGATGCGTCGGTCGTGAGCCTGCTGGTCGAGCTTTGCGAGTCGTTGGCCATTCCGGTCATGGAATCCTTCCGGCCGGCGTTTTTGAATTTCCCGCGCACTCACCCTTTATACCTTCCTTACGATCCGCGTCGCGTCGAGTCGGCCGACCTGGTGCTGGTCGCGGACGCAGTCAGTCCCTGGTATCCGCTCAATAAGGGACCGAAGGCCGAGGCGAAGGTTATTTTTTTCGGCGACGAGTATCCTTACTCGCGGCTGCCGTTCTGGGGTTACAAAGTAGATCTCGCGTTGGTCGCTCCACCGGCGGCGACATTGGCAAGGCTGCTGAGCCGTGTCAAGGCGTCGGAAGCGTTCGTTGGAAACCGCGCTCGGTACGAGCAACGCTCTCGCGCGATTCGTGAGGAGCACGACCGGCAGGCGGCGGCGATGCAGCGCGACGCATTGGAGCACAAGAACGATATCCCGGTCGATCCGCGCTGGCTCTGCCAGGCGCTCAACGATTCGATTCCGCCGAACGGGGTGGTCGTGGAAGAGACGACCGTGCACCGGACGTTGATCCAGAACATGATCCCGCGCACCGAGCCGATGTCGTACCTCGCTCGCGTGACGGGAGGGTTGGGGGTGAGCCTGGGTTACGCGCTGGGCGCGAAGCTGGCCATGAAAGAGCGGCCCGTCTTCGTCCTCATCGGCGACGGGGGCTTTCACTACAACCCCGTGCCGTCATGCTTAGGGTTGGCGCAGGAATATAATCTGCCGATCATCGTGGTCGTGTTCAACAATCAGCGCTACCTGTCGATGGAGCGAGGCCTCCTCAAATATTACCCGGACGGCGTTTCCAAAAAGACCGGGATTCACTTCGGCGGCCCCATCCTCCCTAACCCCGATTACCGTCTTTATGCGGAGATCTACGGCGGATACGGCGTTAGGGTGACGGATCCTAAAAACATTCAGCCGGCGGTTGCTAAAGCCCTGGAATATAGCGCCGCGGGACGCTTGTCGGTGATCGATGTGGTGTTGAGTGACTACCTGCCGAGGCAATAAGCCTAAACAAGCCAAGGAGAGCGAGACAGCGCTAAACCATCACGATTTTGGCGGGAGGGAAGCCGTTGAAGTTGGCGACGGCGCTGGCGGAGGAGTAGGCCCCGATATTTTTGACGTACACCACGTCGCCCACGTAAAGCTCGGGAATCTCCACGTCGAGCGAGAGCGTATCGAAAGAGTCGCAAGTCGGCCCGGCCAGCGCGCTCAAAAACGTCTGCCCGCGCCGGAGCGTTTTGAATTCATATTTGCAGTGGTCGAACACCATCCCTGAAAAATCCCCGTAGATCCCGTCGTTCAGGTAGTAATAATTCTTGTTGTTGCGGAACGTCCTCCCGATCACCTGCGTCACCAGAATGCCGGCGGGCCCGACTAGGAAGCGGCCCGGCTCGGCCATGAACTGGAGCTTCTTGTCGAACAGCAGGCGGATCTGCTTCCGGATCTGAACCGCCATGCGCTCGAAATTGACGCCTATTTCATTGTCGAAATGCTGGATGGGGAATCCGCCGCCGATGTCGATGATCTTGAGAGGCACGTCGTGCTCCTTGGCCTCGTTGAAGATATTCGCGGAAATCTCGAGCGCCTGCAGGTAATTCTCGACGTTTGTGGATTGCGAGCCGACGTGGAAGCTGATGCCGGTCGGAACCAGCCCAAGCGCCCGCGCTTTGCGCAGCATCAGATGGGCGATTTCGGGATCGGCGCCGAATTTGAGCGAGAGGTTGACCACGCTCCCTTCATTGACCACTTTGATCCTGAGGAGCACGTGCGCTCCCGGATAGTGCTCCGCGATCTTGTAAAGCTCCGGCTCGCTGTCGAACGTCATCATCCGCACCTTTCGCCGGCGGGCCGAAATGATATCCTCGGACGACTTGACGGTGTTGGCGAAGATAATTTTACCGCGGGAGCCCCCGAGAGAGAGCACCTGCCTCATCTCCCAGGCGCTGGCGACGTCGAAGCCGGCTCCCAGCTTGATGAACGTCTTGATGATCTTGGGGTGCGGGTTCGCCTTGATGGCGTAGTACGGCGTCACTTCGGGCAGGCATTTGCGGAAGCGCTGGAGCTGCCTTTCGAGAACGCTCCGGCGGATCAGCATGAACGGCGTGCGGTGCTTCTTCAGCATCGCGCGAATCAGATTTTCGACTCCGCTCAAGTCCGGCTTGGCTTTGGACGGCTTCGGACTAGCGGCCGGCTTTAGTGGCGCTATAGGCACGTTTTCTCTCCGCGTGATCGACTAGAAATGTGGTGAACTGCCAGACGTCTTCCTCGGGCGGACGCGGGATGTCGAACTTGGAGAACTGGGTGTTCAGATGGGCGAGCGGCGTCCAGTCCACCGGCTCCGAGATGAACGGGCTGATGTAGGGGACGCTGATTTTCAAAATGTCCTCGTGATCGATGTCGTCGGGCAGGCAGACGCCGCTTTTCGGATGGCCGATCATCCAGATCGCCGCCGCGACCACGGAGATCGCCACTTGCAGCGTGGTCGCCTGCTGGTGGGGGACGTGCTTGCGGGCGTCGTGGATGCTGAGCAGGCTGCCGCACCACCAGGATTTAAAGTCGTGTCCCATCAACAAAACGCCCAACTGGTCCTCGCCGTCGGTGATCTCATCGCTCATGATGCGCTGGTTTTCCTGGAGCTTGAACTGGCGCATCTCCAGCTCGTGGAGCGAATTGATCGCGACGTCCGCCGGGCAGTAAGCGTAGTGGACCGTCGGGCGGTAGACGGCTTTTCCGTCCTGCCAGACCGTCAGACGATCGGAGATGCTGAAGGACTCGCCGTGGCGGATGACCATGCCGGTAATCTCGCCGCAAGGCACCCAGGAGCGGACCCAGGTCTTCATCCCGAGCGTGGTGAGACAGATTTGATTTCGCGGCCCCGTCTGGTGGAAAAAGGCGTTCTCGGGGACATAACGCTCGTGCGTGCCCCAGCCCAATTCCGCGGGCGCCACGCCTTCCTCGAAGAAGCCCTCGATGCTCCACGTGTTGACGAATTCGTTCACCCGCTTGGGTTGGTCGGTGATCTGCGTATCCCGCTCGCTGATGTGGATGACTTTGACGTCGGCCAGCTGGGCCAGCTTCGCGAAAGTTTTGTCGGCGAGCGCTTTTTCCAGTTGCGGACGGCGCGGGTCACCCCGTTTTTCTTTGACGATTTTCTCCGCGATCCCGAGCAGGGCATGCTTCGTGAAATGGGAGACCAGGCCCGGATTGGCGCCGTGATCGACGATCGCCGTCGTGCCCTTGTTGTCGCCCCAGGTCTCGATCCGT
>MGSS01000105.1 GCA_001798595.1 Deltaproteobacteria bacterium RIFCSPLOWO2_12_FULL_60_19 | reverse complement strand
GATATCGCGGCGATAGAGCACATTGACGGCGCCCCCGCCGCCCATCACCGCCAGCTCGACTCCCGGCCAGACCAGCAGCTGGTCCGCTCCCATCTCGCGCGTGCACATCGCCTGTTTCGCGCCGCCGTAGCCCTTGCGCAGCACGACGGTGATCTTCGGCACAGTCGCCTCCGCGTAGGCGTAGAGCATCTTCGCGCCGTGGCGAATGATTCCCTTCTCTTCCTGCTGTTTGCCGGGAAAGAAGCCCGGCACATCCATCAGCGTCACGACGGGGATGTTGAAGGCGTCACAGAAACGAATGAAGCGCGCCGCTTTGTCCGACGCGTCGACGTCCAAACTGCCGGCTAAAAACATCGGTTGATTGGCGACGAAGCCGACGGGGTATCCGTCGAGGCGGCCGAAGCCGATGACGAGATTGCGCGCGAACTTCGCCTTCAGCTCGAGAAACTCGCCATCGTCCACTATAGCTTTGATGACCTGAAGGATGTTGTAAGCTTGGCGCACGTCGCCGGGGACGATTTTCTCAAGTTTGTCGAGGGAGCGCGCCGGGTCGTCGGTGGTGTTTTTGCGCGGCGGGGGCGATTCAAAACTGGACGGCAAAAAACCCAGCAGCCGCCGGATCGTGGCGAGGCATTCCGCGTCGTTCTTGGCGACCAGATCCGCCACGCCGGAAACCTCGGAATGGATTTTCGTTCCGCCCAGCTCCTCCATCGTGACGGTTTCGCCGAGCACCTCTTTGATCACCGCCGGGCCGGTGATGAACATCTGGCTCGTGTTCTGGACCATGAGAATAAAATCGGTCAGCGCGGGGGAGTAGGAGCCGACGCCGATGCAGGGGCCCATGATCGCGGAGATCTGCGGGACGCAGCCGGAGGCGATGCTGTTCTCGAAAAAAATCTTTCCAATGGCCGCGGTGACGGAGAGCCCCTCTTGAATGCGCGCCCCCGCCGAGTCGTTGAGTCCGATAACGGGCACCCCCAGCTTGCGCGCCGTTTGGATGACGTAGGCGATCTTCTCGGCATGGGCGCTGCCGACGGAGCCGGCGAGGACCGAGCGGTCCTGGGAATAGACGTAGACGGGGCGGCCCTCCACCTTGCCGAAGCCCGCGACCACCCCATCCGACGGCAGCTTCTTCTCCGCCATGCCGAATTCCGCGCACTGCGTCTCGGCCAGCATGAATTCTTCGACGAAGCTGCCGGGGTCCAGAAGCTTGTCGATGCGCTCGCGGGCGGTGAGCTTGCCCTCGGCGCGTTGTTTGGCGGCGGCTTTCGGGTCGGGGTCGAGCGCCTTGCGCTCTAAGGCGGCGAGTTTCTTCTGCAGCTCTTCTCTGGATTTCGCCATACTGGAGCGCGATCAGCCGCCGATGATGCCCATGCCCTGGAGCACGGAGAGCATGACGGCAGCGGCGATGACCGAGCCGATCTGGCCCCCCGCGTTCGCGCTCATGGCGTGCATGAGCAGATAATTCTTCTTGTTGTATTTTTGCCCTTCGACTTGAACGACCCGCGCGGACATTGGAAAAGCGGAGATGCCGGCCGCGCCGATCAAGGGGTTGATCTTGCCGCCCGTGAGGAAGCACATGAGCTTGCCGAAGAGTACGCCGACGGCGGTGTCCAGACTGATGGCCACAAAGCCGAGGCCCAAAATCAAAAGCGTTTGAGCGCGCAGGAATCTGTCGGCTTCCATCGTCGCGCCGATGCACAGCCCCAGGAGCAGCGTGACGATATTGGCGATCTCGTTTTCGGACGCGCTCTTTAACCGGTCGACGACGCCGCTTTCCTTCATCAGGTTTCCCAGCATGACGGTGCCGATCAGCGGCGCGCCCTTGGGAGCGAGAATGGAAGCGAAGATCGTCACGACGATGGGAAAGAGAATCTTCGTCGTCTTCGACACCGGCTGCCTCACGAGGCCCATGACGATCTTACGCTCCCTGTCGGTCGTGAGCAGGCGCATGATGGGCGGCTGAATCAGCGGCACGAGGGACATGTAGGAGTAGGCCGCGACGGAAATCGCGCCGAGCAGATGCGGCGCGAACTTCGAACTCACGTAAATCGCCGTCGGTCCGTCGCAAGCGCCGATGATCGCGACGGCGACCGCGTCCAGCTTGTCGAAACCGACCGCCAGGGCGAGCAGCAGCGTGAGAAATATCCCGAACTGGCCCGCCGCGCCGAGCAGAATGATTTTCGGATTCTCCAACAGCGGCTGGAAGTCGGTCATGGCGCCGATGCCGATGAAGATCAGCAGCGGAAACACTTCGGTGAGCACTCCGGTGTCGTAAAAGAAGCGGAGAAATCCGTCCTTCTCCATCATCTCCGCCAGGGGAATGTTGACCAGGATCGCGCCGAAGCCGATGGGCACGAGAAGCAGCGGCTCGTAGCCTTTTTTTATCCCGAGATAGAGGAGCGCGGACCCTACCAGAATCATGATCACCTGGCCCAGGCTGAGATTCGCGATGCCCAGGAAGAGACCTTGAAGGCCGGAAAAAAGCGCGGACTCCATGGCAATAAACTAACCTTTCTTGGCTGCCGGCTCTTCGGGTCGATAGGGGAAGAGTTTCTTGATCAGAAGGATGAGCAGACTCAAAATCCACAATACCAGCATGGTACCGCCCATGCCGATCAGCGCCAGCGTCCAACCAAACGTCCAGGTGTCCATAAAATTTAAGCTGGAGTGATGGATATTGAAGCGATGGAATAGCGCTACTCGATCACGGCGAGCTCTTGTTCGGCTTCCACGGCCTGGCCGGGCGAGACTTTGATTACCTTGATGGTCCCTCCGGTCGGGGCTACCACCGGAATCTCCATCTTCATCGCCTCCATCACGACCACGACGTCGTCCTCCTCGACCCGCTCGCCCGCCTTCTTCTCGACTTTGAGGATTTTTCCCACCATCGGCGCAAGCACGGAAGTTGCCACGGTTTGTCTCCTTTGCCGGCCGTCGGTTTTCAGCCGCCCGGCGCTGATTGCTTTTTCATGCCATATAGTAGACTTTTCCGTCTATTGCAATCCTTCGCCTTGATTTTGCCGGGTCGATCCGGTATGAAAAAACAAACTTATTCGGAGGTTACGATGGCCAAGCCGGCAGCCGAATAAGAAATTAAATGTCCCTCTGTCATTCTCTCGCCGTTTTAGTAACTGTTTGTTCTCTGACCAACTTTTCCACCACTTCCTTTGCCCAAAGGACTGCGCTCCGAGTTGGCACCAACTCTATTGCCAGTACTGAGGCTGTGCTCATTGCCTTGGCTCAGGATGCCGGCATACTCGTGAAACACGATTTAGCCATCGAGATGGTCTTTATCCCGGGAGGGACACTCGCCGTGCAAGCCTTGATCGGCCGGAGCCTGGACCTCCTGGTTTCCGGTGGCACCCCTTTCCTGCATGCATTTCTAGAAGGCGCTCGGCTTAAAATCCTCGGCGGGGTCAGTAACCGGCTGCCCTACACTTTTATGGCGCGCGGAGATATCGCTTCCGGCGCGCAACTAAAAGGAAAGAAAATTGGCATCAGCAGATACGGGAGTACTGACGATTTCGCGGTCAAACTGGCCTTATCTCAATTTGGTCTGAGTCTCAAATCTGATGTCAGTATCATCCAGGTCGGAGCCACGTCCGCAAGGTTCGCTGCCCTCAAATCGGGGAGCATCGATGCCGCTGTCCTCAGCTCAGGACTCACCCAGCTTGCGCGGAAGCTCGGTTACCACGTCCTATTGGACTTCCTTGAGAAGGACATTGAGTACCAGCAGGCAGCCATCATTGCCCAGGACGATTTTCTGAAGGTCAGAGCGGATATCGTCAGACGCTTTATGAATGCCTACCTAGAGGGGATCCGTCACTATAAATCGCACAGAGAAGAAGCGGTCAAAAAAACCATGTCACTCTTACGGATAGATGACCGCCAGGCTGCTGAGATAGATTACCATTACCGCTCACGCGCTCTACCGGAAGACGGCAGACCCACGCTCAAGGGATTGCAGATGGCATTGGATGACTTGGCCAAAGATATTCCGAAAGCAAAAAATCTGAGGATGGATCAGTTCTTAGACTTGAGTTTTATCCCGTAGAAAGAAAGGAGGGGCTTCACCATGAGTCAAGGCTTAGGAACAGATGCCGAGTGCGGGGCCTTTGCCAAATGGAGAGGCATGAGCTTGCCGCGACCCGTCCAGATCGGCTCCATCCGTTCGACTCGTATGGTCCTGGCCTGCTTCCAGAGGGCTCTAGCCGAGTCGGCCGTCCCGTCTGTCTGTCCCAAGGCGTCGAGGAGAGCTGCGACCACCGCCGTCTCGTCCGCGATCTGAATCTTTGGACTGATAAGCAAGCTCAGCCGGGTGAGTCCCTGCTCATCCTCTTCCTCGAGCAACTGATAGTCTAGGGGACCGCCACCGAAACGGGCTGGAAGCACCTCCTCAAGGATGTGGATCATGGTACTGCCAACCAGTGTCGCCCCTTCCCCGGTCAGCTTGCGGAAGCTGCGGATGTGGCGGAGGTGGTCGGTGAAACCGTAAGCCTCCAGCGGGCAGCCGCAAGAGCGGGTCTCTATGACGCCGTAGTCATCGCTCTCTACATTCAGCAAAAGCTTGGGCGTTGAGGGCAGCAGGGTCGTGAAGTTGAAAGCAAGGACGGTAATCTCCGAGCCGGGCACCTTGCGAGGATATTGGGTGAGAGCCAGGCCATCCTTAAAGAGATGAATGTCGTTGCCGTCAGCCGGCCGAGCGCAGCCCTGGCCGACGCAGCCGGCCTCTGTGAACCAGTACATGGGTATCCAACGAGCTCCAACCTGGATCATCCCCTGTACTTTCGCTGCTGTCGGCGGCTCCCCACCGCCAAGAAAAGTGGCCCCTGTGAGATCGAGCCCTTGATCCCGGGCGGCGATGCACACCCGCAACGCCTTGCTAACGTGGGTACGGATGAGGCACGCGCCGTGAGTCTTTATAGTCTCTACCGCCCAACGGGCGACCGTTGCTGCCTGGTCCAAGCTCACGGGCTCGGGCCATGGCATGGGCACGCCAAGCAGCCGTCCGATGGAGATGATGGAGAAGAGGTATGGGGTGGCGAGACAGTGCCTAAGAGAACGTCGCAGGTCTCGGCTCGTGACGGGCGTGAACCACCTTTTAGAAACATGACCAAAGCGGACGCAGAGGAGCAGACATTGAAGTCCGGTGCTGTCAGGGGGGACTCCATGCCAGATCGCCGTCGGCACGCCGATGAGGCCATGGGCATTTTCGGTCAGCAACATGTGAGGGGAGTGATCGACCAAGTGATCCAGGTCGATCGCAACCCGTGTCATCGCACCGGTGGTCCCCCCACTCTCGGCTTGGTAGTACTGCCCGAGATGTGGATTGTCAAAATCCCCGGCCTGCACGTGGATGACTTGTCCATCCCGTACCATAGGCTCACGACCCTTGAACTCCTCGAAGGAGACGTACACGCCGGCCCGACGCAATGCCCGTAGCGTCTCTTCCAGCCCTTTGGTCCGGACCATACTCCGGACATCCCCCAGCTCACAGCGAGCCAGCTTGAGCAAGGGAAGGTAGGGGCTGCGGCGATAGCCAAAGATGCCGTGCTCTACCAGGCGCAGGAAGTTGCTCTCCCGCTCGGCCATGCGCCGTCGCACGGTCGCCTGGGCTTCTTCGAGTGAGATCGTATGCCTGAGGAAACTTCGCAGTCCCCAGGCGAAGCGCCCATACCTCTTCATATCAGCCAGAAAACTCATCTTGCTGCACCCAAACTAATTAATTTATGAAGCCTCAAGCGCGCCGTGCGCTCTGTTGGCGTCGAACTCCATTCGAGAGGAATCGAGCGAGCGCATAAATAAATAGGGACTGTCTCTGCCCGTGTCGCATAGCCTCTCTACTCCGAATCGCTTTTGGCCCTTCCCAGTGCCAAATAGTTTGTCTGTTCATACCCCAAACAAAGAGACGATGTCCATCTCCGCCTTGATTTTGCCGGGTCGATCCGGTATGAAAAAACAAACTTGTTCGGAGGTTACGATGGCCAAGCCGGCAGCCCAAGTCGACAATGTGATGGATAATATTCCCTATTATGACAAATGGCAGCAGGGAGAAGGCATACCCATCGTCAAGACCTTTTTCGTCCAGGACTTAAAGCAAGTTCAGTTGGCTCATTGGGAGAGAACTGGAGGAGAGGGCGCGTTTATCAACATGGAAGGCGCGGAGGGGGCCACGGGCGCCTACGTTTGCGAGATTCCCGGCGGAAAGAGCCTGAAGCCGCAGAGACAGATCTACGAAGAGATGATTTACGTTCTCAAGGGGCGCGGCGCGACGACCATCTGGAACGACAGAGGGGCCAAGCAGACCTTCGAATGGCACGAGGGCAGCCTGTTCGCATTGCCGCTCAACGCCTGGCACCAGCACTTCAACGGGCAAGGGAGCGAGCCGGTCAGGTTTTTCTCCGTCAACAGCATGCCGATCGTCTTTAACCTGTTTCACAACGACGAGTTTATCTTCAACGTCCCCTACGATTTCACCGACCGGTTCAACGGCGAGGCCGAATACTTCAGCGGCAAGGGGAAGGCCCATCCCGGCCGCGTCTGGGACACCAACTTCATCGCCGACGCGCGCAGTTTCAAACTAGAGGAGTGGAAAGAGCGGGGTGGCGGCGGCACCAACGTCATGCTGGAGATGGCCAACGGGTCGATGGCCGCGCACATCTCGGAATTCCCGATAGGCACCTACAAGAAAGCGCACCGCCACGGGCCGGGCTTCAACGTCATCATCGTCAAAGGCAAGGGCTTTTCTCTTTTCTGGAGAGAAGGACAGCCGATCAAGCGCTACGACTGGCAGGACGGCAGCGTCTTTACGCCGCCGCCGATGATGTGGCACCAGCACTTCAACACCGGGGCGACGCCGGCCCGCTATCTGCCGCCGCGTTTGGGCGGGATCAAATACAGCCTCGGCGAGCAGTTCGGCGACGTGACGAAGGTCGACAAGGACGTCAAAGCCGGCGGCAACCAGATCGAATATTACGACGAGGACCCCGCCATCCGGAAGATGTTCGAGGAGGAGCTGGCCAAGTCCGGGACCTCTTCGCGGATGAATCCGGACTTCTACAACAAAAAGAGTTAGATTCCCAAGCTTCAACCATTTGATGCTTGGCGATCCCGTAGTCTCATGGTCCCGTGTTTCCGCCTATCGCCGGCATGAGGGGCGGCGCCGTCTCACATCCAACCTTCACTTAGAGTTGAGGAATTCCTGCGTAGTGTGGTAGAGGGGCGGGAAAAAGGCGAGCTGTGAAGCGATCTATTGTCTCTCTTGTCCTCCTGGGGTTCGTTCTATCCGGCGACTGTGGCGCAGCGGAAGGTGCCGGCCAGAAAGCCAAGATCCAGGGGGCGAATGTTGTGCAGCTTCGCGCCGGCCCCGATGCCAGACAGCCTAGCCGAGCTGCGCTCAGGGCGGGAACGGAAGTTCTTGTGGAAGGGGAAGAATCGAATTGGTACGTGGTCTCGACCGCGGACGGGAAACGAGGCTACGTCAACAAACGATTTGTCCGCGTGTTAGGCGAGTCGCCCAAGCGGCCGGCCGACAAGCAAGCCTCGCTGCCCACGGATGAAAATAGGATCGGCGAGACGCAAGCGCAGAAGCCGGCAGGCCAGGCTGAGCCTGATCGCGCGGCTGAAGCAGGCGCAGCGAACGGCAGCGACATATATTGGTGGATCGGCGCGGCAATATGCCTCTTCGCGCTCGGATGGATCGCCGGCGGCAACTACTATCTATATCGCGATCGAGTAAAGCGGACGAAGTTGCGTTTCTAAACCCTGGCAGCGTGGCCTCTGGCAATGACGGCGTTTCTCGTAATCCTATTCGCTTATCTTCTCGGCTCCGTTCCGACCGGCTTCCTGCTCGGTTCGTTGGCGGGCGTTGACGTCCGCAAGACCGGGAGCGGAAATGTAGGGGCCACCAACGTTGGCAGAGTGGCGGGCAAAAAGCACGGGATCCTCACGCTGTTGGGCGACACCGCCAAGGGCTTTGTCCCGGTGTTTGTTGCGTTACAAATGGGGCTTGGCGCGGCGGCCACCGGCCTGGTGGCCCTGGCCGCATTCCTTGGCCATCTCTATCCGGTTTTTCTAAAATTTCAGGGAGGAAAGGGAGTGGCCACCGCGCTCGGGGCTCTCCTGGCCCTTACGCCGCCGGCCACTCTAGTCCTGATGGTGATTTTTTCTTTGGTTGCGGCAGCGAGCCGAACGGTTTCGCTCGCTTCGATAGTCGCCGCGGGCGCTGCGCCGGTGGCGATATGGCTCTTCGGCTACCCACCGGCATCGACAGGCGTAGGCCTCGTCATGGCGCTCTTGGTTGTCTGGCGCCACCGAGACAACATCGAGCGCCTGCGCGCCGGCGTGGAGCCGAAATTTACGCGTTAAGTCCGCGACGGCTTGCCGTCGCGGCAGCGGCTTAATATTCGCGCTCTCTCTTCTGCCGCTCCATCTCGCGTCTCTGGCGCTCCAGCTCTTCCTTGTTCTGATCGATCTGTTTCTGCTGCTCGTCTTGTTTTTTCTCCTGGCCTTGCATCTGGTCGCCGATCAGCGCGCCTGTTCCCGCGCCGAGGGCGCCGCCGATCAGGGCTCCGGCAGCCGGCGAGCCAACGGCGGCGCCGATAATCCCTCCTGCAGCGGCTCCTCCGACCGCGCCGATTGCGGTTCCCTTTTCCCGTGTGGTCATCGGGCCGCCGGAGCAGCCGAGCAATCCGGCCACTAGGAAGCCAGCCGCGAGAGCGCTCAATGCATATTTCATAATGCCTCCTTGGTTATTTGACTGCGCAAGCTTCGCAATAACTCGCGATAAGCCATATGCTAGCAAACTGCCGTAGGTTGTCAAGTTTTCCACGGTTGCGGCGCGGCGGTCATATATACATCAGCCGCGAGTCTCGTAATAGTTTTTGCTCTGTTGACATCGTGGACCTTATAAGTCTATAGTCATTTTTAAGCGGAAGAAAGGGCGCACATGAGCGACATCACGCAAGAAGCCGTAATTGCAGCTTTAAAAACGGTCAACGACCCCGAACTCCATCGCGACATCGTCAGCCTCGGCATGGTCAAGAACCTCCAGGTGGCCGACGGCAAGGTCAAGTTCACCGTCGAGCTTACCACCCCGGCTTGCCCGTTGAGGGAAAGCATCGACGCCGACTGCAAGAAAGCGCTGGCGAGCGTAGGAATCAAAGATCTCGAAATTTCCTTCGGCGCGCAGGTGCGCGGCAGCAAAACCGGACCCGGCCAGACCGATCTATTGCCGACCGTCAAGAACGTGGTTCTCGTAGCGGCAGGGAAAGGTGGCGTGGGAAAATCGACCGTCGCGGTCAATCTCGCAGCGGCGCTCAAGGCGCACGGCGCGGCGACAGGATTGCTCGACGCCGACATCTACGGCCCTTCCGTTCCGATACTCATGGGCATCAAAGAACAGCCCCGGCAAGTTCCCGTGGACGGCGGCGTCAAGCTGGCACCTCCGATCGCCCACGGCCTGCCGGTGATGTCGATCGGTTTTTTCCTTGAGTCGGACCAGGCGGTGATATGGCGCGGCCCGATGCTGGGCAAGGCGCTGCATCAGATGATGGCCGACGTTCACTGGGGAGATCTCGATTACCTCGTCGTCGACATGCCGCCCGGCACCGGCGACGTGCAGATCACCTTCTCGCAGCAGCTCAAGGTCAGCGGCGCGCTGCTGGTGGCGACTCCCCAGGACGTGGCTCTGGCCGACGTGATCCGCGCCAAGTCGATGTTCGACAAAGTCATGATCCCGATCGTCGGCATGGTCGAGAACATGAGTTATTTTATTTGCGACGGCTGTCAGAAGCGACATGAGATTTTTTCTCGCGGCGGCGCCGAGCGCGCGGCCAAGCGTTTCAACATTCCGTTTTTGGGCGAGATCCCGATCACCCCGGCGCTGCGTGAGTGGGGAGACAAGGGCGTGCCGATTCTGGTCCAGCAGCCGAATTCCGAAATCAGCAAAATTTTCATGGAGGTCGCCGCGAAGCTGGCGGGCCAGCTCTCTATAGCGTCCGAGGCCGCCAAGAAGAGCCAGGGGCTCAAGATCATTGCCACATGAGGCGGCGAGCGAGAGACGAAAGGAGTGACGAACATGGCAACTAAGGAAGAAGTTTACGAGGCGCTTCACGAATGTTACGACCCGGAAATTCCCGTCAACATCGTCGATCTCGGCCTCATCTATGACGTTCAGGTCGATGGCGCAAAGGTGGCGGTCAAGATGACTCTGACCGCGCCGGGCTGCGGCATGGGAGGGATAATTTCCGGGCAGGCGCGCAACAAAATTCTCGAACTGGACGGCGTCGAAGACGCCACCGTCGATCTCGTCTGGGACCCGCCCTGGGAGCCCGGCATGATGAGCGCCGAAGCCAAGCAGAAGCTGGGGGTCGGGTAAGGCCGATTCTTCGGTTTCCTTTTTCTGCAGCCTCAACGCGGCGCCGTTGAGCCGCGATATTGGCTTCGGGTCGGCTCCAACGGCGGGTGGTTAGGCTCTGCGGGATTCCTTGTGCTTTGCAATCAGTTCCCGTATGGCGGGGAGCAGCTCGTTGGGGACCTCGATGACAGTTTGAGTTGAGTCCTCAAAAGCGGCCTCATCTTCAGCCACCGCTTCTTCATCCGTCTGCTGCTCGTAATGGGCGAGCACCTTCCGCACCCGTTCCTCGTCCCAGCCAGGTGGAAATCTATTCTGTCTCATCTTTCTCCTTTCCGGCGGCGACGCCGCCGATAAGCCATCAGAGGTTTTCCGCTCGACTCGTACGCCGTGATCACAAATGCACCACCAGGTTCAGGAACATAGATAACTCGCAAATAGCGGCCACCTCGGGTCTGTCCAATGGCAACTCGAGCACCTTCCCGACCAGGACGGTCCTCGCCAGGGTTTTGGATGGCATCCGCGACTTCATCCTCCGTAACTCCATGGCGGTAGATATGCGGCTCGCCGGTTTCCGGGTCAACATAAAAGCGGATATTCATTAACTGGACCCATTATACTCCAGCACAAACTGGTTGCCTAACGAAAAGCTGAGCGCGAGGCGAGGGAACAGCACCGTTGTTTGATTAACGAGTCAGATCGAAAAACCACCGTCCGTTCTATTAGCATGAGCTCTCGCGGATGCGCTCGAGCGACAAGTTAGCCATTTTATTTTAAGCCACTTCGACGGGCAGCGGGTAGGGTCAGAGCGACCCCATTTCTTTTGTGGGCGGGATGATCGCCGGTCAGGCGCGCAATAAGATTCTTGAACTTGCCGGCGTCGAAGACGCCACCGTCGATCTCGTCCGGGATCCGCCCTGGGAGCCCGGCATGATGAGCGCCGAAGCCAAGCAGAAGCTGGGAATCGGTTAGACAGCTCTTAAGCCTTGATCATCTTCTCGACAGCCAAGAGCAACCTCTCATGCTTCTCGCTATCGAGAATCATCACATCCAGCAGGGCGTCAAAAAATTCGTTTTTCTCCGAGGGAAGTTGGGATTTGAGGTTACGGAAGATGCCGATCGTTTCCCGCTCGTGCCCCCGCAGCTTTTGCGTGTAACGCAGCAGTTCCTCCCTGGCTGGCTTTTCTGTATGAAACTCCAGGGTCTCTCCCGGGAGCGGCTTTCTCAGACGGTTGGCCATCGTGCGAAGCAGGAAGTGGTGTTGCTCCTCCTCGGTCAGGATTAAATCAACCAGCAAGCCGACGGGATCATCGGCTATTTTTTCCGAAAGGGCCCGATATTCTTCCAGCATCTTACCCTCGGCCTCGACGTGGCGCTCCAGACTTTCGGCGAAACCTTCCCGCTCTCTTTGGTCCATCACGTTTCTCCCTTTGCCGTCACGGTAACGAAGCGTCAGTAGTTTTCCGGCGGCTTCGCGGGATTTTGAGTACGGAAAAGGTCCAGTGCCAAGCGAAAGATATTCCCGCCTCTGAAAGCAAGGCCAATGAATCCTCTCAAGTCCTTGGAGGTCATGGCCACCCGAATTCTCCACCTGACCGGTTCCACGGTTTTCATGCAGAGAATCCAGCAATCGCCGTCTCGTTTGATCTCCTCAAACTCGGCGACGAGATCGCTTCGCTTTCCCAGCCCGGTTGATCTCACCCACACTAGAGTATCCCCTTTGCCCGTGCCTTCGTAACGATCTCGGGCTCTTTCCACCACCTGTCCAGCCCCAGATCGTCAGCCACCGCATTCGCCGCAAGGTAGCCCGGCCCAAGGATGACGAGGCCGCCCGGATGGCAGCTTGCGCCGCCCAGGTAGAGACCCGGAATAGGAGTGCGGGTATCCGAGCAGTCCTCGTTAGGTCTCAGATAGCCCAGTTGGAAGGGCAGATAGGCGCCCTGTTTGATGGACCCCTCCTTCATATCCAGGAACCGGTTCTCCGTATCGGCGGGCGAGGAGACGGCCATCCACAGAACCTTCTCGCGAGTGCCGGGCGCATATCTTTCCAATATCTCAAGCCGATGCTCGGCCTCTTTCTCCTTGCGCTTGAGATCGAGCCAGTTCCCGGCCTTCCCGTCGAGGGCGTAGGGCGCCATCTGCGAAATGAGGCCGGTGCACTTTCCCGGCGGAGCCTGGCTGGGATCATGCGCGCTAGGGAAGGAGCAATGAAATCCGGCTTTGGCATCCAGTTTCCCTTGTTCCATCTGTTGCCACTGGCGCAGTAGATCCTCGGTGTTTTCATAGCCCAGCACATAGACCAACCCCTGATTCAGCTCCGGCTCTTGGGCCGCGACTTTGAACTTAGGAGGCGCCTCCAGGGCGAGGTGGATTTGTAACAGACTCCACTTCTCCCACTGCCAAAGCTTGATCTTCTCTACAAATTCGTCATCCAGGGTTTTATCGCCGATGAAGGAAAGAAAGGTTTGCTCCGGGTTAAGAGTGCTGATGACCGCCTTGCCCGCCTCCATCACATCGCCCGAGGCGGTCTCGACCCCGCAGGCCCTCCCGTTTTCAACCAGGATTCTTTTTACCTGTTGGCTTCCTAAGATGAGTCCCCCATTTTCCAGCACAATCTTTCCCAGAGACTGCGCGACCATGTGGGAGCCGCCCACGCAAAGGCGGTAGTGGACGGCACGATTGAGGTAGAGGGGGACAAGGAAACCTATTCCCTCCAAATCCGGCTCCAGGCCCCAGTGACAGGCCGCGTACAACATCAGAGTCTTCACCTGTTCGTTTTCAAACAGACCGTCGATAATCTGGATGGGACTCTTTTCCGAAATTTCGAGAAGCTCTTTCCCGATAGGGTGGGCCTCCAGTTTGGCGGCTTGATCCAGCGCGGAAAGCGGTGAGACGTAGGTGGCAGGCGCCAGGAATTCCTCCATGTAACTATGAAACTTCCCGCACATTTTTCGGTAGGCCTCGGCGTCCTTCGCGGAGAAGCGGGCGATGGAGCGGCAAGTCTTCTCCACGTCCGTGTAGAGACACAGGCATCTCCCGTCGCTGAAAGGCATGACGAATTGGAGAGGCGGCCGTATGTACCTGACGTTATAGTCCTCCTCCAGCCTCAAGTCTCGATAGGCGGGGGCGTAGTCGACCATCATGTGGTAGATGGAATGGGTGTTGTGCAGGAACATGGGCAGGGTCGATTCTTCCGTGGCCAACCCTCCGCCCGCCTCCAGTCTCTTCTCCACGATCAGAGTTTTCAGACCGGCCTTGCTCAGGTAGGCGCCGGCGATCAACCCGTTGGGACCGGCGCCGATGATCACCACATCATACTTTCTTGCCATGGCTCTTTTCCTTTTTCCCTCGGTTACCAGGGCTGTCCTTCCCAGGGTTTCTTCAACTTGAGGTCTTCGGCGATCGCCTTGTAGCAGGTGTATCCCTGCCCCGTATGGCCGGCGTTGTAGCGTCCCCAGGCCGAGCCCGTGGCGTATAAATTCTTAATCGGCGTTCGATGCGAGGCAAGCTCGGGGACGGGAATGAAGGGAAAATTCTGCCCCGGCACCCGGTCGATGATGTTCCAGTTTCCTGCCGGCGCCATATTTCTCTGCCGCCGGGCGGCGTCGTAAGGCGTGATCGCGTCGTAGCCGATAACGTTATCCCAACTCATGTTCCTCATGTAATGCCGCCACTCCGCCATCGTCCCTTCGGCGTGCTGCTTTTTGTACGCCATCCACTCCCGCTCGCTCAGGCAATAAGCGGGGGCCGCATGGATCTCGCTTCCTATGACGTGTTTCCCCTGCGGCGCTTGGGTCGGATCTGCGAGGGAGTGGTGATGAAAGTTGACGATGTGGAGATCGGGAGGATTTTTCCCTACCCGTCTCCAGTGGGACTCTTGGATGAGCGATTCCATATTACGGCTGCCCAGGATGAGCCACTGGCAGTTGTTGATGTCGGGGTTAAAGTCGGAGGCCTTATAGTCGGCGGCTTCATGAATGGCCCAGGTGTACCAGGTGATGCAGGTGAGGCTCCTTTCCAGGCAGGCCACTTTGCGAAGCAGGCTGTTTTCCAGATGTTCCGGGCCGATGAGCTCGAAACAGAGCTGGTAAGGGTCGACGGTGGTGATGACTATTTTCGAGCGGACTTCCGTGCCGTCGTCCAGGACAATTCCCTGGGCCGCGCCGTTTTCTATGAGCGCCTTCTTCACTTTGTTTTTGGTGAAAAACTTGCCGCCGTTTTCCAGCAGGATGCGCTGACAGGCATGCGCCGCGCTGTGCGTGCCGCCCTGGATCAGGCAGCGGTCGAGGCTCATGGCGATGGATCTCAAGACCTCGAGGCCGCTGTCCCCCACCTCGGTGGGAAACCCCACGGCCTTGGCCACCCGCAAGGTAAAATAGGCCAGCCCCTCGCTCTCCCAGAACTCGCTGGCGGCCTGGTCTGCGGCCAAGTTCAGGAAACGGCGGTCGACAAGGGCATCGGGCCGTTTCATGTAGTCATTCAGCCATCTCTCAAGGGGAGTGGGCTGGCCGGCTGGGGGAGGAAGGTTAAAGAGGTCTTCCAACGCGGCCAATTGATAACCGCCTTCCGGCCGCGTCAGTTCATAGGCCTTCAGCCACTTTTCCGCGTCCCTCTCCCCGGCGAAGCGGCGCACCTCGCGAAAGGTTTTCTCGCCGGTGGGATCTTCGTCCGGATGGTAAAGAGGGAGGCAGCTCTGGTCCTCTTTGAGGATTAGCCCCAGGGCTACTTTGTTATGGAGAAGTTTGAGCCCTTTTTCCTCGATCTCGGGGAAATCTCTGTAAAGGGGGAGAAAGTACCAGCGCCGCACTGTGCTTGCGTGCGTGTTGCTGATAAATCCGGGAGCCGAGGCTTCGTGCGACCCCCACCCCCCTCCAAGCTCATGCCTTTCCTCAAACAGGGCGACTTTCATCCCTCCGTATTTGGCCAAATAG
>MGSS01000104.1 GCA_001798595.1 Deltaproteobacteria bacterium RIFCSPLOWO2_12_FULL_60_19 | reverse complement strand
GGACCTCTATTTTGAATACCGGACCAACGAGGCGATCAGCCTGGAAGAAGGGCTGGTGAAACACGCCTCGCGGTCGATCTCCAACGGGGTCGGCGTACGCGTCCTGGCCGAAGCCAAGACGGGCTACGCTTACACGGACGACATCACGATCGACAACCTCGCGCTCGCCGCGCGCACGGCGCACCACATCGCGCACGATCCGGGCGCCCAAACGCCGGTCCGTGTGGGGAGCGAGCGGATCCAAGCGCACGATCTTTATCCGATCGCGACTCCCGTCACCGAGGCGCCGCTCGAGCGCAAGATTGCCTTGCTGAAGGAGATAGACGGCCTGGCCCGCGGCCTGGACGCGCGCGTCAAGCAGGTCTTCGTCTCGCTGGGGAGCGAGCAGAAAATCGTACTCGTCGCCTCTTCCCGGGGATGGGTGGTGGGTGACGTTCAACCGCTCGCCCGCCTCAACGTCACCTGCATCGTCGAGGAGCGGGGAAACCGCCAGGTGGGAAGCTACGGCGGCGGCGGCAGGGTGGAGTTTGAATTTTTTACCGCCAATCGAGACTACGAGCGTTACACGCGCGAGGCGGTGCGCCAGGCGATTCTCAATTTAGATGCGCAGGATGCGCCGGCCGGTACGATGGACGTCGTGCTGGGGTCGGGCTGGCCCGGTATTTTGCTCCACGAGGCCATCGGGCACGGCCTGGAAGGCGATTTCAATCGCAAGAAAGTCTCCGCCTTCTCCGGTCGCATCGGCCAGAAAGTAGCCTCCGATCTCTGCACCGTCGTTGACGACGGCACGATCCCATCGCGCCGCGGCTCGCTCAACATCGACGACGAGGGCACGCCGACCCACCGGACGGTGTTGATCGAAAAAGGCATTCTGCGCGGCTATCTGCAAGATCGGCTGAATGCTTCGCTGATGAAGATGGCGCCGACGGGCAACGGGCGGCGCGAGAGCTACGCCCATATTCCGATGCCGCGCATGACCAACACGTTTATGCTGGCGGGCGAGACGCCGCCCGAGGATATCATCCGCTCAGTCAAAAAGGGGCTTTACGCGGTGGCGTTCGGCGGCGGGCAGGTGGATATCACGAGCGGCAAGTTCGTCTTTTCCGCGAGCGAGGGCTATCTCATCGAAGATGGAAAAGTAACGCGGCCGGTCAAAGGAGCGACGCTGATCGGCAACGGGCCGGACGTGCTCACGCGCGTCACGATGGTCGGCAACGACCTCAAGTTGGACGAAGGCGTCGGGACTTGCGGCAAGGACGGCCAGTCCGTGCCTGTCGGCGTCGGACTGCCGACGATCCGCATCGACGGCCTGACCGTCGGAGGAACCGCCGCGTAGCGCAAAGCGCGGAGAGAAAAGTGCAAAATGCAAAGCGCAAATTGTAAAATGCAAAATGAAGAAGGCAGCGAGAAGCGGGTCAAAACCAAGGCGCAGAGAGAAAGGCGTAAAGTGTAGGGGCGCGATTCATCGCGCCCGTATAGGCCAAGAACAACGAACGTGGAACGGTTAGAACTGAATCAGGATCTGGCGCACGAAGTCCTTGAAGAGGCGCGGAAGAGAGGGGCCTCGCAAGGCGATGTCGTGATGGCGGAGAGCGAGAGCTTTTTTGTCGCGGTGCGCCTCGGCGAAGTCGAGAAGATCAGCCAGGCGCAGGAGAAGCGGATCGGCCTCAGGCTGTTTTTCGGCGCCAGCTCGGCGACCGCCTCGACCTCGGACATCTCGAAGGAATCTATAGCGCGGCTGGTGGACGACACTTGCGCGCTGGCCCGCCTGACGGCGCAGGATCCTTCCAGCGGTCTGCCTTTGCCCGAAGAGCTGGCGCGAAGCATTCCCGACCTGGAGCTGTTCGACGATCGGGCTCGCGCCTTGTCCGTCGAGGAGAAGACTCGACTAGCGGTGGAGGCGGAAAGGGCCGCGCTCGATTTCGATCCGCGCATCGCCAATTCGGAAGGCGCCGAATTTTCCACGCAAATCGGGCGGGTCATCTACGCCAACAGCCATCGCTTTTCCGGCGAATATCGGGGATCGACCTATAGTTTGTCGGTGGCGCCGGTGGCGCAAACCAACGGCTCGATGCAGCGCGACTACTGGTATTCCACGCAGCGGAAGTTTTCGCGTCTCGAAGCGCCTCAAGCCGTGGGCCGGCGCGCTGCCGAGCGCGCGTTGCGGCGGCTGGGCGCGCGCAAAGTGAGCACCCGCGAGGTTCCGGTGGTTTTCGATCCCGAGATCTCCGCTACTCTGTTGCGCCACCTCTCGGCCGCTCTTTCGGGCTATTCGCTCTACAAGGGCGCTTCCTTTCTGGTCGGCAAGCTCGGCGAGCGGATAGCCTCCGAGTTGGTCTCGGTCGTCGACGACGGGACGATTCCCGGCGCGCTCGGCTCCAAACCGTTCGACGGCGAGGGGCTGCCGGTCAATAAGAGAACGGTGGTCGAGCGCGGCGTCTTGAAAAGTTATTTGCTCGACACCTACAGCGGGCGGAAGCTGGGGCTTCCGTCCACCGGCAACGCGTCTCGCTCCGTCGGCGAGCCGCCGGGCGTCAGCCCGACCAATTTCTTTCTCACGCCAGGCTCTCACAGCCCGGAGCAGATCGTCGCCTCCGTCGACGAAGGGCTTTACGTTACCGAGCTGATCGGCTTCGGCGTGAATCTGGTGACCGGCGATTACTCGCGCGGGGCTGTGGGCCTCTGGATCGAGAAGGGCAAGCTCGCCTATCCCGTCGAAGAGATCACGATCGCCGGGAATCTCAAAGAGATGCTCTGCAATATCGAGATGGTGGGCAACGATCTGGAGCTGCGGGGCCGGATTGCCGCGCCCACCGTCAAAATATCCCGCATGACCGTTGCGGGCAATTGAATCGTGCTCGTGGCTCGTGATCGTGGAAGACACGAACACGAGGCTTCAACGGGCCGCTTCGAGGTGACACGAGCACGTTTTTACAGCACCTGATACCCCGCCTGCTGCACGGCGCGTAAAAGATCGTCCACCTTCGCCTCGCCTCCGTCGAATTCCACGACAGCCACGCTACGCTCTAAACTGAAGTCGATACTCTGGACGCCGGGGACCTGCTTCAGCGCGGCCGTCAGCGGCGCGATCGCGTTCGCGGTGAGCTTCTCGACCGAGATGATCGCCGTGATGGTGCGCATGGCGTACAAAGCCTTACAGAACGTTTCGGGCTTTGCAACAAAGAGGATCGAGTAACAGATGGGCGGGTCGATTGCCGCTCGGCAGTCTAGAGCTGCTATCAATACGCGGTAAACTTTTGCTGCCAAATCTCAATAGACCATAAATTTTTTTCTTGACAGGTATTCCGCTCTGTGCAATGAGAAGCCGGTCGGTCGCGCGGGCTACCGGGCAGCCCGCGGGCGTGAAGAGTCGCTCGGGCGAACGCAAAGAGGGTTCAACCATGAGCGAAGAAACCAAGGAAGCGACGCAAAATCCGTTCAACTCCCGCGAGCGTAAGCTCGGTCTCGCCCTATCTGGCGGCGGCTTTCGTGCGGCGCTGTTTCACATCGGGGTTCTGGGACGCCTTGCCGAGTTGGATCTGCTGAAGAGCGTCTCGGTTCTATCCACGGTTTCCGGCGGCTCAATCATCGGCGCGGCATACTATCTAATGGTGAAAGAACTTCTTGAAGGCCGAAGGAGCGATGGCCTTAAACCGAGTCGAGCAGCTTACATACGAATTATTAAGGAACTCGAGGATAAATTTTTGGAAGGTGTTCAGAAGAATATCCGGACGCTGACCTTTGCGGATCCCAAGAAAAACTTCAAGATGCTGCACGAGGATTATTCCAGGAGCGACCACATCGCAGAGCTCTACAGGGAGCACTTTTATAAGCGCATCTGGGACCGGATAAGAGCGAAGCCGTCGTTGGGGGAACCTGAGCTCTCTGATGAAATTTTTCTCCGCGATATAAAAATAGTTCCGTGTGATGATCTGCTCCGGGATCTCGCGCCGGACCTGGCGGGCAAAACGTTCGAGGACAGGCTCAAGGAGTTTCGCGTTAAGAGCTACAACGAAAGGGCGGATCATAAGGTGCCGATCCTCACGATCAATGCCACGACGCTCAACACATGCCACAACTGGCAGTTTACGAGCTCTTGGGTGGGCGAGCCTCCGTCTGCCGACCAGGATTCAGACTTCCCCAAGACCGATTACAACCGGCGGTTAGAGAGGTTGAGGTTTGACGGACAGGCGCAAGAGAAGGACGGCAAGACTCCGACTCCGACACAGATGAAAAAGCTCCTGACCCTGACTCTCGGCGATGCTGTTGCCGCGTCGGCTGCCGTGCCAGGGATTTTTCATCCGTTTGCCATTCATGATCTCTACACCACAAGTACGGGCGAGGAGATAGTCGTTCAACTCGTGGACGGGGGCGTGTTCGATAACCAGGGGCTCGCGGCCCTATTCGACGAGCAGTACACTCATATTATTTGTAGTGACGCGTCCGGACAAACAGAGGATTCACGAAATCCTTCGCCCCGCTTTTACAGCGTGGTGATGCGGTCCAACGATATTCTAATGGACCGTGTGCGGGAACAAGAGCTGGAGGCCCTATTCTTAAGCGACGAGGGATATGAATACATCACACACTGTGGGCCGGAAGGCCAGCAAGGCAGGTGCAAGGAGCTGCGGGAAAGATTGTTAAGGCACCTGAATGTGAAGGAGTACGCCTTCTTCCACCTTAAAGACTCTTTCCGCGGGAGCGCTGCTTTTCCTTCTTTCCCGGCGCACAAGCCCGATCATCCTAGAGGCAAAAATCCAACGTACTATAACGGGTTCTATTACTTATCGAATATCCGGACCGACCTCGACTCTTTCACGGACATAGAGGCGTTCTCGCTTATGTACGATGGATATTGCCTGTCTGGAAATGAGATCGCGCGACGCGCCCAGCTTTCATACAGTGCGCCAACTCCGCAGGATCGAGAAGCCACCAGGAGCGGTGACTGGACCTTCCTCGCAATCAGAGAGGTGATAAGGAGCGATCCGGAGAAGGTCCTTAAGCATCTCCAGGTAGGCTCACATAAGCTCTTCAAAGTATGGAAGCTTTTACCCTGGCTCAAAGGGGTAGGCATCGGCGCCGGCGTCCTGCTGGGCGCCCTCGTGCTGTGGCAGTTGTTGATTGTTCACCCGGGCGAGCGAGTGCCGGGAGTGGAAGGGCTGTACAATAAGATCAACACCTTCAGGGCGCTCGGCATAACTCTTCTCACGCTTCTTGCCTACGCGTCACTTTACCTCTTTCCTCCGAGTTGGCGTCGAGTGCTAAAGCTACAATCTGTCCCTCGCCGCCTGGCTCTATCTCTGGTGGTCGCGACGGTCGGTTGGGTTGCGGTAAAAATACACTTGAAGGTCTTCGATTGGCTGTTTCTTAAAGCAGGCGAGCTTCCCGTGAAAACAGAAATCAGCAATTAGTTCAGAGGAGGAGATTATGATCATATCCGTCATCAACCATACCAACGGCCAGCTCAGCGATGAGCAGGTCCAGGGGGCGATTCGGGCGATCAATCGCCAGATCAAGGAAGACTTCGAGCCGTACTGGAGCCTGGGGGCGACGCTCCGGCTGGAAGGGAAGACCGGTCCGAAGCCCAAGCCGCAGGAGTCAGCCGATCTGCGCGGCGACGCGGTTCTCTATCTCTGGAACAACACCAACGTCCCCAACGCCCTCGGCTACCACGAACGGAATAACTCGGGCATCCCGTTTGGATTTGTCTTCACCGAACTTTCCGCCCAGCTCGGCGAACACTGGACCGTGACGCTGTCGCACGAGGCGCTGGAACTGATAGCCGACCCGGAAGTGAATCTCTTGGTGATGGGTCCCCATCCGAGCGGCAATAATCCCGATGTCTTTCACTGGTACGAGATGTGCGATGCCGTCCAGGCGGAGACCTACAGGATCGACGAAATCGACGTCTCTAACTTTGTCCTGCCCCTCTACTTTACCGGCGGCGAAGAGGTCGGCGGGCGCAACGATTTCCTCGGGCGCCTCCACGACGGAAAGACGCTCCGGTCCTTCGGCGTGAACCCTGGAGGCTACGTCGGCTTTTTCAATCCCCAGACCGGCGAGCACGAGACCTTCTCGAGGAAAGGGGACACGCAAGCCGAAGAGCGGATGAAGATCAAGCTCAAAGGTAAGGCGGCGCGCCGGGCGATCAGATATCAGCGGTTCGGGGCGAAAAGGCATGGGGTCAAGCAGCCAAGGAGATAGTGCGGTTCAACTCACCTGACCCGCCGATTCTAAAGAAAGGTCCGCTCATGCAAAAACTGATCGGTGGCTGGATAGGGGTTCTTTGTTTCGGCGTCGTCTTGATTTGCGCTTCCGTGGGGTTGTCCCAGGAGAAGCTGCGGATAGAAAAGGTCGAGCCGACCGTAGCCGTGCCCGGAGATCGCATCACCATTAGAGGCGCCGGGTTTAGCGCAAAGCCGGAGGAGAACGTCGTTGAGTTCAACGAAGTATCGGCCGAGAGGCCGCACGTTGGCGAGGGCGGAAAATCGCTTTCGGTTCAGGTGCCGCCGAACCTCGATCCGGAGAAGAAATATGCAGTAAGGGTGTCCGTCAAAGGAGCTAAAGCTTCCAGCACGCAAATCATAGAGGTCAAGAAGCAGGGATTTGCCAACGAAGCATCCGCGGCGATCGAGGAGTTTTTGAAACTTGTGGTGGACAATACACTAGGCTTTTTTTCGGCGCTCGCCGGCATCAGTGTTCTGGCGATGGCGATAATCGAGACGTTCAAAAACCTTCTCCCGATCCACCGCTGGTTCAACCGTCACCGGGTTTCCGCAGTGTGGTTGTCGCCCAACCTTGAAAGAGCGCAGGCAATCCTTCGGTCTGCCGAAGTTAAAAACGTCCTGGAGAGCGCAGATGTAACAAAGCTGCTCGACCCGAAGTTGCGGGAAGGCATCAAGGATGGGAGGATTGACCCTGCAAGAATTTTAGAGAAACTGTTTCGTCTTGCAACTGCGGGAGACGAAAAAGCCCTTCTCTCCCTTCCGGGAGACCAACTGTCGGGCCAGATCAACGCTGCGGCGCAGGTCGCTCTCGATTATCCCGAGAAGCACCTTGACCTACTCTTATGCCTGGCGTCCCAAGCGGACAAAACTGATTTTGTCGCGCTGCTCAGCCCGCTCCCGGGCAAGTCCGATTCATCCTTCGAACAGCGGAAGCGAGAGGCAGTGGATGCGAGAAATCGGATCTCGCACCAGGTCCAACGGAATCTCGATGGATTCCAAATCTCCTTGAATTTTCGCTGGAAGCTGTGGAATCAGGTCGCGGCTTTTCTCCTGAGCGGGCTGTTGATCTCGCTCTCCTTTACCATGCATTTGAAGCAGCCGCTCTTCGGAAAAAAATGGCTGCTGTATTTCTTCGTCGGATTTCTAGGCGGATTCATCGCGCCCGTGGCCAAGGATATGGTGACCGCTCTCGAAACCCTGCGGGGTAGAAGGCGATGACGGAAAGGCCCCTGCCTACGCGGGCTATCGGCGGCGCGGTCCGGCGGGAGTTGAGCGTGCGGACCAGCTGCGTGGGCGGCGACGTCAAAGACGAAGTCGAAGAATTAGGGCCGCCACCGCCGGTTCAAGGCCGGAGCCAAGTCGCAATCCTGATTCATGGTTTTAACAACACCCGCAAGGCGGCTCGCAACAGTTATCAAGATCTCTTTGACAATCTTGAAGAGAGCCTGCCTGGAATCGGCGACGACCCGGAAGGGCGATTCCGGGGGTTTCACTGGCCGGGAGATGCCAATCTCGGACCGGTATCGTTCGTCAGTTATCCCGTGGAAATCGGGGACGCGAAGAAGTCCGCCAGGTCCCTGGCTCGTTTCCTTCGCCGCCTCCGTGGCCCGGGAATACAGGATTTCGTGCAAGTCGATATTGTCGCCCATTCTCTCGGATGTCGAGTTATCCTTGAAACGATGACCGAACTGCTGGGCGACGGCGTTTCGTATCCTGTAGTTTTTCGAGACGTTTGCCTTATGGCTGCAGCCGTTCCCCTCTACATGGTTGATGACGGGGCGGAACTCCGTCCCGGGGCGGAGCTGCCCAGGCGCCTTGTGGTGCTACACTCCTACGCGGACTTGGTACTCGCGGGCGCCTTTCCGCTGGGTCAGACATTGGGAGGCGAGGGGTTTTTCCCCGGAGCATTAGGCAGATACGGACCTCCGCCCGGCCTGCCACTTCCGGGGGGAACACGCATGCCCGGCCTGGGCCACACGAAGTATTGGAAAGATAAAGCTGTCAGCTCCCACGTCGCGACTTTTCTCAACCTGATCAATATTCCGTCTCGTGAAGGTCAGACTCGGGCCACACTGGAACGAAAAATTATGAGCGAAGAAGAGGGGGATGCCAACGGCTGAGGCCGGCGCAAGGTGTTCGCGCAGTAGGAGAGTTCTTCCATGAAAACTTATCAAAGAATCTTGATCGGCGGCTTGGGGGCCCTTACGCCCGTCGTCATGAACTTGCTGGTGGTCGATCTTAACGTCCTCTTCCTCAACCTGACGCGGGCCGCCGGTCTGGCCCATCTCACCTGGAACGCGAAACGGTGACGTATGGCGGACGGCGACCCAACCCAGAAGGAAAAAGGTTTCGACCTCCAGCCCGTGGTCGAGCTGTTGAAGAGTCTCGGCGTGATCTTCGGCAGTTTCGGCAGCCTGGCGCTGCTTTTTTTCTGGATCGGCAACGCCGTTATCGTGGCCCGCCTCCGCGCCTACAATCTCTACGGCGTGATCCGGTACACCGACGAATACGTGAACGAAGCGGGCTATCAATTCTTTCAGGACATCTTCACGTTTTTTCAGGACTGGCGTTTGCTGCTTCTTTTCCTCGCCGCAACGGCGCTGGTCATCGCCCTGATGCCGGTCGGACCCTACGCCGCGGACGAGTCGAAAGGGCCGGCGGACAAGTCGAAAGAGTCGGCGGGCAAGCCGTGGATCGTGCGCGCTGCGACCCGGATCGTGGACGCCGCGCCGTGGATCGTTATCCGGCTCCGCGGACACGCGATCCACTACGTTCTTTTCCTGGCGCTCGCCTTAGGCGCCAGCCTCATGCTCACGTCCGACCTCGGAGTCAAAAACTTGTCCAAATCGATCGACGCCTACGAGGCGCAGCTTCAAAGAACTCTGGATTATGTCGATAAAAAACAATCGCTGGTTTTCAAGTTGATCCCGCAAGCCGCAGGTCGCGCGAATTTTCCCCAGCAAATCTTTTACGACGGCTTGATTTCCGGGGAGACGCAGACGCGGTCCTGGCTGTCGCAGTCTCTGTTTGAGTTGTACGGCGACGGCCCGAGCGGGGGGGAATTCTCGGCGGGGATCGAGCAGTTTCAACAGGAATTCGGCGTCAAAGAGCCGGCGACTTTCGGGTCCGACGAGGAAGTGAGAAAATCTCAAACCGCCCGGGTGCTCATGGAGCTGCGCCTGAGCCGGAAGCTCTATCAACAACTGCACGACAGCTTGGAACACTCCGCGTTGCTTGTGCGAAAGCTGCTGAACGCTCATCGGGAAAGCGGCGAGGACTATTTGTCGCTGGTCGTTATCCCGGCAAACTACGAGAGGGTTAACGATGCCGTGCTGTCGACAAAAACGCTTTGGAAGAACGTCACGCAGTTCTTTAAGAGCGACGATCGGGACTTTAACCGATTAATGGGCGAGCTGGTGGATCTGAGACCTCTGCGCTTCGGCAGCGTGCTCCTCTCTTTTTCATTCTGGGTGCTGCTGGGGCTGGTGGCGTACATCCTCTTAAACATCCCCAATCTGCTCAAGTTTTCCCATGTCGAGGTGGGATACTTTTTTCTCATCGTGCTGTTGTTTATCACGATCGTTGTCACGCTGCCCACGGCGTACGGCCGTTACAAATTCGAGTTCAAAGTCCAGAAGCTCAACGAAATTATTTTTGCAGACGACCTGAACAATCCGATCAAAAAGAAGCTCAAGGAGTTATGGGACAAGAACGCCTCGCTGTATCTCCTGGGTCCGACGAAGGGAAAGGAGGTCATCGTGGGCGCGATCGCCGGCGGGCAGGATTCCGGGAGCGCCGGGCTTCAAATTCTCGTCCTGGATAGAGAAAGCTACAAGTTCATGCTCGTCGAGCCCGCCGGTATCAACGACAATCAGACGATTATCAAGATGTTGCGGGCTGGACCAAAGGGCCCGTCCTGATGACGGGGAAAGAGCCAAAGGATGAGTAACCGACGAGTGCTAAAAAAGTTCATCCTGTGCATGTCGCTGTGGGGTACAATTCTTTGCAGCGCCGGACCCTCTCTTGCGCGCGAGGGAATCGTGTATCCGGGCAAGGGCGTCGACGATGTCCGGATCGGTTATCCCCAGCCGAAAAATATCTCTCCCTTGCTCGAAGTGAGGAGCGGCGGGACGAGTCCTGAAAAGACGGTAGAGCGGATCAAGATTTCGTCTTCCGCCTTCGTCCTCGGGGTGAGCCTGCTGAGGATAAAAAACAGCAAGATGGCCGACGTCTTGCGCTTCTACGGGAAAGGAGAGACCGACGTCAAATCGGACAAAATCCTGATAAAATATCCCAGCCAGGGAATAGACTTCGAAATAAACAGAGCCAGTGAGCGAGTTGACTCTGTAACTATCTACCAGCCTGTTTTGCCGAAATTTTCCATCAAGCAGTACAGAGATCAACTCCAGAGAAAATGACCGGGCATTTCGCGACAGATATACCCCTGCGTGCTTCACGTCCGCAAATTGATTCTTCCTCGGAGCGCTGACTTCAGAGAGCCTCTTCATCTCTGTTTTTATTGCCCTTTCTCCTGAAACTCTGTATAGCTGGCTGAATCCGACGGGAAACCTCCTGTCGGGAACCGCGGCTTGCAATGATGCCTGCCTTTTTTGTTCCTCTCCCACAGGCGCGGACGAAAGATTTCCATGCCTGCTGAAGCCTTCGCTCTCGCCAACGCGTTTTTGTTCGCGTTGCACAACGTGCTTGCGAAAAAAGCGCTGCGCACCTCCAATCCGGCGACCGGTGTGATCAGCAGCCTGCTGATCAACATCGTCTTTCTCTGGGGCATGTCGTTTCTGTTTGCGCCGCTGTCGTCCCTCACCAGCGCCTCGATCTTGATCTTCGTCGCCGTCGGATTTTTTCAGCCGGGCTTGACCCGCCTGCTCACTTACAAAGGCATCGAGACGCTGGGCGTCGCGATCACCGACCCGGTGCGCGCCACGACGCCGCTGTTCAGCGCGCTGATGGCGATTGTCTTTCTCGACGAGAAAATCACCTTGCCGATCGTCGTCGCGACGCTGATGATTATCGCCGGAATCACCCTGCTTTCGTGGCGGAGCGGCTCGATGCAGCTCACCGGCTCGGCGGTCTTTCTCTGGTACCCGATCGCCGCCTCGGTGATCGCGGGGGCGTCTCAAGTGGTGCGCAAGTTCGGCCTGGCCGCGGTGCCGCACCCGTTTCTCGCGGCGGCGGTGACCGCGTCCTCATCGCTTGTCGTGTCCATCCTGACTTTGTGGTACGTCGAAAAAACCGAAGCGACCTGGAAAATGAACCGGCAGTGTTTCTGGTGGTTTCTCGCTTCCGGCGTGACCATCAGCCTCGGTATGACCTGCATCTACTACGCGCTCGACCTGGGCAAGGTCTCCGTGGTCATTCCCATCAGCAGCACCGGGCCATTTTTCTCGCTGATCTTCAGCGCGCTGTTTTTGCGGGATGTCGAGAGGGTGACGCTCCGAATCGTCTGCTCCGCCGCCATGATTGTCGGCGGGGTGCTGCTGATTACGCTGTGGAAGTGAGAGAGGAGCCGTTCGGCAGGCGGTCTTCGATCTCAAAGCCCAGGTCCGCGATCATCTGATGAGCTTCGCTCGCCTCCTGCCCCGGCGTCGTCAGATAGCCGTTCACGAAAAGCGAATTCGCCGGATAGAGGCTGAGCGGTTGGAGCGAGCGGAGGTTGCGCTCTCTGCCGCCGCCCACGCGCAGCTCTTTCTCGGGATTCACGAAGCGGAAGAGGCAGAGGATTTTAAGGCAGCGCTGCGGCGTCAAGGTATTCAACCCGCCGAACGGCGTGCCGTCGATCGGATGAAGAAAGTTCACCGGGATCGAATCGACGCCCAGCTTTCTCAGCGACAGCGCCAGGTCCATGATGTCCTCGTCGGTCTCCCCCATGCCCATGATCCCGCCGCAGCAGGAAGAGAGGCCGACGGATTTGACGCTATTCACCGTGTCGACGCGGTCCGCAAACGTGTGCGTCGTGCAGATGTTGGGATGATGGCGCTCGCTGGTGTTCAAGTTGTGATTGATCCGCTCCACGCCGGCTTCTTTTAAGATTTCCACGTCCTCTTCGTCCATCAAACCCAGAGAGCAGCAGATGTTGATGTCGACCCGGCTCTTGATGTCGCGCACGACCTCGGCCAGCTCGCGCAGCTCCTTGTTCGTCGGCCCGCGGCCGCTGTTGACCATGCAGAAGCGCACCGCGCCGGCGGCCTTGGCCTTGATCGCGCCGTCGATGAGTTTTTCTTTGGGCAGCAGGGGATATTTGTCGATGGGAGCGTGGGAGACGGAAGACTGGGAGCAGTAGTGGCAATCCTCGGGGCAGAGGCCGCTCTTGGTGTTCATCAGCATGTGAATCTGCACCCGCTTGCCGAAATAGTGGTGGCGCACTTTGAAGGCCGCGCTCAACAGCTCCGGTAAATCCTCATCCGGCGCGTCGAGCACCGCCTGCATCTCTTCGCGCTCGATCAACTCGCCGCGCAGCGCTTTTTCCGCCAGCTCTTCGTAATCCACGCTCAGTCCTCCCATGGGATGGCTTCTATCATGCGACTCAGCGGCATGCAACAAATGGCGGCGAAAAAGTCCGCTTCATAGGCCGCCTTTTTCGAGCGCAATCGTTTTTGCTTTTGTGAGATCCACCTTTCCCGATCCGAGCAGCGGGATCTCAGCGACGGCGTGGATATTTTCTTTTCGCGGCAGCCAGAGCTTGGGGAGATCGGTCTGATTCAACCGGTCCCACAGCTCGTCGGGTGCGATCTCTTTGTGAGCGTACAGAACGGCGAGGCATTCGCCTTTCTGTTCGTCGGGGATCGAGACCACCACGCAAGCGTGGTCGCCTAAAATCCGGTTGACCGCTTCCTCGACTTTGCCGTGTGGCACCATTTCGCCGGCGATCTTGCTGAAGCGCGACAGCCGGTCGGTGATGCGGATAAAGCCCGCCTCGTCGATCGAGGCGATGTCGCCGGTGACGTACCAGCCGTCGTGAAACGCGTCTTTAGTCAACTCCGGCTGGTCGATATATCCGAGCATGCGGTTGGGGCCTTTCACCAGCAGGAGCCCCTCCTGGTCGTTGGATAGCGGCGCGCGGCTTTCGGGATCGACCAACTGCACGACGACGCCGGGAAGCGGATGGCCGACGGTGCCCGGCTTGAGCCCGCGCTGGCGCTCGTCGCTTTCCTCGACATCGTGAATGTTCACCGACACCACCGGCCCCATCTCTGTGCAGCCGTAACCCTCCAGCAGGTCGATGCCGTAAGTTTCTTTGAACGCGTGCGCCAGCGGCTCGCGCAGCCGCTCGGCGCCGGCCACGGCGTATCTGAGGGACGCGAACTGTTCTTTGGAACAGCGCTTCAGATAGGCGGCGTAGAAGGTCGGCGTGCTGATGAGAATCGTTGCATTGTACTTGGCCACCATCTCGCCGATCGTTTTGGCGTCGAGGGGATTCGGATGATAGGCGACGCCGAAGCCGGTGATCAGCGGGAACCAGAGCGTGCCGGTAAATCCAAACGAATGAAAGAGCGGCAACACGCCCATCATCCGGTCTTTGTGCGTGACCCAGAAGATCTGGGCGATCCCTTCGACGTTGGAGAGAATGTTGTGGTGCGACAGCATCACGCCTTTGGGCGCGCCGCTGCTGCCGCTGGAGAAGACCACCGTCGCGAGCGAAGCGGCGCTCTGGTTGCCCGCGCCGTAGAGCGCCTGGAGCCATCGAGCGGGGAGCAGCAGGCTGCCCGCGGCGGCGACGATCTTCTCTCGTGGCGTAATCTGCTGCATTGCCTCTTCGACAAACGCCATGCCGTCGAGATCGTCGAGCTTGGCGCGCGAGAGAAACAGCCGCGAGGTTAAAATCGTGCGGATGCCGCATTGCCGGATCGCCGAGGCGATCGCCTCGCCGCCCGCCGTGAAGTTCAAGTTGACGGGAACTTTTCCGGCCAGCAAAACGGCGATGTTGGCGAGCGCGCCGCCGACTGAGGCCGGCAGCATCAGTCCCACCATCGTTTCGTCTTTGCACCGCTTCTTTATCCAACGAGCAAGCAACAAACTCGCCGTCGCCGCGCCGCCGAAGGTCAACTCCTTGCCGCTCGAATCCGCCATGCAGAACGAGAACCACCGTCGCTTCGCCGTCTTCAGAAACCGGAGCTGCAAGAGGTCGCGGGCTTCGCGACGGTGGCTCACCGCGGCGCAGCCCAGCTCCGCGATCGCCTGCCTCGCCTCGTGGGCGGTGGCGGAGCGAGAGAGCGGCGCGCCGAATGAGACCGTGACGGGATAGGGAAGCCGCTCCGGCCACTTCCAGAAAAACTGTCCGTCTTTGAAACTGAAGATGCTTCCCCACAAGCGGTCGAGATGAACCGGGATGATCGGGATGTCCAGCCCTTCGACGATTTTCTCGAAGCCGCGCTTGAACGGCAGCAGGTTTCCGGTGCGGCTGATCGCGCCTTCGGCGAAGATGCAGACCACGTGCCCTTGCTCCAGCTCCTCGCGCGCGCGGACGAGCGATTCGACGATGTCCCTTCGGTTGCGCGCCGACACCGGTATCGCTTTCATCAGGCGGAAGAACCCGTTGAGCCACTTGATCTCGTAGTAGGGACGGTACATGAGAAAGCGGATGAAGCGCTGCACGCAGGCGCTGACGAGCAGCGGATCGACGTAGGAGAGATGATTGCAGACCAGCAGCGCCGGACCGCGAAACGGAACGTGCTCCTGGCCGACGATACGGATGCGATAGATCGTGTGGGTAAGCAGCCAGAGCGTGAAGCGGATCAGAAAATCGGGCAGGATCGTCAAAATATAAATCGTCGCGGCGAGAGTGAGGAGGCCGAGTATTAAAATGATCCAGTCGGCCGGGATGCCGAGCAGGTCGCGCTCGGTCCAGAGCGCTCCGGAGGCGAGCAGGATGCCGCCCGTGCTGATGAAGTTGTTGGTGGCGATCAGCCGCCCTTTTTCTTCGCGCCCGCTGCGCTGTTGCAGCAGGGCGTTCAGCGGCACGGCGAACAGCCCGCCGGCAAATCCCACCAGCGAGAGCGCGAGGGCGGTGGCGGCGTAGCTCTGAGTCGAGAAAAAGAGCAGGACGGAACAGGCCGCCATCGCGACGGCGCCGAGCGGCACCAGCCCCAGCTCCACTTTGTCGCCCGACAGGCGTCCCGCGGCGATGCTGCCGACGCCGATTCCCACGGCGAGAAACGTGGCGAGCAATCCGATGCTCAGCTCGTCGAGCCGCATCACCTCTTTGCCCAGCAGGATCAGGTCGGTTTGGAGGAGCGCGCCCAGGAACCAGAAATAGGCGATCCCCAGAACCGTGAGCCAAAGCGTCCGGTCGCCGTAGAGGCGCTCAAGGCCGCCGCGAATCTCGGCCCAGGGGTCCCATTGAAACGGGTGGCTCGCGCCGGACGGCCGTACCCTGGGAATCCCCAGGCTGGTGACGGTCCCTAAAATGGCGACACCGGTCAGCACCACTCCGATCCACTCGGGTTTGTCCTTCAAGGCGAACACCATCATGCTGCCGAGCGACGTGCCCAGGATGATCGCCAGAAAGGTGGTCATCTCGAGCAGGCCGTTGGCGCGCGACAGCTCTTTTTCCGGGAGCATCTCGGGCAGGATGCCGTACTTGGCCGGGCTGAAGAAAGTCGAATGGAGCGCCATGAGAAAGAGAACGGCGAGCATCCACGCAAGACTGCCGGCGTGAAAGGCGAAAATGCCGACGATCATGGCGGCGATCTCGAAAAACTTAAACGCGACCAGGACCGTGCGCTTGCTCAAGACGTCGGCCATGTGGCCCGCGTAGCCGGAAAAAAGAAAGAAGGGGAAAATATAGATCGCGAGCACGAGCGAGAGATAGCCGCTCCCGTCGCCCTCGCTGAGCCCGATATCCGCGGCGAGCAGGGAGACGATCATCTTGTAAATATTATCGTTCAGGGCGCCGAGAAACTGCGTCCAGAGGAAGGGCTGAAGGCCCGGCTG
>MGSS01000103.1 GCA_001798595.1 Deltaproteobacteria bacterium RIFCSPLOWO2_12_FULL_60_19 | reverse complement strand
GCCTCAGGGGTTGATTCATGTCTTGAGCGGAATGGAAAGATCTTTTCTTTCGCCTCTCCCGATAGAGTTGGTTCCGGGCGTCGGACCCAAGGCCCAGGCTGAACTGGCCCGGCGTGGAATCAAGACGATCGGCGACTTGCTCAGTCGGCCTGAACTCAGCGAGCGGCATTTCGATCTCGACGAACGCGAACGCAAGCCGCGAATCCACGACCACTCGATCGGCAATGAAACTACGCTGGACCGGCCGCTCAAACAGAGAGAAAAAATGGAGAGCGTTTTATGGGAATTGGTCGACGAGGTGGGAAGAAGGCTGAGGCAAGACGGCTGCTTTGCCCGCTGCATCACTTTGAAGATCCGCTACTCCGACTTCAAAACCATCACCCGCTCGCGCACGCTCGGCGCTCCCACTTGCTTCGATCGCGAGATCTTCGCCGTTGTGAGCGACCTCCTGCGAATAAATCTCACCCCAGGCCGACCCGTGAGGCTGCTCGGCGTCACCGCCGGCTCTCTCTCCGACTCCCGCGGGCAGGAGTCGCTTTTTGACGCTCAAAAGGGCCGCTCCTGGGAGAAACTCTACCGCGGGATCGACACTCTCCGCGAGAAATACGGCGACGCCGCCATCGGCGTCGCCACACCACGCACCCGAAGTAGGTGATGTACGATAGAAGTTTACCCGACGGAGCGACGCGCCTGTGAAGGTGAGGGCCTGCGTCGGAGGCGGGAGACGTCCGACTCTGGCGATGCTCACATACTAAAACCAACACACGGTGGCACCTCGGAGCAGAACAGCAGAAAAGCATCGGCTCCCGCCGTAGATGCAGGCCCTTGCCGGAACAGGCGCACACGAGTGCTGCATCGTGGATGCGCCTCATTTGACTTTGCCTCGTTCTCCCCCCTACAGTTGCAGATTGAAGCGCCTGGGCAACAACCTACTTTAGTCATGACGAGCCCAAACCATCCCTTTCTCGCCGCCTGCCGCCGGGAAAAAACTCCCTACACTCCTGTCTGGCTCATGCGCCAGGCCGGCCGTTACATGCAGGAGTATCGAAAACTTAGGGCGGAATTTTCTTTTCTCGAACTCTGCAAGCGTCCCGATTTGGCCGCCGAGATCACCGTCACGCCCGTGAAGCGCCTCGGCGTGGACGCCGCCATTTTGTTCGCCGACATTCTCCTTATACTTGAGCCGATGGGCGTAGGCCTTGAGTATTCGAAAGACGACGGCCCGGTAATCCATAATCAGGTTCGCAGCCGGACCGGCGTCGAGCAGCTTGTGGAATTCGAACCCGCAGAAGCCCTCTCCTTTGTCTTCGAGGCGGTGCGCAAGTGTCGCGTGGCGCTTGATGGCCGGGTGCCGCTCATTGGATTTGCAGGCGCGCCCTTCACCCTCGCCTCATACCTCATCGAAGGCGGCGGCTCCCGCAACTATCTCCGGACCAAAAAGATGATGTACACCGATCCCGGCGCCTGGCGCGCGTTGATGGAGCGGCTGGCTCACGCGCTGGCGAAATATTTGAACGCGCAGATCGCCGCCGGCGCGCAGGCGGTGCAGCTGTTCGATAGTTGGGTGGGTTGCCTGGCGCCCGACGATTACGAGAGATATGTCCTCCCCTACACGCGAGCGACCATCGCGGCTATCACGCCCGGCGTTCCAGTCATCCACTTCAGCACCGGAACGGCCGGGCTTTTGCGGCTGCTCCGCGCCGCCGGCGGGGACGTGATTGGCGTCGACTGGCGGGTGGATCTGGACGCGGCCTGGGAACGACTGGGATACGACGTGGGAATCCAGGGCAATCTCGATCCGGTGGCGCTGTTCGCTTCGCCCAAGGAGATCCGCCGCAAGGTGGCCGAGATTCTCAAGCGCGCCGGCGGGAGGCCGGGCCATATCTTCAACCTGGGCCACGGCGTCTTGCCGGAGACTCCGGTGGAAAACGTAATCGCGATGGTCGAGGCGGTGCACGAGCTGAGCGCGAGGTAAGATGGCTCATGCAAACTTCCTATGACGCGGTTCTGCTGCTCGCCTTTGGCGGGCCCACATCGCCGGAAGATATCCGTCCGTTCCTGGCCCGCGTGCTGCGCGGCATCCCGGTGCCGCCTGAGCGAGTTGAGGAAGTCGCGCATCACTACGAGGCGGTCGGCGGCCGCTCGCCGCTGAACGACATCACGATTCGCCAGTCGCGCGCGCTGGAGGAGCTGCTCAAGGAGCAGGGGCACCCTTTGCCGGTTTACGTCGGCCTGCGCCACTCGAACCCGTCCATCCGCGAGGCGCTCGAAAAAATGACGGCAGGCGGTGTGAAGCGCGCTCTCGGTTTTATTCTCTCGTCGCACGAGACCGAGGCAAGTTGGAAACGCTATCAGGATAATGTGGCCATGGCGCGGAAGGAGATAGGCGGCTCTGCTCCGGATATAGACTTTTGTCCCGGCTGGCACGCGCATCCCCTCTTTGTTCAGGCGTGGGCGGAGCAGATTGGGGCGGAGCTGGCGAAACTGCCGGAGGCGAAACGCTCCGCTGCGCCGCTGCTCTTCACGGCGCACAGCATTCCCACAGTGATGGCCGCGCGCTCTCCCTACTGCGCGCAACTTGAGGAAAGCTACTCACTCGTTGCTCAGCGTCTGAACCATAAGCGATGGTCGCTTGCCTATCAGAGCCGGAGCGGGAGCCCCAAGGAATCGTGGCTGGAGCCGGACATCGGCGCGGCCTTGAAAAATCTCGCGGCGGAGGGCGCGGCCGAAGTCGTCGTCGCCCCGATCGGCTTTGTCTCCGATCACGTCGAGCTGCTTTATGATCTCGATATCGAGGCGAAAGGAATCGCCGAATCACTCGGTCTGCGTTTTCTCCGGGCTAAATCCCTCAACGACCACCCGACCTTCATCCGCATGATAGCGGAGGTGGTCGAAACTGCGGCAAGTAAAAAAACAAAATGAAAATTGCAAAATGTAAAAGTCAATATTCCCTTTCCGGTGAACTTTGCATTTTGAAATTTGCACTTTGCATTTTGCATTGAGACCATGGCAACTCCCCGCATCATCGTCGTCGGCGGCGGCATTTCCGGTCTGGCGGCGGCTCACCGCCTGGTGGAACTCAGCCGGGAAAAACGGCTCGATCTGGAAGTGATCCTGCTTGAGGCGGGCCGGCGCCTCGGCGGGTGCATCAGAACGGAGCGTATCGATGACTTTCTGGTGGAAGCCGGCCCCGATTCTTTCATCTCCGAGAAGCCCTGGGCGTTGAAGTTATGCGAGCGGCTCGGTCTTACTTCCAGGCTGATCTCGACCAACTCCGCCCGGCAGAGCGTCTTCGTGGTCCACCGCGGCGGGCTTGTGCCGCTGCCTGAGGGATTTTTGCTCATGGCGCCGACGCGATTGTGGCCGGTTATCCGGACTCCGCTATTTTCCTGGCGCGGCAAGCTTAGAATGGCGCTGGAGCCGTTGTTACCTCGCGGGCGCGGCGAGGGCGATGAGAGCCTCGCCTCGTTTGTGCGGCGGCGCTTTGGTCGGGAAGTGCTGGAACGCGTCGCGCAGCCGCTCATTGGCGGGATTTACGCCGCCGATCCGGAAAATCTCAGCCTCGCTACAACCATGCCGCGATTCTTAGAGATGGAACGCTCCCAGCGAAGCGTCGTCCTGGCGATGCGCCGGGAGCAAAAGCGCCGCCGCAGCCGGCCGCAGAGCGGCGCGCGCTGGAGCCTTTTTCTTTCGCTCGCGGGCGGCATGCAAGAGCTGGTGAACGCGATCGCCGCGCGCCTCCCCGCTGGAGCCGTGCGGCTGGATAGCCCGGCATCGAGCCTGGCGTGGAATGAGACGACGAAGAGCTGGACCGTGACGACCAACAGCGGCGAGAAACTCGAAGCTCAGGGCGTCGTCGTCGCAACGCCGGCCTACACGGCCGCGAAGTTGGTATCGATGCTCGCGCCTGAGCTTGCTCAAGAGTTGGATGCGATCTCGTACGCCTCGACGGCGACTGTGAGTCTAGCCTATCGTGAGAGCGACATCCCCAATAACCTTGCCGGTTTCGGTCTGGTTGCGCCGGCCGTCGAGTCGCGGAAAATCCTCGCCTGCACCTTCAGCAGCCTGAAATACGCCGGCAGAGCGCCGCAAGGTTCCGTGCTGCTGAGGGCCTTTATCGGTGGAGCGTCGCAGCCCTATCTGTACGAGCAAGACGATCAGCAAATGGAAGCAAGCGTACGCGAGGAACTGGCTATGCTATTGGACATCAGGGTCAAGCCGCTTTTCTGCCGCATCAATCGCCACCCGCGCTCCATGCCGCAGTACCACGTCGGCCACCTCGAAAGAGTCCGGCGAATCAAAACTCACCTCGACAAATTTCCCGGCCTGCAACTCGCCGGCAATGCCTACCGCGGAGTCGGCACCGCCGATTGCGTTCACAGCGGCGAAGATGCGGCCGACAATGTCTGGAAACAGATTTTCGCGGAAGAAAAAGAATAGGTAGAGCGGCACACGATCGGGAATCACGACGGGGAGGGCACGGCTTTGATCGCTCTGCCCTCGGTGTCGAACAGCTCTACCGGCCCATATTTTTCCAGTTCGGCCCGAATCTTGCCGGCGTTGCCGACGGCGACGATCTGCACGGTTTCCGTATCGAGGTATTTGCGGGCGACGCGCTGGACCTCGTCGGCCGTAACCGCCATGACCTTTTCCGGATAGTTGTCCCAGTAATCGGCCGGCAGACCGTAGATTTTCCGCGCGATCGCGAACTCCAACAATTGAGCGGGCTGCTCCAGCGAAAGGGCGAAGCCGGCGACCACCGACCGTTTGGCGTCTTCGAGCTCGCGGCCCGAGACCTTCTCCTCGCGGATGCGGCGCAGCTCGTAGAAAAACTCTTTCATCGCGCCGCCGGTGACCTCGGTGCGCACGTCGCCGCCGGCGCGCCATGGCCCCGGATATCTGAGGGCGGCGAACGAGCTGTAAACTCCATAGGTGTAACCCTTCTCCTCGCGCAGATTGAGAAACAGGCGGGCGGCGGAGCCTCCGCCCAGGATCCGATTCATAATCGTCATCGGTATGTAATCCGGATGGGCGCGGTCGAGAGCGATGTTTCCCATCACCAGAGTCGTCTGAATCGAATTGGGCCGGTCCACCAGATAGACTTTTCTCGTCTTTGCCGGAGCGGGAGCGGCGGGCAAAGATTCTTTCGCTTCGCTCCTGCGCCATCCCGCGAGCCAACGGTTGAGCTTGGGAATCACATCAGCCGCGCGCACGTCGCCGGCAATTCCCAGGATGGCATTTTGCGGTGCGTAGCGATCGCGGTGCCATTGCGCGAGTTGAGCCGGCGTCAAAGCATCGATCGCCTCCGCCGTCGAGGAGACGACCGCGGCGGGATGGCTGCCAAAAACCGCCCGGTTAAAACGCTCGCCGGACAGGAACGACGGCGAGGCGCGCTGCTGGCGCAGCTGGGTTTTGAGTCTTTGCTTGAGCCGTTCCAACTCCTCCGCCGGAAAGACCGGGTGGAGCAAGACGTCCGCCGCAAGAGCGAACCACTCGTCAAAGTTGTCGCTCAGCCCCGAGGCGTTAATCGCCGCCGCATCGCCGCCGAAACGCGCCGATGCGGCGAGATGAGCGCCGAGGCTTTCCACTTCCTCTGCAACTTTTCTGCTCGCGCGGGATTTCGTCCCTTCAAGCAACATCTCCGCCGTCACGCCGGCAAGCCCGGGCAAGTGCGCAGGGTCATAGAGGCCGCCGGCGCCGCCAAGGTGAAGCCGCATGGAAACCGTGGGCAGGCGGTGATCCTCCAGGATCAACACCGTCAGGCCGTTTGCCAAAGTCGCCTCGACCGGCGCCGGCAGCTTCACGCGCAGGACGTCTTTGGAAACCGGCGCCAGATATTTTCGCTCGACCTTGCTCGATGGACCAGCTTCGGGCGCCGATCCCGGAGCACCTGGCAGCTGTTGCAAGCATGCCTGAACGAAAACCATGCAGGACGCGGCGACCCCATTCAGGACTAGCGCCCGGAAGGATCGAGCAAGCAACCTTTTGGTTCGATGTGGCTTCATCCCCTTCTCTGATTCTCACTGCGCGGGTTGTGCCGCCTTGGGGGCAGGCAGCGTCACGACCACCGTCCGGTTGCTCTTTCGCAAATAGGACCGCGCGACGCGCCTTAGATCCTCCGGTGTCACGCGGCCGATCCGTTCTTCCAACCTGTTGAGGAGCGAGGGATCGTCGTAGTAAACCGCATAGTGGCCGAGACGGGCGGCGCGTGACTGCGTACTGCGGAGTTGGTCGGCGTGGCGGCTGCGCCACTGCATCCGCGCCTTCTCCATCTCCCATTGCGCCACCGGCTCGTTTTCAATAATACCGATCTCCTCATCGATCAGCCGCTCGATCTCGGCCAGCTCCTTGCCGGGCCGGGCCATCACCACCACCCAGAAAAGCGATGGCCCCCGGCGCTCCTGCGCGCCGCCCGATATCTCCACCGCCACCTCTTTTTCCTTGACCAATTTTTGGTAGAGACGCGACGACCGGCCCGACATCAGCGCGCGTCCGAGAACCTCCAGCGCCAGCCAGTCGGGTGTATTGCCGGGGGGGATTTTGTAGACGATATCGATCCGGGGACGCTGGGCAAAGGCGTCCTCGATGGTTTTTCGCCGCTCGCCCTTCTGCTCGGGCTCGGAGATATCCGCCGCGGGGCGGAGCGGGCGCGCCGGGATCTCCTCGAAATACTTTTTGACCTTGCCCAGCGCCTCCTCGGCCTTGAAGTCGCCGACGAGCGAGAGCACGGCGTTGCTCGGCGAGTAGTAGGATTTAAAGAAACTCGCCGCGTCGTCGAGCGTGGCGGCATTGAGGTCCTCCATTGAACCGATGGTGGAATGTTTGTAGGCGAAATTGTCGTAGGCCGTTTCGATAACCACCTCATACGTTTGGCCGTAAGGCTGGTTGTCGACGCGCAGCCGCCTCTCCTCCTGGACCGCGTGGCGCTGGTTGTCGAGATTGGCCTGATTGATGACCAGGGAGCGCATGCGATCGGCCTCGAGAAAGAGCCCCAGCTCGAGCTGGTTTGCCGGCAGCGTTTCAAAATAATTGGTCCGGTCGGCGTTGGTCGTGCCGTTGGAGCGGCCACCGTAAGTCTGGACCAGGATGAAATGCTCCCCTTTGCCCACCTTATCCGAGCCCTGGAACATCATGTGCTCGAAGAGGTGCGCGTAGCCGGTCTGCCCCTTCGGCTCGTCGCGCGAGCCTACGTTATAGGTCACGCAGATCGAATAGGTCGGCGCCGAATGGTCTTCGGAGAGAATCACCCGCAGCCCGTTTTTCAATCGGAATTCTGTGAAAGGAATCCTGACGGGTCGAACGGCGGGCTGGGCCGCTCCCGCTCCGCCGCTTGCGGGGCCGGGCGGGAGGGCCGAGGAGGCAGCCAAGGAGAGGCTTACCAGCCCTGCGAGCAACGTGTATTGAGATCTTCTTTTCATGATCCGGCGAATAGGGATCGCGCGTTATGCCCGGATTCTTGCGGCTATTTTATCTCCTGGCGGCTGAGCGTCGGCTCGTAGAGCATCTGGATCACGATGCCGTCCGGATCGGCAAGATAGAAGGACGCGCTGCCGTCCCGGTGGATCTTGAACGGATGGACGATCTTAACCTCTTTGGAGCGAAACTCCGTTTCCAGCTCCCGTACCCGTTCGATGCTCTCGACCACAAAACCGAGGTGATCCAGCAGCTGCTCGGCGGCCGGCGGCTCTTTGCCCTTCGGCAGCTCGTGTAGCGCGAGATTGTCACAGCCCGAAGAGAGATAGACGTTTTGCGCGTCCGGCTCCCAGACCACTTTCATGCCGAAGAAGTCCTGATAAAAGGCCCTGGAGCACCGGATATCCCGCACCTTCAGGGCGAGATGACGCATGCCCTTGAGACCCTTGACCGCGCTCATGCGGCTTTTATAGCACATGGCCGCCCCCTTGCGTAGGTGGAAAAAACGGGGGATAGTTTTAGCTATGAAAGAGGCGCTCTGGTGGCACACGGAAGAGGACGGCCGCATCCTCTGCACGCTTTGCCCCCGCTATTGCCGCATCGGCGAAGATCAGGCCGGCTTCTGCTACATCCGAAAAAATATCGGCGGCCGGCTCTATTCCCTCGGCTACGGCAAATCGACCGGTTTCGCCGTTGATCCTATAGAGAAAAAGCCGCTCAACCATTTCCTCCCCGGCACCGGCGTGCTGAGCTTCGGCACCGCGGGCTGCAACCTGGGATGCCGCTTCTGCCAGAACTGGAGCATCAGCAAGGCGAAACTGGACGAAGCCCACAGCGTAACCGCCGGACCGGAAGAGGTGGTCAAGCTGGCGCTCGCGGAAAACGTTCCGAGCATCGCCTTTACGTACAACGACCCGGTGATCTGGGGAGAATTCGCGATCGACATCTCGCGCCTCGCGCGGGAGAACGGTCTCAAGAGCGTCATGGTGACGGCCGGCTATATCACGCCCGAGGCGCGGCCCGAGGTCTATCGCTACATCGACGCGGCCAACGTGGACCTTAAGGCGTTTACCGAACGCTTTTATCATAAACTTACGTTCTCTCATCTCGAACCCGTCCTCGACACGCTCAAATGGCTCAAGAACGAAACCGATATCTGGTTTGAGATCACGAATCTCATGATTCCCGGCGAAAACGACGACCCGGAAGAGACCCGGCAGCTATGCGACTGGGTGCTCAAAAACCTGGGCGACAGCGTGCCGCTTCACTTCACTGCATTTCATCCGGATTTCAAGATGACCGACAAACCCCGAACTCCAACCGCAACGCTAAAACGGGCGCGGCAAATTGCCCTCTCTATCGGCGTGAAGTACTGCTACGTCGGGAATATTTTCGACGACGAGGGGCAGACGACTTACTGCCCCGGCTGCCATCGCGCTCTGATCCGCCGCTCGTGGCACGACATCCTGGAGTACGGCCTGGTCGATGGCCGCTGCCCGTGCGGCCAGAAGATCCCCGGCCGCTTCGAGCGCCGCGAGACCACGGGTCATCGCCGGCAAAAACGCGCTTTTCTCTCCGCGCAATGAAGCCTCCACGGGCTTAGCCTACTCCGCCGAAGTAGCTTCGGCTACGAAGGCCGGGTGGCCGTGGTCTTCTGCGAAGGCGGATAAAACACTTCGAGCCCGCGCGCTTCAGAATTGTAATTTGCGGCTGAATCCGCATAGAATATGTTTGTTATGGCCAGGGCCAAAAAATTTTCTCGCCGATCGCGCTCTCACCTGCTGATTCTCGAAGACATCAGCACGCTTGTCAGCCACTCGCAGGACCTGCAGGAGACGCTGAAAAACATCGTCGCCATCGTGGCGGAGCGGATGGAAACCGAGGTCTGCTCGCTTTACATCCTTGACCCAAAGAAAAACCGCCTCACGCTCTGCGCCACCATGGGTCTCGATCAAGAGTCCGTCGGGAAAGTTTCGATGGGCATCAGCGAAGGATTGACCGGCCTGGTGATCCAGCAGATGAAACCGGTGATCGTGGTCGACGCTCAGGCGCACCCGCGCTACAAGTATTTTCCCGAGACCGGCGAGGAGCGCTACCATTCTTTTCTCGGCGTTCCCCTGATCGAGCAAAAGGAGCCGCGCGGCGTGCTGGTCGTCCAGACCTCGCGCCGCCGAAAATTTTCGCGCGACGAGATCCGCCTGCTCAAGGCGATTTCCGCGCAGGCCTCGAGCATCATCATCCAGGCCCGCCTGATCGATTCCCTAAAAGACAAAGAGCGCGAGCGCAAGGAATACCGCAAAGGCATGGTGGATGCCCTGCGCCGGCTCCGTTCTTACGAAGGCAAGCACCGGGAGAGTATCGGTCGCGGCGCGACTCAGCGATGGCGGGGCCGCCTGGCCGGCCTGTCCGTCTCGCCCGGCTTCGGCCGGGGCAACGCCTATGTCCTCAAGCCCCGCCTGAATCTCAGCTCCGTGAAAGAGGAGCGAGCGAAAAATCCTAAACACGAGATCGAAAGGTTCCGCGGCGCCGTCGAGAGAGGGATCGAGCAGATTCAGAACCTCAAACAGCGCATGAGCCAGCTGATTTCCAAAGAGGAAGGGGCCCTGTTCGACGTCCACCGTCTGATCCTGGAAGATCCGACGATGATCGAACAGGCCGAGACCAAGATCCGCAAAGAGCGCTACACCGCCGAGTACGCCGTGAGCAGCGTGTTCGAGCAGCACCTCGATTCCTTCAGCCGGATCGAGGACGAATATCTGCGGGAGCGCGCCGCCGACGTGAAAGATGTCGCCCAGAGGCTGCTGGAAAATCTCTCCGGGACGAACGAAGAAAAGCCGGTCTTGCCCAAGGGCGCCGTCCTGGTCGCGGAAGATCTCTCCCCGGCCGATCTGAGCTTGATTGAAGGAGACCATTTTCGCGGCATCGTCCTGGCGACCGGCGGGGCGACCTCGCACGCCTCGATCCTGGCCAAGTCTTTTGAGATTCCGAGCGTGGTCGCCGTGGAGGGAGTGATGGAGAACGTGCGGGCCGGCGATTCGCTCATCGTAGACGGCAATTCAGGCGTGGTTTACATCAATCCCAGCCATGAAGTGGTTCGCGAATACGATCGACTCGAACGCGACTACCAGGCGCTGAATAAGGAGTTAAACGAGTTGCATGACTCGCCGGCTGAGACGCAGGACGGCCGGCGGGTCGCGCTCTACGCGAACGTCGGCCTGCTGAGCGACATCGCCTTCGCTCACCTGCACGGCGCCCAGGGGATCGGCCTCTATCGCACCGAGATACCTTTTCTCACGCACCGGGATTTCCCGAGCGAAGAGGAGCAGTTCGCGCTCTACCGCCGGGTGGTCGAGGGCATGGACGGAAAGCCGATAACGATTCGCACGCTCGATATCGGGGCGGACAAATACCCGGCCTATATGCGCCGCGCTACCGTGGAGCCCAATCCATTCCTCGGCTGGCGCTCGATCCGGGTCTCGCTTGAAATGACCGAAATCTTCAAAGCCCAGCTGCGCGCCATTCTCCGCGTGGGCGCGCTCGGGAGGGTTCGGCTGCTGATTCCGATGGTCACCAGTTTGGAGGAGGTGTTGAAAGTCAAGGAAATCCTCGCCGAGGTCAAAGACGAGCTGGAGCGAAATGAGGTCCCGTTCGACCGTCGAATGGAGCTGGGAGTGATGGTGGAGGTTCCCTCGGCGGTCCACTTGGCCTCTCGGATGCTTCGCGAGGTCGATTTTCTGAGCATCGGAACCAACGATCTGATTCAGTATATTTTGGCCGTCGACCGGAGCAATCACAAAGTCGCCGGCCTCTACGAGCCGCTTCATCCGGCGGTCCTGGCTGCGTTGACGCAGACGATCGAGGCGGCGAGAATACAGGGCAAGCGCGTCGGCATGTGCGGCGAGATGGCTGGCGACCCTCTCTGCACGTTGCTGCTTTTGGGGATGGGGTTGGAGGAGTTCAGCATGGGATCGCTCTACATCCCCGTGGTAAAAAGGATCATTCGTTCGGTTGCGTATCAGGAGGCTAAGACAGCGGCGCAGATCGCCTTGCAAATGGACACCGTGGGAGAGATCAAAAAATACCTCTTCGAGCAGATGCGCGATCTCGGCTTGGTGGAACTGCTCGAACTCTATCATTAGGGGCTGAAGCAAATGGTTGGCTGGCGGGCTTGCTTTTGTGCGCGGGATAGGCTATTCTAACGATCGTTCGAACTATACACGATCGGAAAGGAACGCACATGGCAAGAATAGCGACGTTTGATGATTGGGTGGACTACTTCCGCCAGTGGCAAAAGGACATCGGCTACGACCCACAGTTGCTTGGCGATTATAAATTCGAGACCAAGCTCGGGGACAACCATTCCCCCGGGATCGAGTTCGGGGATTTCATGGGGCAGCGCAAGTGGGAGACGGCCGGGCAGATCCCGAATCAGTCGATCCGCGACGCCCTGCTCAACTTAATCGTCTACCAGGGCGACACGGAGTTTGCTTCGGTGGAGCAACAGAGAAATCTGCTCGACACCGCCCCGACCGACTACGACCGCCAGGCGCTGATCCGCGTCAACAGCGAGGAGATGCGGCACGGCTGGCAGATGTGTTATCTATTGGTCGCCTATTTCGGCGACTCCGGAAAGCTGGAGGCGCAGAAAATGCTGGAGCGCAGGGCTTCTCAGGGGAACCGATTGTTGGGCTCTTTTAACGCGCCGGTCAACAACTGGCTCGATTTTTTCACCTACACGCAGTTCGTCGACCGCGACGGCAAGTACCAACTCACCATGTTGAGCCATTCCTCTTTCGCTCCCCTGGCGCAAAGCGTCACCGCCATGCTCAAGGAAGAGTTCTTCCACATGTTTACCGGCAATACCGGACTCACGCGGATCGTCCGGGCAGGTAAGATTCCGGTGCCGATCGTGCAAAAATATTTCAACAAGTGGCTCTCCACCGCCTATGACCTGTTCGGCACCGACCATTCGTCGTCCGCCAACTGGGCTTACGTGTGGGGGCTCAAGGGACGCTACGACGAACACGAAGCCATTACCCCGGCGGACAAAGGAAGGCTCAACGATTTGGCCAGGACTCATTATATGGCCGAGTGTCAAAAGCTGATCGACGCGCTAAACCAATTTCTCCCGCCGGACCAGCCGCGGCTCTACGCACCCGACCTCAAGTTTAACCGCTCGATCGGCAATTTCGTCGGCCAGACCTACAGCGTCAAAGGCGATCTCCTCTCGGCCGAAGCGTACCAAAAACATTTGGCCGAGGCTCTGCCCACGGAAGCGGACGAGCGGGTTCTCAGCGAGATCATGAAGCAAAGGGATTGGGTCTTGCAGATGAATTGACCTGTGCGGCGGTTGTCCGTTTATTTTTAGCTGTAAGGAGAGACGAGTGAAGAGGATCTGTCTTGTCTGCCAAAACGTCGATTGTAAAAATCGTGGCGCCGACGAGCTTATGAAAGAGCTCCAGCAAAGAGTGAAGGACCAGGGCATCGACGATCTGGAGGTCAGGCCCTACCTGTGTTTCGGCGCCTGCCAGGAAGGACCGAACGTTGTCCTCTACCCCGAGAAGAGTTGGTACGCCGGCGTGAAAAAAGGGGATTTGGACGATATCATGGGCCATCTCGCAGGCGGGCCGAACGTGACGCGCCTCGACACGATCGATGGTTCGCTTAAGGAGCTGATCTACCAGCTTCTCGACACCGGAGTTTTCTAACCGATGCAGGGCATCCTTTTTCCACGCGGCGTGGTGGAAGGGAGAGAGAACCTCCAGGCCTATCGCGCCCGCGGCGGTTACGAGGCGTTGGCGCAAGCGCTTAAGGGTTTCTCTCCCGGACAGATCCTTCAAGAGATCGCCGACTCCGGTCTCAGGGGACGCGGAGGCGCGGGTTTTCCTACCGGCAAAAAGTGGGCCTTCACGGCGGAGTCCACGGAAACGCCGCATTATATGGTTCTGAACGGCGGGGAAGACGAGCCCGGAAGCAAAAAGGATCGTCTCCTCATGGAGAATCTTCCCCACCTGGTTCTGGAAGGTTTGATTCTCGCCTCCTACGCGGTCAAAGCGTCCAAAGCCTACCTCTACATCAACGCCATATACGAAGAGGCTACGCGCAGCATGAGCGACGCTCTGGCCGAAGCGAAAGCCGCCGGCTATTGGGGAGAGAAAATCAACGCCGGCGGCGATTTCAGCCTGGAGATTCTGCTTTCACCGGCGCCGGCCAACTACGTGGCCGGTGAAGACACCGCCGCTCTCGAGGTCATTGAAGGAAAACAGCCCCTCCCGCGGCAGAAGCCGCCGTTCCCCGCGACTGCGGGGCTTTTCGGCAAGCCAACGGCCGTCAATAACGTCGAGACGCTCGCCAACGTGGCGCCGATCATCGCCCACGGCGCCAAGTGGTACCGCTCGTTCGGCACCGCCGAGAGTCCGGGAACGATGATTTTTTCTATGAACGAAGAGGTCCATCGGCCCGGCGTCTACGAGCTGCCCTTCGGCACGCCGCTCCGTTATTTGATCGAGGACTGCGGCGGCGGAGTGAAAAGCGGCAACCGGATCAAGGCGATTCAGCCGGGCGGGCCGTCATCCGCCTACCTACCGGGCGAGAAAATAGATATCCCGCTCGATCACAACTCCGTGCGGCAAGCCGGATCGGCCATTGGCTGCGGCGTGGTGCATCCGATCACGACGGAGAGCTGCATCGTCGAGGAGACGCTCAGGATCGCGGAGTTCTTTTCTGTGGAATCCTGCGGGCAATGCCCGGCCTGCCGGATGGAGACCAACATGCTTGCCGCGATGTTGAAAAAAGTGCAGCAGGGGCAAGGCGGGCAGCCGATCCTCGATCAATTCGCCAAAGTAATCGCCTTCAACAAAGGCAAGGGCTTCTGCAACCTCGTCAACATGCCCGGCCCGCCGATTGAAAGCGCGCTCAGGTTATTCCGCGCGGACTTTGACTCTCACCTCGCCAACGGCCGCTGCCCGCAAGGTTAGCTCAGGTCAGGAATTTTTTGGGGACGTTGAAAACCTGGTTGTCCTTCTTCACCAGGTAGGCGTCGTTCTTCCACTCCTTAACCACTTCGACCTCTTCCCCCGCCGAGAACGAAACCTCGACAATCGGTGCGGTCTTATTTCCCTGGTACTTCATCGTGAACGCCTCTTTGACCTTGGCCATTTATCCCTCCGCTGAATCCTGGACACAAAATCCGTCCATAGCATAGACGGATTTTCCCCACGTTTCCAGAACGCGGCCTCCCCTCCCGCTTCTAAAACGTATCCTCCACGTCGGCTTCCCACTTGCCTTTGACCGTGGGGAATACGAGCGCCTCTGCCAGTTTTTTGAGAAAGACTCTTCGCGGCACCTCCTTAGCTCCAAGGCTTAAGAGGTGGCGCGTCGTCACCTGCGCGTCGATCATCTGAAAGCCCCAGTTCTTTAAGTGGCGAGCCAGCGTCGTAAACGCAGCCTTTGACGCATCGGTCTCGTAGTGAAACATCGACTCGCCGAAAAAACATTTGCCGAGAGAGACGCCGTAAAGCCCGCCCGCCAACCGGCCGTCCCGCCAGCTCTCGGCGGAGTGGGCGTATCCCAGCTCGTGGAGGCGGACGTAGGCCTGCTCCATTTCCGGCGTGATCCAGGTGCCGTCCTGTTCTCTGCGGGGAACAGTGGCGCAGGCGTGAATCACAGAGGGGAATGCTTGATCGAAGGTGATACGGAAGACGCCTTTTTTCAGAACCCGGCGCAGGCGCCGGGAAACGCGCAACTCCTGGGGCTCCAGCACCAGTCTTGGGTCGGGCGACCACCATAAAATGGGAAGGCCTTCGGAATACCAGGGAAAGATACCCAACCGATAGGCAAGCAGCAGCCGCTGCGGCGAGAGATCGCCGCCCACCGCAAGCAGGCCGTCCGGCGCCGCGTGCACCGGCGGAGGAAAAGCGATTTCGTCGGTCAAACGATAGACGGGCATAAACAAACCATGCGCCTTTCAGCATTTTACGCGTACCAGAAGATTTTTCCACTGCTACTGTGATTCTGCTGAAAAACCCTAAGAATGCTTCGACTAGGCTCAGCATGAACGGAAAATCTCCAATGATCTCAACCGCTCCACCGTTCGTCCTGAGGCTCTCGAAGGATGAACGGAGGGTTTTTCAGCAGAATCCTACTGTCTATTCCAACCCTCTCTTGCAAACCACCAACGGCTGGGACTATGCTTTCTAAAAGAGGCTTCGATGTTCCGCAGAATCGACCATGTTGCGCTGCATGTGAGCGACCTTGAAAGGTCGATCGACTTCTACGAAACGCACTTCGGCTTCAAGCACTACTTTCAGCACGAGGCGGGCGGCGGGATGCAGATCGCCTATCTCAAGCTCGGCGACACCGTGTTGGAGTTGACGCATAAGTCGGACGGCTCGATGACGGGCTTTCATTTCTGCCTGGAAACGGACAGCTTTGACGACACGGTGAGCGATCTCCAGAAGCGCGGAGTCGAAATGGCGCGG
>MGSS01000102.1 GCA_001798595.1 Deltaproteobacteria bacterium RIFCSPLOWO2_12_FULL_60_19 | reverse complement strand
TACTCCCTCGGCGACTTCAAGTTTCAGTCCGGCTGGGACCGCTTCGATTTTTTTATGACCACGAGGCCGATGCCGCCAAAAGTTCCGTTCAACATTCTACCCAAGCCGGTCTCTGTCCTGAGCGACTCATTCAAGCTGGAAGCCCAGCATAGCGTGAAGCTGGGCGACAAAAACGTCCTGACAGGCGGGGCGGGCTACCGGTTCAGCAGTTTTGATGCGCCTCTACTCACCGGCGCCAAGCAAGAACAGCATTTCTTCGATGCGTTTCTCCAGGACGAATACAGTCCCATGGAAAACCTGACCTTCACCGTAGGGGTGCGGGTGGACACCCACCCGGAGGCGGGAGTGCATGTCTCTCCGCGCGGCAGCGTTGTTTATACCCCTTGGGAGAACCATACGTTCCGCGCCTCGGTATCCAGAGCTTACCGCAACCCCTCGATCGTGGAGAATTTTGTCAACCTGACGGTCGGCCCGGTGACGGTCAGGGGCAGCCGGGATTTGCCGGCCGAAGAGGTCATCGCTTACGAGCTCGGCTATCAAACCTTGCTGTTTAAGAGGCTGAAAGCGAGGATCGACCTGTTCTATAATCAATTGGATAAGGTGAGCCTGGGCGTCGTGCCGACCATCCCGGGGACGCTGGCGGTAGCGACTGGAAATGGAGGTTCGATCTTCGGCGGTGAGATCGGCTTCGAGTTTCTGCTGACCGACTGGCTCAAAGGGTTTATGAACTATTCCTACCAGGAGCGGCGCCTCGATAGCCAACTCCTGGGGGTCGGATCTCCGCACAAGGGCAACGTCGGCTTGAATTTCACGTTGCCCAAGAGCTTCGAGGCGGATGTCTTCGTCAACGGCGTTGGCCGGAGCACGGGTGAGCGCGCCGGCAAAGCCGACTCCTATACGCTGGTGAATCTCCGCCTCGGCTACAAATTCGAGCTGCCGGGGACCAAGGGAAGCCTGAGCCTTGGAGTTTTTAACCTGTTCAACGATAGGCATCGCGAGGTTGTCGGCGGTGACATCATCGACCGTAGGATCAGCGGGGCACTTCGCCTAAGCTTTTAAATGTGGGATAATTTATCGGACTCGCCGTGTGGTAAAAGTCATTTGTCGCCTTTGCGTTTGCTTGCTCGTTTTCCTCTCGAGCGTGCCCGTTACTCTCGCCAGAGATCTCGTTGTCGTCGTCAAAAGCCGTGAAGTAGAGCCTTACGAGATCGCTCTGAAAAGCCTTCGGCGCACTCTCAAAGAGAGCGGCTACGATCCGATTATCGGCGAATACCTTTTGCCCGAGGGCGGCCAGGAGAAAAGCGGTCTTCTGGCGGACATCAGAAAAAAAGATCCCCGTCTGATCGTGACGCTCGGATCGGCCGCCACCTCCCAGATATCCAAGGCCATCAAAGACATCCCGGTCACCTTTTGCATGGTGTTGAACCCGCTGGCGAGCGGGTTTGTGCGCTCGATGGACGCTTCGGGCAACAACCTGACCGGCGCCTCTCTCGACATTCCCATTCAGGCCCAGTTCGAGGCCCTGCGTTCGATCGTTCCGTCGGCGAAAAAAATCGGCGTCATCTACAACCCCCAAGAAACCGAGAGCGTGGTTCTGCAAGCCAGAAGGATCGCCAGGGAAATGGGACTCGAGCTTGTCGGCGCCGCCATCAACTCGGAAGAGAAAGTGCCGGAGGCGCTCCGCGCGCTGGATAAGAGCGCCGATACTTTGTGGTCCGTGGCGGACAGCACCGCTTTCTCCTCCGGCTCGATGAAAGTTATCCTGCTGCACACGCTGCAAAACAAAATCCCTTTTATGGGGTTGTCCCCAGCCTTCGTGAAGGCGGGAGCGCTCCTGGCGTTGGATGCCGATTACCAGGAGGTGGGGGCCCAGTGCGGCGGGCTGGCCGCCAAGATTCTGACCGGCGATCGCCCTTCGTCCCTGCCGATCACAACGCCGCAAAAAGCCACGCTGCACGTCAATCTGAATACGGCCGAGATCATCGGACTCAAAATCCCGGCCAACCGGCTCAAAGGGGCCGTCGTCCTGAAGTAAGAGGGAAACGTCATTGGCGCTCTCAATGAAATTTAAGGCCGGGCTGCCGTGGAAATTCACCGTTTCCATTTCGGCGCTGATCGTCCTGACCTCGGTCACCCTCGGTTGGTTCTTCGGCCGGCATGGCGTGGAGTTGATCAAGAGCGGGCTTATGAATCGAGGACGATCGCTCGCCAGGAATCTCGCCTACAACAGCGAGTACGGAGTGTTGATCGGCAACGAAAACGTTCTCAGACAACTAATCGAAGGCGTGATCCGGGAAGAGGACGTTTTATATGCGGTCATCCAGAACGAAGCGGGCGAGCCGTTGGCGGGCGTTCATTCTTCGCAACTGGCGGAGCTGCCGTCCAAGACGGTCGAGAGAAAAGTCTTGGAAGACGTAAGCTGGGTCGACCCGTTCATGCAAGCTTATCAGATCATCTGGGGCCAACAGCTAAGAGCCACGATCTCAGTCGAGATGTCGGACCCTCTGACGCGGGCCTATCAAATCAAATCGGGCGACCAGGTGTTCTACGAGATCGTTTATCCCATCAAAACCCGGCAGGTCAGACGGGAGCGGGAGGAGATCGGCTTGACGCTCGAGGAAACGTTGGGGACGGGAGGGCCGCCCGGAAGCGAAAAAACCATAGGCCATGCGGCCGTCGGAATGTCGCTGTCCTTGAAGAGAGTCAATGCGACGATCGTGAACATCTACCGGAACATCGCGCTCTTGACCGGCCTCGTCATCCTGGCCGGGATCGGCGTGACCATCTTTCTCGTCAGAGTCATCGCGGGGCCCGTCAGGCAATTGGCGACTGCGGCGAAGCGCATCGCGGAGGGCGACTTGAGCTCTCAGGTCGGTATCAAGTCGCGGGACGAGATCGGCGATCTCGCGCATTCTTTCAATCGCATGGCCGACTCGATCCGGCAGCGAGAGGGCGAGCTGCGCGGCCACGCCGAAGAGCTTGACCGGCTCAACCGGCGGCTTGTCTTCCAGCAGCAGGAGCTGCGCGAGATCAATGCCCAGCTCGAAGCGGCGAGCCGGCACAAGTCGGCATTCCTGGCGGGAATGTCGCACGAGCTTCGCACGCCGCTCAACGCGATCATCGGCTTTTCGGAGGTCCTGCTGGACCCGTCGCTGAAGGTAACCGAAGAGGAAAGGTTGCAGTTTCTAACCGACACCTTGAACGGCGGGAAGCATCTCCTGAAACTCATCAACGAGGTCCTCGATCTTTCCAAGATCGAGGCGGGCCGCATGGAGCTGAATATCGAGCCGGCCTCGCTGCGAGATATCCTCGACGCGGTTCAGACCACCATGCGCCCCCTCGCGGCGCAGAAAGCGATCGACATTCGGGTGGAAGGCGATAGCGGAGTCGAGCCGGTGCCGATCGACGCGGCGCGAATCAAGCAGGTCCTTCTCAACCTCGTTGGCAACGCCATCAAGTTTACGCCCGAGGCGGGAAGAGTCTGGGTGCGGGCCGACGCCGAGAGCGGCTCGCTGCGCGTGGAAGTAGGCGACACCGGGCCGGGGATCTCGGCGGTGGACCAGGAGCGGATATTTCTGGAGTTCGAGCAGATCAAGATGGATAGGGGCTGGGACAAGCCCGAAGGAACGGGGCTGGGACTTGCCCTGGCGAAAAGATTCGTGGAGATGCACGGCGGGAAAATCTGGGTGGAGAGCGAATTGGGAAAAGGCAGCTGCTTTATATTCACGCTGCCGACCTCGTAGTTCGTGTTCGTGACTCGTGTTCGTGGCGAGCACGAGAACCGAGCACGAGCACGGCACTTGAGAGGACAACATGGCTGGGGCTACGATCCTGTTGGTGGAAGACAACGCGGTCAACCGGCGCCTGGCGGAATTTCTCCTCCGCTCGCAGGGCTACCGTGTGCGCGAGGCGACGACGGCGCAGGAGGCGTTCGATCTTCTGAGCAGCGAGCGGCCCGATCTGATTTTGATGGATGTCCAGTTGCCGACTATGGACGGTCTTGAGGCGACAAAGAAACTCAAAGAAAACCCCGCCACGCGCGATATCCCGGTGATCGCCGTGACCTCTTACGCGATGAAGGGGGACCGGGAAAGGGCGCTCGCCGCCGGCTGCGTCGATTACCTCACCAAGCCGCTCGACAAGACCAGGTTCTTGCAGCTCGTGAGTTCCTACGTCGGCCGGAAGATTCGGGGGAGCTAAGCTATGGACACGACTTTGGCTCGCGTTTTGATTGTAGACGACGACGCGGCGTCGCGTCGGCTGCTGGAAGTGCGGCTGCGCGCCCTGAATTGCGACGTGGCTACGGCCGCCAACGGCAAGGAGGGCCTGCGGGCTCTCCAAAAAACTCTGCCCGCGCTGATTCTGCTGGATCTTGAGATGCCGCAGATGGGCGGGATGGAGCTGCTACGGACGCTCCGCGGGGACGGGATCGATCTCCCCGTCATTGTGATTACCTCCCACAGCTCGATTGAGAAAGCGGTGGAGGCGATGAGGGAAGGCGCGTTCGACTTCATCCCCAAGCCTCTCGATCCGAAACACCTGGAGATCGTCGTCCGAAAGGCGCTGGAACGGGAAAGGCTCAAACGGGGAGTAGAAATTCTCCTTGAAGAAACGGGCGAGCAGCACCGCCTCGTCGCCGGCGCGAGCCCGAAGATGAGCGAGGCGATAGAAACCGCGAAGAAGGCGGCGGCAAGCAACGCCACGGTGTTGCTCTTGGGCGAGAGCGGGACCGGCAAGGAAATCTTCGCCCGCGCGGTTCATCGCTGGAGCGAGCGGCGGGAAGAGCCGTTTGTCGCGATCAACTGCGTCGGTCTGTCCCGCGAGCTGTTGGAGAGCGAGTTGTTCGGCCACGAAAAAGGGGCGTTTACCGGAGCGCATCAGCTCAAGAAAGGCAAAATAGAGCTGGCTCACGGAGGAACGGTTTTCTTCGACGAAATCGGGGATATCTCAGCGGAGCTCCAGACAAAGCTGCTCCGCTTCCTCGAAGAGCGGGAGTTCGAGCGGGTCGGAGGCACGCAGGCTCTCAAGGTAAACACGAGGATCATCGCCGCGACGAACCGCGACCTGGAGAGCGCGGTAAAAGAGGGGCGCTTCCGCGAAGACCTCTATCATCGCCTCAACGTCGTTCCCATCCTGCTGCCGCCGTTACGGGAGCGGAGGGAAGACATCCCTGTTTTAGTTCAGTTCCTGATCCAGCGATTTTCTAAAGAAACGAAAAAACAATTCACGGCTATCGATCCGCAGGCGCAGGAAAGCCTCGTAGGGTACGCCTGGCCGGGAAATGTCCGCGAGCTGGCCAACGTCATCGAGCGAGCCGTCGTCCTGGGCCAGGCGCCCGGGATCACCCCCAGGGACCTTCCAGCTAGAATCACCGCGGCTGAAATAAGGCCGCGCGGAGAGAATCTCTCATACCGTGAGGCTGTGAATTCCCACCGCCGGGAGCTTGTTCTCCGAGCGCTCCAACAATCCGAAGGCAACCGTACCGCCGCGGCCAAGGCCCTGGGTCTCCATGAAAAATATTTTCTCAAGCTGATAAAATCGCTGGGAATCAAATAGCGCCGCAGCGCTTGCGATGGCAGGGTAGCGTAACTTTTCGGTTCCACGAGGGTAACAAAAAGTGGCACCCTTTCCTGTTTCTCGCGTATCCAGTTCGCGGCTGCTTCAAGAGATTTCCCGCTCATTCAACGGATTACCAAGGCGCACCCTGATTTTCAGTCATTGGCACAGCGGTTGCTCATCTGATCGGTCACCAGCGAGGGTGTGGAGCGCAGGGGGCAAGATTAAACGCTTCATTCGGCCCATTCCGGTTAAACAAAAACAGATGAAAGTGCCGATAAGCCCAAGAAGAACTATCGAGCAAATTTTCCGGCAGTTTATGTTTTCGCTCTTCACTAAAACAGCCTGCGCCGGCTTGGTCGCGGTGGTTCTTTCGTGCAGCGGCGGGGTAGCGCGTTCGTCTTCTGCCCCGGCTCCGGAGGAGATCGCCCGCGTGCCTTTTGCGACCGTGGACAAAGGGGTTCGGAGCGGGCTCAGCGAACGGAAATTGGTCATCGTCGTAACGGCAAAAGAGTGGAAGGATTTATGGCTCGCCCATAAATCAGGCGTCTCCTCCGGCCCACAGGCGCCGCAGGTCGATTTCCAGGAGGAGATGGTGGTTGGCGTCTTCTCGGGCGAGAAGCGGACAGGGGGCTATGGCATAGAGATCAAGAGGGTTGAGCTGGAGGCCGGAAAACAGGTTCTAGTTTTGTGGGCCGAGACTTCTCCGGCGCCGGGATCGATGGTCATGGAGGCGTTGACCCAGCCCTACCATATCGTTAGGCTCAAGAGGCTGAACCTCCCTGTGGCGTTTGCGCCGCCGGGGGACTCGCGGTCGCGCTGAGTCGGGCATGGGTGAGTTCGCGGAATGATTTCGACGGACTGTATCAAAAAGAAAGAAATATCTGCGTCAAAACAAATTGCAATCGGTTTTTTAGCTTCGCTTGCGCTCTTCAGCGCGGAGATGTTCGCGCAAGAGGCGCCCACGTTGCCCGATTCTTCGCCGGAGATCAGGCGGGGAGCGCGCCCGCCGCGGTCCCAGGGGCGGTTCTCAGGGGATTGGGACCATGCCGAGGACGAGATCCTCGTGCGGTTCAAAGATAGGACATCCGCTCTGGGAAAGGCTTCGGCGCATAGCGCGGCGCGGGCGCCTGCATGGTGACGGTGAATGCGGATTCAGCTGTAACGGCCAGCTTCACCAAGCGCCTTAACCTGACCGGCCCGAACGGAGGTGAGAGTTGGGTCATCGGCAGCAGCCGGACGATCCAATGGACTTCCGTCGGCGTCACCTGGAGGAGCCTGACCAACGGAACGACCAACGACGGGAGTCATTTGTGGAGGGTGAGCAAGCCGGCCACGACACCCGCCCGGATTCGAATCTGTAGCGTCAGCTCTCTGTCCCTCTGCGACACCAGCGACGCCGACTTCACGATTCAATAAAGCTCAAGGCCGCATCGTCGGCCTACAGCCGTCCCCAGCTCTTCCAGCGAACGGGAATGATTCGGATCATCGGCCGCTCTTCGAGGCGCATCTTTCGGTACTGCGGATATTTTTTCCGGAGAAGTCGGACGGCGCTTTGGTGTTTCGCTCCTCTCCGCAAAACCTTCGCCTTCCCGGTGACCAGCACATAGGCCAGACGCCGCCAGTCTTCGTCGTACCGATCGACAACGACGGCGACATGAGGGTTCGCCTGGATGTTCCTGATTCGCTTCAGGCCAAGCGGCGAGCTTTTTTTGGGTTTCTCATCGATCGGGGAATAGATCTCTTTGCCGTCGAAGACGTAGCAGATCGGTATGACGTGCGGCCGGCCGTTCTGATCCCCGGTGGCAAGATGCGCCACGCGGGCGGAGCGGACAAGCGCCTTCTCTTTACGGCTTAACGCCATTTCATTGAGCCTAGAACGGCGCTCAATGCAAAATGCAAAGTGCAAAGTGAAAAAGGCAAAATGAGGAAGAAAGGGATGTTGTGTCTTCGATTCTGGCTTGCATTTTAACTTTTACATTTTGCAATTTTCATTTTGCATTTTTCCCGAGCTAGATCTTAAACTCTCCCGCCACATTCGGCGCAAACACCTCTTCAACTTTGAGCGGCCTGGCGATCAGCTCCTGCTCGCCCATGTAGCGGATCAGCGTCTCCAGGACGTGGCGGTTCGGCTCGATGCCGTACGGCCACCAGTCGGGACCGAACGTCGCTTTCAGCAGATCCATCTCGGCGAACTGCCAGGGGAGCGTGCAGGCGAGGGTATTCGAGATGTGCATGTTCTGGATCGCGCGCTCCTTGGCCCGGCAAAATGCCTTGTAGAGGCTTGGCGCGACCCAGGGATGGCGCTCGTAGAGCTCTTTGCGGATCACCAGGACGTGCATGATGGGAAAAATCCTGGTCCGTTTGTAGTAGTCGATCTCGACTTCTTTGTAGTTGGGAAAGAGGCGGCGGATCTTGGGCGAGCCTTTGACGAAGCAAGAGGGAGCGCGCGCCGAGATCAGGCAATCGATCTCTCCGCTTTCGAGCATGGCGTTGAGCGTTTTGTCGGGCGCGATGGCGCCGACGCGGATGTCCGGCGAGAGCTTCAGCTCCAGCCGCTCTTTTCTCCCCGGCTCCTCCTGGCCGCCGATATGCCACTCGATGTCGCGCGGGCTGACGCCGTGCTCGTCCTGGAGAAAGCCGCGGATCCAGACCGCCGCCGTGATCGAGTATTCCGGCGCGCCGACTCGCTTCCCTTTGAGATCGGCCGGCCCCTGAATTTGGGAATCGGTGTTGATGAAGATGCAGGAGTGCCGGAAAAAGCGCGAAGGAAAAACCGGCACCGCGACAAAGGGCGAAGTTCCCCGGCTCGTCATCGTCAGGTGATTCGACAGCGACCACTCCGACGCGTCGAATTCCTGGTGGCGGCTCATGCGCCAGAAAATCTCTTCGGCCTGGAGCGGAATGTAGTTTAACCGCACTCCTTCCGGCTGGACGCTTCCGTCCTGCAGGGCCTTGGTACGGTCGTAGTCGCCGCAGGCGATCGTCAAATGAAGTTTCTCCACACAGCCTCCTAATTCGTGGTTCGTGGCTCGTGCTCGTGTCAAAAGATGATGGCTCGTCGCAATTTCAGATGGGCTTTTTTCCGAACACGAAGCACGATCACGACCACGGTTTTTTTAGCGCTTGTCCCAGCGCGATAGCCTCTGCGCGATCGCGATGAGGATGACAGAGATGAGGGAAATGATCAGCCCGATCGCGGCGACGCGGCCGCGCATGCCGTCGAGATAGAGGAAATAAAGCAGCGGTCCGAGAGCCTCGGATCCGGGGCTATAGAGAAACAGCGTGGCGCTGAACTCGCGCATGAAAGTCGTCGCGAGGATGATCCAGCCGGCCATGATGCCCGGCCGCATCATCGGCACGAGAATGCGGCGAAACGTGGCGAAGAAACCGGCGCCGCAGACCGTCGAGGCCTCTTCCAGCTCTTTATGAATTTGGATAATCGTGCTCGTCACCGCTCTCAGCCCGTAGGGGAGAAAGCGGGTGACGTAGGCGATCATGATGATCCAAATCGTGCCGTAGATCGGAATCGGAAAATCGACGTAGGCCCAGAGAAGACCGAGCGCTAGGGCCGTGCCGGGGAAGGCCCAGGGGATGAAGACGAGTCCTTCCAGCAGGCCGCGGGCGGCGATCTTGGTTCGAATCGTTAGGTACGCGGTCAAGGCCGCAATTCCCATGCAGAGCGTCGCGCCGCCGACGGCGAGAAAGATGCTGTTGCCGAAGGCTCTGAAGACCCGCTGGTTTTCTAATGCGAAATGAAAATTGCTGAGCGTCAGGTTTTGCCAGGTTTGCCATGTGGGCACATGGTAATAGGGCAGTATAGAAACCAACATCAGCAGGAGAATCGGCAGAATCACCATCATCGTCAGCAGCGACAGCGCAACGCCCGACGCGAGGTAGCGCCACCCGCCCAAATCGATCTGGTGCGGCCGGAAGCCCTTGCCCGTGACCGTGGAGAAGCTCTCTATCTGCGAGGTGAACTTGCGATAGAGGTAAACGAAGAGGAGAGCGATGATAAGAATCCCCACGCCATAGGCGGCCGCCAGGTTGTGGTTCGTCGGGAAGGAACCCAAAGCCTCGCGCCAAATCTTCGTCGTGAAGACCTCGATGCGCGCCGGGAGGGCGATGATGGCCGGCGTGTCGAAGCTCTCGACCGCTCTCACGAAATTCAACGTTCCGGCGGCCAGGATGGCCGGCCGCATCAAAGGAAAGGTTATCCGCGTGGCGACTCCCATCTCGCCCGAGCCGAGCGTCTTCGCCGATTCCTCCAGCGACGGGTCCATGCTTTTGAGCGCCGCGGAAATAATCAAGAACGCAAGCGGCGTCAGAATCAGCCCCTCGACGAAGATGAGGCCGGGGAGCGAGTAGATATTAAAAGGCGCCGTCGTCAAGCCGAACAGCCGCACCAGGATCACGTTGATGAGGCCGTTGCTCGGGTTGAGCAGAAGGACCCAGGAAATGGAGATCAGGATGGGTGGGAGAATATTCGGGACGATGGCGGTCAATTCGAACAGCCTTCGGTACGGCGCATTGGTCCGGATCGTGATCCAGGCAAGCGTCAGAGCCAAAAACACGGACAGCGCCGATGCGCCGATGCCGAAAAGAAACGAAGTCAGGATCAGCCGGTACGCCGTAGGGTCGGTGTAGGCCTGGACGTAGTTCCGGAGCGTGAAGTGGCCAGGAACGCCGAGCGGCGCATCGGTCAGACTTCCGTATAAAAGAAAAAAGCTTGGGTAAAGCGCGAGGAAGGCAATGATGGCGGCGATGCCGGCGAAGACCAGATTGACGGGCTGAGTAAAGAATAGGACAAGTCGGGCGAGCCCCCCCCACGCGGGGAGCGCTCGCCCGACCGCGATACTTCTATCGTTCACCGGCGGTTAACCCTACTTCAGGAATATTTCGGTATACTCCTTTTTCTTTTCCGCAAAACCTTTTTTGTCGAGATCGACCATCTCGACGAACTGGATCTTGTCGGCGTCCGGCAGCGGCGGATAGACGCCTTTGCGGTTCACAAACTCACCCAACTGGGCGATCATTTTCATGCTCTCCGCGCCGAGGAAAAAGTCGATAAAGGCCTTGCCGGCGTTCGGATGCTGCGCCTTGTTGCCCAGGGTCAGATAGTGGCCGTCGCCCATCATTTTGGGCAGCCTGACATGGTCCAGCGGCGCGCCTTTTTTACCGAAGATGAAAGCGTACTTCACGTAGGTGATCGCGATCGGCGTCTCTCCGGTCGAAACCCGCTCCGCGGCGGGCAGAAGCGACTCGACCAAAATGGGCTTCATCGCGGCGAGATCCCGGACGTATTTATCGGCCTTCTCTTTGCCCATGAGCTTATGCAGGCTGGCGACCCACTGCGTCGTCGTCGTATGCTGCGTGGGGTCCGGCATCACCAGCTTGCCCTTGTACTTAGGGTTCACCAGGTCTTCGAGGGATTTCGGCGCATCGGCCGGACTGATCTGACTTTTGTTATAGAGGACGCCGATAATAACGTTGCGGTATCTCGGACCTAAGTTGGGATCGATGGCATCCTTGGGAAACTCTTTGGCGGAGGGAGAGTCGTACTTGGCGAAGATGCCCTCTTTTAGCATGAGCTGCATGGGGTTGTCGTTGGTGAGAATAATATCGAACCCCGGCTTGCCGGCCCGGTACTCGCTCAAGGCGCGGTCCATGACTTTGGTGGCGGACGCTCTCCAGTATTCGACCTGAATGCCGGTTTTTTTTTGAAACACTTTATTCACGGCATCCATGCTGTCGGACTCGAGAGAGCCGTAGATGACGACCTTGCCGCCCTCCTTTTTGGCCGCATCAACCAGCGCCGGGTTCTGACCGGAAGCCGTGCCCGCCGCGAATACAGCGACCACCAGCAATCCAATAATTGAATTCAAGGTTCGTTTCATGGTTCGATCCCCCTCTCTCTGCCCTCTTAGACGACGGCAGGGAGGATAAGATCAAATTCATAGGCGGGAGTCAAGCGCCGGCGGCTCCGGACGCGATCCACCGGCCGCCGGCCGTTTGACACGGATCAATGCGGATCATATAAGGATTTCTCGAACTTTTTCGAAACGGAGATAGAAAAATCATGGACAAAGTGGACTTATTGGTCAAAAACGGAGAGGTCTGGACGCCGGGCGGATCTATAACCGCCGATATTGCGGTCCAGGGTGGCAAAGTCACCGGGTTGGGCAAGCCCGGCTCATTTGCTCAAGCCGATAAGACGATCGACGCAAAGGGGAAGCAAATAATCCCCGGACTCATCGACACCCATACCCACCACCGGGACCCCGGATTCACCCATAAGGAAGACCTCACTACCGCGACGCAGGCGGCCGCAGCCGGCGGGGTGACGTTGTCGATCGGCATGCCGAACGTCGATCCACCGACCACGACGGTCGAGCGCTACCATACCCTGATCGAAGACCACAAAAAGAAAGCGGTCGTGGATTTTAACCACAATCCATCCGGCACCGTGCCGGAACAGATTCCGGGACTCGCCAAGGCCGGCTGCCTCGCCTTCAAGATTTTCATGGTCAAAGACACCGGACGGGACTACCCGCACATGCCGGGGATCGGGCTCCATAATCACGGGCAGCTCTTTCGCGCGTTCGAGGAGGTAGCCAAAACCGGCCTGCCTTTGATGGTCCACCCGCACGATCAAGATTTAATGGACGAGATCGAACAGCGATACTGGAAGCGCGGCGACAAAAGCCCGCAGGCCTACGCCAAAGCCTACCGCGACTTCGACGGCATCATCTGGGACACGGCGATCGCGACGCTGATCCGTTTTCAAAAATCGACCGGCACGAAACTTCATATCCTGCACATGAGCACGCCGGGAGGGATCGAGATGATCCGGCGCGCCAAAGAAGAAGGAAGGCCCGTGACCGGCGAGGTGAATCCCTGGGCGCTTTTCCTTGCGACCTGGGAAAATGTGGAGAAGTTGGGGCCTTATTGTCTGGGATTTTGGGTGCCGCCGGCCCACGTCGAGGCGCTGTGGAAGGGTATTAACGACGGGACCGTCGATCTGATCGGCACCGACCATGCGCCGCACACCAAGGAAGAAAAAGACGTCGGATGGAAAGATATGTGGAAATCTCCGGGAGGGGAGCCGCAGATTCAGGACTATCTGAGACTCTTTCTCACCGCCGTGAACGAGGGGAAATTGACGCTCGACCGGCTGGTCCGCATCACCTCCTACAATCCCGCCCGCATCTTCGGCGTCTATCCGCGCAAGGGAGTGATCCAGGTCGGCTCGGACGCCGATCTGACTATCATCGACATGGAGAAGGAAGAGACGATCACCAACGAGACGACCTACACGCGGGTCGGCTGGACGCCGTATCACGGACGCAAGGTCAAAGGCGCGCCGGTTTACACGATCGTGCGTGGAAAAATGGTGATGGAGAACGGCAAGGTAATCGGCAAGCCGGGCGACGGTGAATTCGTGCCGCCGGTGCGGAGGTAGGGTGGTAGTGGGCGCATCTCCGTTTCCGTCGAGTTCCTGGATAGCAGACGAACCTCGGCTAGTTCCGAATCTGTTTAGGGCGTTTGACGGTACTAAGTATTTCTGATAAAAATTGCTTTGTCTGAAAGTACTGAGAGCGAAAGACAGCCTATGTCCTCTATGACAAAGATCACCGCGAGGTATCAGGTTACTCTGCCGCGCGAGGTTCGCAGGGCGCTGCGGGCCAAGGTGGGGGACCTCCTCGTGTTTGTTCAACAAACCGACGGTTCCTTCCGCGTCCAAGCGGTGCCGCCCCGGTTGACGGACGCCCTCCGCCTTGCGGGAAAGCGCTTGACTCCGTCAGATCATCGCCAGGTCCACAAGGAATTCGAAGAGGGCTGGGAAGATGGCGCGAGATGATGCTCCGCCTCTTGCTTGTCTAGATGCCAACATCTTCCTGGCCGTCCTTATCCCACACGCGACAAAAGCGCCGAAGGACGAGATCGTCGCCTCCGCGCGCGTTCTTAAGGCGGTGGAGGAAGGACGCTTGCGGGGCGTCTCGACAGCGATCCTGTTCGGCGAGATCCGTTACGCCTATCTGAGAGAAGACCAGCCGGGTTTTGAGATCGCGCGAGCCGCGATTGAAGCGGAACCGAACCTGCGCGTCCTCGCGATTACCGCGCCACTGGCCGTCCATGCCGCGGAGCTACGGAGAAAATATTATTCCAAGAAAAACGCTTTCGCCTACAATGATGGCCTCTACTTGGCCACCGGCTTGGCTGAGCGAGCAGATTTTTTAATCACTACCGATCCCCACCTCCTCAACGTCAGCGAACTCAACGCGATCCCTCCGAGCCGGTATCGTTAAAGCTAAAAACATCGTTCGTGGAAAAGTGGTGATGGAGAACGGCAAGTTGATCGGCAAGCCCGGCGACGGCGAATTCGTGCCGCCGGTGGGGCGGTAGGTAACAGCCTCTCAGTAGTTAGTGATAGGAATTTGCTTTTGAGGTTCAGCCACTGAGAACTCAAAATTGCCCAGAGCGACCTTCCGCTGGCCCGCTTTCGAGAACCGTAAGAGCCCACAGAAAGGATCAACTGGCCCCTGTATCCAACTTGGAGTGAAAAATATCCGATAAGGTGGTTTTATGTCAACTTCAGCGCCGGTCTTAGGACAGCGGATGGACATTTGCCCTCGGTTGCGGTGAGGAGGCTCTTAAATAACCTGGCTGTCCCTCGATCTTCCTCGGGACGGTGAGTTTATCGAACCGTAAGATGGATCGAAGGTAAGCTCTTTTATCGCTGGATCTCTTCCGGGTGGGGCCTGGAAATCTTCCAACAGAGCTAGCTGTTAGGTTTTCCGCGGAACGGGACTCAGCTACCTGCCTGCTCAGTATCGAAGTAGCCATCTGATTGCCGTGTTACAGGCAGCCTCTCTTCTTGCAACGTTAGAACTTCGCAGGCCATCCAGATGCCGGACCCGACCGCCGTCCACAGCAAAACCTCGCGCTACGCACTCATTGCGATATCGACTCGCCCACTCGAACACCCTTGGGTATGTCACCTGAAACTCGTGGCGAACCTGGGACGCCGTCAATCGGTCAATCAGGTACTCCTTCGACAGCTGTGTATCCGAGACGCCTACCGCCAAAGAGAGCAGCAACTCCTCACTGCCCACTTCAGCGATCACCCTTCGAATCTCGCCCGCGCTCTGCGCGAACGCTGCTTTTTCACTGTCATACTCACCGGTCAGTTCCCGTAACCGTCCAATCGCCTTGCGACGGTCCCTAAAGAAACCAGGTAGACATCCCCTGAAACACGACTTCAAGCTGTTGTCCGCGACCCCATCGAAGATACTCGGATTCTCAGACGTCAGCATGTTGTACCCGGTCCTCACTTGACTAAAAAGTGGGTAGACCCGCCCCTCACGAACCGCAGCGGCAACGGAATCTACGATGCGCAGTTCCTTCCGAAGCCGCTTATATCTCGCGACACTTTTGGCAATGGGATGCGAGCAAGCGGCCCGCTCCAGCGCAAGGATTCTGCCGCTGCCTCCTGCTGGCAACATCCGCTTCAGAGACGAGATTCCTCCGAGAGCAGCCCAAAGTTCCTTGTTGGAATCCAAGTCGAAGACAGTACCAGTATCCTTCAAGACGGCTGCGCGAAGCTCCTGTAGGCGAGTAAGCAATAGCTGTCGGATGCTTGCAAGCTTGCTGGTGTCGGTCCAGACTCCAGCAAACTCCCAGTCCCCAAGAGTCTTGACCAGAGGAATCGTTTCGTTCCAGTACTGGTGAGCTACCCCTCGTCGTTCCAATTCCTTCACAAGCATATGATAGAGTGCCAGTGTTGCATCGACATCCGTACACGCATGGCGGACCACGACATCTTGAGGAAGGTCCAAGAAAGTCTCGCCTTCATTCACGAGTTCACGATAGGGTTGTACGTGTCGGCCCAGTATTCTCTCTGCCAAATACCCCAGGCTCCAAGAATCGAGATCACCGTAGCAATCATGTGCCGCTAGCATTGTGTCGAAGTACATCTGAGCAATGTTCAGATTGTTTCGACGAAGAAGCACGTAATCATACTTAATGTTGTGGCCAACGAATCTCACCCCACTTCCAAGAATTTTCCGCAGCGCTCCGTGCGCATCCAGCGGACGGGCGGAACTCCGATGGTTACCCACGACAGGTAGATAGTAGGCTCTCCTCTCCTCAACACAGAACGCTACGCCGAAAAGCGTCGCCGTGCGAGGGTCCTTATCGCTCGCCTCGGTATCAATGGCACACACTTTAGCGGACAACACTGTCGACTGTAACACGTCCAAACCTTCGGCGTCGGTAATCACTTTGTAACCCTCTGGTTCACGCAGATCCTGCGCTTCCAGTACTGCCGGTGCCCCCGATGACCGAGATGGCCGACGCAACAAGCGGACAAGTGATAATAGCCCGCATGATTCGAGGATCCGTGCGCTTTCGTCTTCAGCTAATTCATACAGCGGCGCGGGAGTATCCAGGTCTCGAACACGCTCTTCCGTCGCGGTCAACCGCACAGTCCGGTCAAGAATTGCCTTCCTGTTTAGCTCCAACTTGTCACGCAATGGTGCTGACATCACACGTGTCAGTCCGTCCTCGAACATCTCCGTAACCTCTGAATAGAGTTCCAAGAGCCGCCTTGCCTGTCCTCGCGTGACGATTGAAGACTTCGGACCGGTGGTCAGTGCGAGAAAGCTAGGCACTTGTACAGCCTCGATTCCGAATTTCTGCTTGACAGTAGTCGAGGACAGAATATCCCAGCCGCCAGACTTGTCAGGACAAACAACAGTGAGATCGTACTTTACTAATTGCAGAAACTCCTGGCGATCAGAGATGACATGAGAGGCGAGCGGAGCTACGCCAGCGCACAAGTCGAGAACGGAAACGTCAGGCCGATGCAGAATGCGCATGCCAAGCACCGAAAGGAAATCTACTAGACGTCCGATGCACCCCTCTGCACATGCAGTGCCTGAGTCCCGTCCAACGACCAAGACGCCTTGAAGGATCCCAAGATCCTGTCTCAGACGGAGAAGGTCTCGCGTAACACCATACAAGAAGGTGTAGTTCTCATCGCCGCATACCAAGAGCTGCGCTCCAAGAAATGCCTCGTGATTCCTCTCGAGAATGAACGAAGCATCGATCAGAAAGTTCCGGTCTTGCGTTACCACTCGCGATAGTTCCCCGATGTCAAATTGTCGATGTCCGCGAAAAAATCGATTTCCCAGATTTTCTTCCCGGCTCGCTTCGGATTCTCCTTAAAGTAGGCATTCCTTTCCGAGAAGTGACGTGAAATTGCTCCTTTCATCTCGTCGGTGTTCCGATAATCGGAGTTGTGAATCACTGCTCGCTTCATGCCGCTGAAGACAGCTTCCAGCACATTCAGGAACTGAGATGACGTCGGTAGAGGAACAAGTTCCACCGCCGGGCCATAATTCCTCACGCGAGTCTCGAAGTTGAAACTGTCGAGCCAATCCGAAAGTCGTTCGGATCTGTGCCACGAGGCCGCATCCCAGGTCAGGAAGATCCTGGTTGCATTGTGATGTTGATTGAATAGAAGCTCGGCAAGGTCAATCATCCCGGAGGTATCCTTGGAATCCTCGTAGATCCAGGTGACCTGGTTCGTAGTTGCGCTCAACGCTGCCGCAAGGATCACCGCACCCCTTTGGGGTTGAACTTGGGGAACTGTTGGCGAGGTACTCTTCGGAACGTAGACCCGCCCCCCGTATCTCTTGATCCGCAGGGGACCCATTTCATCGACAAAGAAAAACAGCTCCCCAAATTTTAAGCTATGCAGCGTATTGAGTAGCAGTTCAACCTTCTCCCGGTACAGTGGATCTGGACTCGACAGAACCCTCTTTGCCTTCTTCCATCGGTAGCCAGACTTCCTAATTAGCCTGCTGACTGTGCTCTTGGAGATGGCTTCACCGTGCTCCGTCTCGTAGGCCAGCGCGAGGCTAGATTGATTCCAGTTGCTTCTATTGATACCGAAAGCGTTAGGTCTCTGGTGTAGTATCTCAAGAAGGCACTTCGCTCTCTTCTGGGCATTGACGGAATGCTCGTCCTCACGCGTCTTCCGTTGTGAGTTCAGTCCCTCGATGCCTTGGCGATTGAAGGCCCATATCCAGTTTTTGACAGCGTCGATACTCTTTTCGACCTTGCTGGCGATCTGATCAATGGTACGGGAACGACTGTCGAGGATAGCGACCGCCTTTCCCTAACGTGTTCTGTCGGTCGACTGTCTCCAGTGCACAAGGATGTCCCGCTCCCGGCTCTGAACCAATCGGGCGCAGGTTTGATGCAGACGAATAGTGACGTCTGAGGGCGAAGCGTGGCGGAGAGCCTGGGCTCGAAACGCCCGCCAGAAGTTTAGATAAGAGACCTCTGGAGCTATCTCTCGGTGGATCTGTTTGATCGTAGTCCCCCAGCCGTATAAAACTTCCTGCAGGACGGAATTCCAATCCACCGCCTGAATCCATTCTGGTTTCTCCCTCGTTTCCCCCATCCCAATCTCCAAATACTTCCGCACCGTCTTGCGCGAAATCCTTAGAATCCGAGCGATCGTATGAATCGAATACCCCTGCTCGGACATCTTTCTGATTTGTGCTTGCATACCGATGGTTGTCCTATCTTTAGCCATACATCCTTCTCTCGCTGGCCAACGTAACATCGTTCGCAGTGAAGGTCGTAGTGATAGTCAGGCAAGCCCTGTTGCTATTTTGTAGTTTGCAAAGTGAGGTTGGAAATATATCGGGTTGCGGCCTGAATGAATAAAAAGTGATAGGAATTTGCTCTTGAGGTTCAGCCACTGAGAACTCAAAATTGCCCAGAGCGACCTTCCGCTGGCCCGCTTTCGAGAACCGTAATCGAGGACACCGTCATCTCGCATTTGACTGTGTGTCGAGCGTGGTTGATCTTCAAGTTGCAGGTATAGAACATCGGCCTCCTCGTCGTAGTCCAGCCACATGTTAGTTCTTAGTAGTTGCACGAGATGGGAAACGGCCCTAATAGGGAAGTCTTAGGGAAAGACGTTGTCCATAGAGAAGACCGGCACTCTCAAGGTTCGCTGCGCCTTGCTGCGCTGCTTGCCGAGGGCCTGGAGTTTTCTAGCGATCGTTGGAGCAAAAACTTTCTCTCCACAGTGATCACAGACCGTTGCGGGCACTTGTTCAACGACCAGTAGCTTGTCACCGATCCGTAGATCGACCGGGATTTTCTTCTTGACCATTTCCGAGCCGCAGACCAGGCACTTCATATCGACGACTTTATATCTTCCGTTTACCAAAATCTAGAATCACCGACCTCGTTCCGGCCCCTCTTCAATCTCCTCCTCCGGATCGATCTTGTTGATGACCAGGCCGGAAATCAACTTGGGATAAAAGTAGGTCGTCTTCTGCGGCATCTTTTCGCCTCTGAGCGTGATCTCCATGATCTGTTCCGGCTGCGGCGGGTTTAGGATGAACGCCGCCTGATAGTCGTCCTTTTCAACCGCCTGCAGCACCTTCTCTTCGTCTTGAGAGTAGCTGATCACCTCAGGTTTGATTTGCTCTTCCGGCTTTAGACCAAGGATGTGATCGAGGATGAGGCGATGGAGGATGCTGACGTCCAACTCCTGCATCGGTGCGCTCAGATCGCCGGCCAGCCGCTGCATGAATCTTTTGTTCTTGAGTCTGAGGATCAAATAGCGCGGGTCGCGCTTAAACGACGCGCCGATCAGATGGTGCTTTTTCCCGCCGCGCTTGAGCGCGCCTAAAAACGAGCGCTGCCCCTCGGGAGTCTTGGCGTAAGGCTCGATGTAGAAGTAGCGCAGCAGGGACTCTTCGAGCTGCTGAAAGGGAATCGGCTGAAAGGCGCGGACCAGGCGGTGGGTCGGCAGGATGACGAGACCCTCGTCCTGCATATTGGCGAAGAACATCATTACATAGTTGAACGCCTCCCGCCCGGTCGTATTCGGCCTCTGCCCGCGCATGTGATTGCGGTAATTCAGCGCGGCTTCATAGCGGTGGTGGCCGTCGGCGATCAGCAGCGGTTGCGCCTCCATCTCGCGCTCGGCCATGCGGATCAACTCAGGGTCCGTCACGCGCCAGAGGCGACAGACGCCGCCTTTGTCTTCCTTGACTTCGACGTGCGGCGCCATTCCGTGGACATGTTCCGCCATCAGTCGATTGATGAGCTGCTTCGGCTCGGAGTAGAGCGCGAAGATCGGGCTTAAGTTGGCATGGCAGGAGAGCATGAGCCGCAGCCGGTCCGCTTTGGGCCCGTCGAGCGTCGCCTCATGCGGCCGGATGGCGCCGCTGGAAAAATCTTCGAGCCGGGCCAGCGCCATGAAGCCCTTGCGCTCTACTTCTCCTTTCTCTTTGTGGGCGAAGCGGTGGCTCAGAAAATAGAGCGCCGGGACCCCGTCGCGGACTAAAATGCCATCCTGCTGCCAACTTTCAAAGAGACGGGCGACGCTTTCATAGGGGTCGGGCTCCTGATTGAGGATCAGGCGCACGACGTTATAAGGAGAGCGTTTGTAAAGCCGCTCTTGCTCCTCCGGGGAGATCACGTCGTACGGCGGCGCGATCACTTTGGAAGGATCGGAAACTTTTTTCGGATTGTAGAGGATCCCGCGAAAGGGAACTATGTGTGCCATGATGCAAAAACGGAGTCAGAAATCTACACCAAATATTAATTATATGGGGCAGCCCGGCAGGAATCAAGCAAGCGCGTTCTCTAAAACCTCTTTCACTTCGACGGTCCGCCGCTCGGCTGCCGAGCGCAGCGCGGCGACGATAACCGCCAGTGCCGCCGTCCCTTCCTTCCCTCCGACCTCCGGCTGTTTGTTCTCGCGGATGCAGTCGGCGAACTCCTCCAGCTCCTCGCGAAACATATCGCCGCGCCCGAGCGGAATCGGTTCGCGCCCGGAAGCGCCGCGCTGTTGAATCTCCAGGCGGCTGTGTTCGTCCAGCGCGTCGGAGCGGCTCCAAAAATTAAAATCCACCGTGAAATAAAGGTTTGCATCCATCCCATAGACGTAAGTGTAGAAGGTCCCCTGCGACGCCCAGTTGGAGCCGATGTAGCAGAGCTGGCCGCTCTCCAACTCCAGCAGCGTCATGGTTACATCTTCGATCTCCGCCGGCGTGTAGAGTCTTTTCGCCATCGCCGTCACGGACTTCACCGGACCGAACAGGTAGCGGAGCGTGTCCGCGTGATGCACTCCGAGCTGGATGAGCGGCCCGCCAGGGCTCTTGTCTTTGCGCCAGCGCCACTCTTCGGGCTTGAGCGCGAGGCTCCGGTCATTGGAGAAATTGCACTCGGCCATCACCAGCTTGCCGATGCCGCCCTGATCGAGAATCTCTTTGATCTTGCGGTTTCCCTGAAGGCGGCGCGCACTGTGGCCTACGGCGAGAATGACGCCGGCGTCGCGGCAGGTCCGCTCGATCGCCAGCGCGTCTCCAATAGTATGCGCGATCGGCTTCTCGACGTAAACGTGCTTGCCGCTCGCCGCGGCCTCCTCGATCGGTTCGGCGTGGGCGTCGTTCGGCGTGGTGACGATGATCCCTTCCACTTCGGAATCTTTGAGCAGCTCGGCGTAGCTCTTGGCCGCGTGGCAGCCGTATCTCCGGGAAAACTCCTCGCGGCTCTTCTCCGACCGGCTGAAGCAGTTCACGAGCTTCAACCGTTCGCTTCCGGCTGCAGCGTCGGCCAGCGTCCTGGCCCATCGTCCGAGGCCGACCGCCGCTACTCTTACAGGCTCCCTGGCTGCCATGAAAAATCCTCGGCCTTTGCCGGCGCCGCATTTCGCGAGTCGCCGTACCCGCTTTATATCCGGCAGCGAAATTTTTGCCAACCTGCGACAAGTTCCAAAAGCGCGACATTGATATAGGCGCTTCCGTGTGACATAAAAACTCAGTGTCCGTCCCGTGGCTTCAACTTTCCCTTAAAGCTCCTCGGCCGGCGCTCGATGCGGTGGCGAATTTTCTGATCGAGCGCGGCTCGCCCGGCGCGGTGCTCAAAAAAAACGAGGTGCGCGCTTTTTTCGCCGACTCGCCGAGAATCACCGCGCTGAGGCGCGAGATCCAGCGCTTTCTGCGGGACATCCGCAGGATATATCCGGGCTTCGGGGAGCAACCGATCCGCTGGACGCCGTTGAAGGAAAACAACTGGAGCCACTCCTGGCGCCGCTTTTTTACCCCGCACAAAGTCGGCAAGGCTTTCTGGATCACGCCTCCCTGGGTCGATCCTCCCAAGACGCGCCGCCGTCAAATCATCACCATCGAGCCGGGCATGGCCTTCGGGACGGGATCGCACGCGACCACTCGCGGCTGCCTGGAGTTTCTGGAAGAGCTGGCTTCCCGCGCCGGCGGGGACGAGCTGACGGCGCTCGACGTCGGCACGGGGTCGGGAATTCTCGCCATCGCGCTGGCCAAGCTCGGCGCGAGCAGCGTCGTGGCGGTGGATAACGACCCGACGGCGCTGAAAGTCGCGCGCGGCAACGTCCGGCTGAACGGCGTCTGGCGGCGGGTGACGCTGTCGAATTGCCGGCTGGAGAAGATCGCGGAATGCTTCAATCTCGTCGTGGCCAATCTCACGGCCGAGACGATCCTCGAGCTGGCCGGCGCGCTCGAAGAAAAAGTGGCGGCGCGGGGATATCTCGTCCTCTCCGGTATTCTAAAGCCCCAGGTCGGGCAGATCCTCCGCCGTTTTTCGTCTCAAAAATTCCTTCTGGAACGCCATACGCGACAGAAAGAGTGGGTTACATTGCTCCTCAAAAAGAGGGGCTGAAGATGGCGCGCTTCTTTGTCTTCAGAGAAAATCTCCGGGGCGAAACCGCTACGGTGACGGGTCAGGAACTCGATCACATACGAAAAGTCCTGCGGCTGGCGCCCGGCGACCCGGTCACTTTGTTCGATGACTCAGGGTGGGAACATGAAGGGGTGATCCGTTCCTACGCGGCCCGCTCCGGCGAGATCGCGATCCTGAAATCATTTCAGCCCGAGAGGGAATCCCCTTTGCGCGTGACTCTTGCCCAGGCCCTGGGCAAGGGGGAAAAGATGGAATGGGTAGTCGAGAAAGCGACCGAGCTGGGCGTCGCTCAAATCGCGCCGTTTGTTTCCTCGCGCACGGTGCCGAGGTTGGATCGCGCCGGTTCCGAGAAGCGGCGGGCGCGCTGGCAAAAAATCGCGTTGAGCGCCACGAAACAATCCGGCCGGACCAAGGTTCCTGAGATTCTCGAAATCACGGACTTCCCAACTCTCGTGCGGCATGCATGGCCTTGCGCGCTCAAGCTTCTCTGCTGGGAAGGCGAGTCGCAGCTCAACCTAACCCAACTGCACCGCGAAACCCCCAGCGTGGAATCGCTGCTGCTCGCGATCGGTCCCGAAGGCGGGCTTAGCCCGGATGAAGTCGCCGAGGCCACCCGCAACGGGTTTAAATCGGTCGGCCTCGGCAAAAGGATTTTGCGCACGGAGACTGCGGCGCTCGCGGCGCTATCGCTGGCGCAGTTTCTTTGGGGCGATATGGGCTAGCCCGAGTGATTCGTCGTCCTCGCGGGCAAGCCCTTCCAGGCGACGGCAATAGATCTCTGCTTTTTTCGAACCTGTACGGTCAGTGCCGTCGCCCGTCAAGGCTCGCCCGCTTCGGCCGAGCGCAACCATCACTACCGCCCGCCTGGGAGTCTCCGGAGGGCTGATGCGTGGGACGCGCAGTGCCAATCGTATTTCCTGGCTGTTCTCATCCCTTAGGAGCAGCGTAACATCGACGAATCGCATCGGCCCGGAGAGAGATTTCCAGGCGGGCGCACGGATCTCGACAGCCTGGCCAAGCTTGCGGTTTATTAGCTACGGTCGTAAACTTCGCCCCATGGAAGAGGTCCGTTGGGGCGGATTGTTCCGCCGCTGCTGCGCGTTGTCGATCGACGTTGCAGTTCTGTTTCTGTTCTCACTGCTGCTCTATCGCCTGATCTCCGTCGCCTATCGCCTCGGGCTGGCGGCTTACCAGCATTCGCTCTCGTGGGGCGCGCTGGCCGGCCTGTCCCCTGTTTTCCTGGTCGCGTGGCTGTTTTTTGTCTCGGCCTACTTCGTTGTGCTCCACGGCGCGGCCGGCAAAACCGTCGGGCAATGGTTTTTCAGCCTGCGCGTGGTAGGCGCGGGACAGCAGCCCATTACCTATGGCCGGGCCCTGATTCGCTGGATCGCCACCCTTGCCACGGCGCCGCTGTTGTTGGGTTTCATCCGCATCCTTTGGAATGGCGAGAAAAGGGGCTGGCACGACGCGCTCGCCGGAACGTGGGTAGTAAGAGAGTGAGTAGTGAGTGGTGAGTAGTGAAGAGTCAAGAGTGAATAGTGAGGGGGTGAGTGGTGAGTAGTGAGGGGAAGCCGCATCGGAAGCTCAAAGTCTGGCAAGCCAGTATGGATTTCGTTGCGGAGTTGTATAAAGAACTTGAAAAGTTTCCAGCGCAAGAGAGGTTCGGACTAACCGCGCAGCTGCAAAGAGCCGCTATCTCGATTCCAAGCAATATCGCTGAAGGCGCGGCAAGAAAAAATACCAGAGAACTAGTGCAGTTTCTGCACATTGCCAGAGGTTCTTTGAGCGAGTTAGATACTCAACTGGAAATTTGCCTCCGAGTGCGGCACTTGGAAAGAACAGCTTATGACCGTTTGGCTGGCAAGCTGGATGAAATAGGCAGAATGCTTAACGGACTTATTAAATCCCTGGCGAACAGGCGTTAGCAAACTACTCACTGCTCACGACTCACTGCTCACTTTGGGTGGGGGGGGGCTGGATATGGGAGTCTTGAAGATCGGGGTCGTCATGGACCCCATCGAAAAGATCGACATCGACAAGGACACCACGTTTGTCCTGATGCTCGAGGCCGAGCGCAGGAAGCACGAGCTCTACCACATGGGGCTTGGCGACCTCTCCATCCGCGGCGCGACGCCGGAGGGACGCTATCGCCGCGTGAACGTCGCGCGGGCCGCGCCGCACTATCGCTTCGGCGAAAGCGCGACCGGACCGCTCGCCGATTTCGACGTGATTCTCATGCGCAAGGATCCCCCCTTCGACATGAACTTTTTCTTCGCTACGCATCTGTTGAGCTTGATCGATGAGAGAAAGTGCCTGGTGGTGAACCGCCCGCTGGGACTCCGCGAAGCGAACGAGAAGCTCTACGCGCTGAATTTTCCCTTGCTCATTCCCGAGACGCTCGTGAGCGGCGATATGGATCGGCTGCGCCGCTTCATGAACGAGATCGGCGGGGAGATGATCGTCAAGCCGCTCGACGGCTGCGGCGGCAGCGGGGTTTTTTATCTGCATCGTCAAGACCGAAACGTCAACTCACTGCTGGAGACGGCGACGGCGAACGGCAGAAATCCCGTCATGGCCCAGCGTTACCTCCCGGAGGTGCGCCAGGGCGATAAGCGGATCATCGTTCTCAATGGCGAGCCGCTCGGCGCGGTGCTGCGCGTCCCGCGCGAGGATGAGACTCGAAGCAATCTCCACGTCGGAGGAAAGGCCGTCAAGGCGGCCGTCACCGCCAGGGACCGCGAGATCTGCGCCGCGCTCGCGCCCGATCTCGCTCGATTGGGGCTTTACTTCGTCGGCCTGGATGTCATCGGCGATTATCTCACCGAGGTCAACGTCACCAGCCCGACGGGTGTCCAGGAGATCAACGCCCTCGACAAAGTCCAGCTCGAGCGACAGATCGTCGACTTCATCGAGCGAAAAGCGCCTAGACCGTGATTCGTGCTCGTGGCTCGTGATCGTGAGGACGGAGAATTATCTGTTGCCAGCATTGCACGAGCACGGTCCACCAGCGAACACGACTTGATCTTGACTCTCCACTGGTTTTACGCAATATTTTATAGTTCCGGCCAGGTAGCTCAGTCGGTAGAGCAGAGGACTGAAAATCCTCGTGTCGGCGGTTCAATTCCGTCCCTGGCCACCACTTAATAATCCTCCTTGACAAAACATCTGGATCGTAGGACATTCCCCGCAAGTTAGACCAAGTGGATGCTTTAAAAGAGAGAATACGCTATTTGACCGAATGGCTTCGGCTTTTCTGGGCCGGCATGTTTCTCCTCGGTGCGGGAGAGGTTAGTCTTCTCTTGGCTTTGGATAGCAACTTGAAAATATTGCTTTTTTGTTTGGGTATATTTCTTGAGGTTGTTTTTGCGGTGATAATCGGTATGATTCATCGTAGAATCAGCGCTTCAATTAAAGCTTTGGAGGGCTTCAAATGATTTCCCAGATTATCGCCGTCATCGGCGCCCTTGTCATATTCGGTTCTTTTCTTTACGTGGTTTGGGTGGTGGGTCGGTCTTTGAAGCAGTAGCTCATTTATGGATGCCTTTGGTTGGATCAATCTCATCGTCCTCGTCATGGTGCTTGCCGGTTACGGCTACCACAAGGGGACCTACAACCCCTTGGCCCTTTGGCATGATTTGAGAAAATCCAACAAAGCATCGAGCAATCTTCGTTGAATCAAAATCCCACCAGGCTCTCTACAACCATCAATCCTAAAATCACGACCACCACGGTAATCACGGTCGCCAGGAACTTGGAATATCCCAGCCTCCGTTTTTGTCTCATGGCGTTATCTCTTGGTTCTCACCAACCTTTGGGCTTCTCGAATTGTCCTTGCGCGTCCACCAGCGTTGACGGGAACTGGCTTGCCGCCAAATGACGCTCTCTAATCCGCCTGACGAAAGTCGCGTATTCCTGGAGTTCTTTGCTATGACTTTGATGCGGATTGATAATCCCTACGGGCAAACCCAAAACCTCGCGAACCATCCTAACCGGCTCTCTCAGATCCGAATCATTGCTGATAATGACGGCGGTGTTGTACAGGTTCTTGAAACCATCATGTAGAAGATGGGAGGCCAGATTCACATCGGAGCCCTTTTCTTCCGTCTTGTCCACCTTGACCCATTTTATCGGGTTGGAACCGGAAACCGGCAGCGGGATCGAATGCGTCAGAGATTGCCCGTAGATGACGCTCACGTTAGGAAGAGTGCCGAGCGCCCGGAGGTGAAGCTGCTGGCGGATTGGTTGCCCCGGATCGCCTCGCCGTCCGGATACTTTGGCAGTGAAGTATTTGATCGCCCCGATGTTGTCGGAGGGTAAAAGAGCCTGGCACAGCTTGCCTAGGTCGAGCCATTTATAGCGGGTGCCGCGTATGGCGCCGTAATACAGGTTGAAGCCATCGACATACACGTAAGTTATCCGAGACGGTTTCGCGTTCACTGGAGCCCCTTGACAGCCCGTTCCATGCGGTCTAGACTTTCTTTCAGTTATCCCCCCTACGCCTGCGGGCTAGGGTGCGAGGCCGGCTTCCGAAAGGTTGCCGGCCTCAGTGTTTTTTAGCCCAGCCTTAGAGCACTAACTCTTTCTTGATTTTCTCCCAAGGAGTCGTTTCCTTTAACGTCTCACGAAACAAGTTCCTAATCGCCAACTCTGCGATTCGTGGGATAGCGAACTCCCCGCGTTCCCATCTCGTAATGGTGCGGATGGTCACTCCCAATTCCTTGGCGAGCTTCCCTTGACTTAACCCAAGCAGGCCCCGTAGCAGCTTAAACTCCTTTTTGGTCATAATGTCTTGTACGACATGATGTCCTAGGCCGTCAATAGCGAAGCTCATCTTTCTTTGCCTCTATCGGGTTGGCCTCAAGATACTTTTCAAGGTCCCCGCGTTTGACACTGTTGGATGCCTTTGGTTGGATCAATCTCGTCGTTCTCGTCATGGTGCTTGCCGGCTACGCCTATCACAAGGAGACCTACAACCCCTTCAAGGCCCTTTGGCATGATCTGAGAAAATCCAACAAAGCTTCGAGCAAGCTTCGTTGAGTCAACATCCGGCCGAGCTTTTCACGATAGCGGCCTAAGATCACCAGTACCAGGATAATCACCACCGTCATGAAAATCCACGGCGGTCCGGAATAATGAAAACCCATGCTCATTAGAAGATTGCTGTAAAAGAACTCCGCGTTCATCACGACCTCCTACTCAGATTCGGACTACTCAAGTTATCGATGCCTGACACCTATTCGCCAAGATTGTTGAGTCGTAGCAGCCTGACCCCGCTAATCCCACACTCTCGGATTTCGCGGACCGTAAAGGCGCTGTAGTCCGGGTGAGGAGTAGGAGTCAGCAATTCTTTGTTAAGGTCCATCCCGGTCGTTTTCCTTCGGCTCTCGGTCTGCTTTTCCGAAAAGCTGCTTCAGCTTATCCACTACCTCGGGTGGATACCGACGCCAGCCATTTACATCTCGCTTCGATGAGATTAGGCCGCGCTTCTCAGCACGTCTTATCGTTGCGGGATGAATTTCAGCTTCCCTTGCTACTTCATGGATTAAAAGACTCATAGTTACCTCGCCTGGGCTTACGCCATTCAACTAAACGCAAGGTAACACTGGTGTATATTTTTTAGAAAGAAGAAACGGGGTAATCTCAAATCGGCTCGCTACCCCGCAAGGCGGAACGGATTGGGTTATGTTCGCTTCTTCTTGAGGATTCGGAACTGCCTGTCGATAAGATCCTGCGGATACCGGAAGGGAAGGAGTTTGCCTTTCACTCTCACTCTCATTCTATTCATAATCTTTTTCGTTAACTCAGCGCCGATGGGGTAATGTTTCCATGCTGTATAGTCCAGCGCAATTTGAGTCGGTCGCATGGTCGCATATCTGGCTCTTGTCTCGCCGGTGACATCGGGCCACTGCTTGTTTATCTCAAACTTAAGGGCTGTCGGATCGCCCTTGTATTTTTTTATTCTGCTTGCGGCTTCTAGCGCCTGTTCGTAAGTTTCCGCTATCTCCTTTGTTTTGTCGTATGGGAATGAGGACGAACGGGGTGTTTTGATGGGAATTAATATCGTTCCATATCCGATTCCAACCCAAAAGCCCCAATTCGAAAACCCGCCACATTTTGCAAAATTCATAATTCCACCCGGCGGTAAACATGCCAGTATAATTACCAAGCAAATCACTGCGCCCGAGCATCAAGCCATATTGAATGGACAAAGGGCGCTCATGGTTTGGGGCTTTATCAAATACAAGGACACGGCGAACAAAAGACATCTCACACGTTTCTGCTGCTATTGGCGCCACAATTTTATCTATGAACCCGTAGGTCCATCCAAATATATAAAGTATACATAACAGAGCACCGGCCTGTCTTCGCCAAGATAGCCGCTTTCGTCGCGGGGTGCCAAGTAAAACATAATCGCCCTCACTAAGACCCCTTTTGTTTTCGCGCTATGTTGACTTTTTCTCCAACAACGCGCTCCAACCGACGTGCGACCGCGGTTGATTTTCCGGCTATCGGGTTATAGGATTTGCCACGGGAAGAGAGGCGAGAGAAAGATGCCGCTTGTCGCTGCCGTCGCCGCGAGTCACGCGCCTAATATACTTCTGGAGCCGGGGGCGGAGTGGGACGAGTTCATGGCGCTGCACTATCGGATGGCGCCGCAGGCGGCGGCGTCCAAGCCGTCCCTCGAGGCGCAGCAGAAGCTGCGTCGCGACGCCGAGAAGGCATTTTCCGTTCTGCGCGCCGACCTGGAAGCGGCCAAACCGGATGTCCTGATCGTCGTGGCGAACGACCAGTTCGTTAATTTTTTTCATAACAACATCCCGACGTTCTTTGTCACGCTGGCCGACGAGGTCAAAGGGCAGTTCACGCGCCACAAGTTTCACTACCGCAATCACAAGGAATTGGGCCGGGCGATCTTGCGCGCCGGTCTCGAATCGGGAATCGACTTTTCGTTCGGCGAATATATCGAGTTGCAGCACACGCAGGTTGTCCCATTATATTTTCTTTTGCCTGAGGCGAAGATTCCCATTTTGCCCATCTACGTGAACACCTGGGCCGACCCCATACCCACGCCGCGTCGTTGCTACCAGATCGGCGAGCTGATCCGCAAAGTGGCCGACGGCTGGAAAGAGCGCGTGGCGATTCTCGCCACCGGCGGGCTGTCGCACTTTCCCGGCTCGCCCCGCATCGGCCAGATCGACACAGGGTTCGATCATCAGCTCCTGCAGATCATGCGCGAGGGAAAGGGGAGGTCGCTCGCGGACTATTCCGTGGAGAAGATCTGCCAGGCGGGGGATTCGGAGTTTCTCAACTGGATGGTCGCTCTGGGCACGGTGGGCGACGCCAAGGCATCGGCGACGTTCTACATGCCCGACTCGGTTGCGACAGGGTGGGGCTTTGTCAGCTGGAAACTATCGTCGTAAGGCGTGAATGGTAAGGGGTAAGGGGACGTTAAACCCCTCACGCTTTACGCCTAACCCCTAACGGGCGGGGCGCTGGGAGGGAGGGAAGATGAGCAGCTATCATCTCAACCGTTTTCTGTTCGATCTCAAGCTGAAGGAGCAGAGCTATAAGCAGGCGCTGGCAAATCTTGACGGCGCGCTGAACAACTACGAGCTTAGCGCCGAAGAGAAGCAGGCGCTCAAAGACGGCGATCCGAGGCGGCTCAGGCAGCTCGGCGCTCACGGCATGCTCGCGCTCTACATTATGCGGTTAAATCCCGAGTTTCGGAGCAATATTTACTGGACGCAGAAATAAATCGAGGATGGAGGATAGAGGATAGACGATGGATTTGGGACTACGTGGAAAAGTTGCGTTGGTGGCGGGGGCGAGTCAGGGAATCGGGAGGGCGGCCGCGATGGGCTTTGCCCGCGAGGGGGCCAAGGTGAGCATCTGCGCCAGAAGCGAGGCTCAGTTGAACGAGACGGCGGAGACGATCCGGCGCGAGACCGGCGGCGATGTATTGCCGATCGTGGCCGACATGACGAAAGCGGAAGATATCCAGCGATTTGTCGCCAAGACGGTGGAAAAGTTCGGGCGGCTCGATATCGTGGTGACCAATGCCGGCGGCCCGCCTCCGGGCGAGTTTATGAAATTTACGGACGCAGATTGGGAGAATGCTTTCCGGCTTAATTTCTTGAGCACCGTCAGGCTCACGCGCGAAGCGGTGCCGCACATGCGCAAGGCCGGCGGCGGCCGCGTCATCAATATCTCGTCCTATGCGGTCAAGGAGCCGATCGCCGGGCTGGTTCTCTCCAACGGCGTTCGGAGCGGGGCGATCGGCCTGGCCAAGACGTTGTCGCGCGAATTGGCGAAGGACAACATCCTCGTCAACAACGTCTGCCCGGGCAGAATCGCCACCGACCGCGCGCGGAAATTGAACCAGGCGCGCGCCGAGCGCATGAAGCGGACGGTGGAAGAGATCGACAAAGAGATGGCCGGGGAGATTCCCTTGGGCCGCTATGGCACGGCCGATGAGACTGGAGACCTGATCGTCTTTCTCGGTTCGGAGCGGGCGAGTTATATCACCGGCACCACCATCCAGATCGACGGCGGGCTGGTGAGGGGGCTTCAATAATGGTTCATTTCGTCATCCAGTGGGATCTGCCGGATCAGAAGGCGAACCTGACGATCTACGCCAACAAGGCCAAAAACGATTGGCTGCCGGCCACGCTTTCTCACCGGGGAGTCGTCGAGATCCGCAATTACCGCAATCCCCTCGAAGTGACGCCGCAGGTCGCCATCACCATCGACTTTGAGTCCCTTGACGCCTGGCGGGACTATATCGATTCAGCGGACTACATCCGCATTATGCGCGAGCTGCGCATCCTCGGCTGCTGCAACTTCACCACCAACGTCTGGTCCCCCTCGCGGTACTTTCCGGAATCCCTCAGGCCGGAGAAGAAGTAGGGTAAGGGTTGGAGCAGGAGTCAGCGCGGTTTTTTTTTGCCGCCCTTGATGAGAGAAAGACGCGTGGTTTTTCTACTATTGCTTTCGTTCAGCAGACATTCCCAGTCGATCAGAGTCAGATAATCCTCCGCCGGGCTCGACTCGCAATCGTAGGTTCTTAGGAACCTGGCGTAGCTTCCGTACTTCTTTTCGTAGGCCTTGAGTTTTTTCTGGATTTCCTTGAGAGAGAGGGCGGAATAATCCACCTCCCGCTCCCCTTCGTCTCCCTTGATCGCCAAGATCCGACTCATCGAGTAATCTCCTTTATCTTCGGCAGAATCTCGTCAATGATCCGGCTCAATTCCGCTTCGCCTTCCTTTGGGTTCTTAAATCGCGTAATGAGCTTCATGTGCAGGTGGGGCGCGAGGCTCTTCCTGCCTTTCCTGATCTCGTGGCTATCGTACCGGACCTCGTCGTACCATCCATTGGTCTTCCGGTAGAAATGAATTTTGTATTCAATGACGGCGCGAGATTCTTTGTCGCTAACGGTAACATTGAGGCACTTCCACTCTTCCTGCGCCACCGAGCCAGTATTTCAAACTTCAGAAAAAGCTGCAACTTGACCGGCTTCACATGGCGCCGTACGGCCAAACTTTCTTCAGCCGCAGGATGAAGATCCCCTGGTTCTTCTCGCTGATGTAGATGCAGCCGCGGCGGTCGACGAGGACATCTTCAACTTGCGCAACCAGCTTGCTCGGTTTCGTGCCGATTCTTTCTGCCGGATCGGGCGGGATGAAGTAGGCGATCTCCTTTGGCGTGCGCGGGTCGCGGATGTCGTAAACGCGAAGGCCGGCATTGAAGTAGGTGAGGTAGGCGATGTCGTCGCGGTCTTCCACGGATGGTTGGTGATTGGGGTGATGTTGATTGTGAGGACCAAAGCGGCCGCCTTTGTCGAAGAAATTCTTCAAGCCGGTTTCGGGGGGCGGCACAGGCTGCGGGAACAGAGAAATTAAGCGCGGCTGCTTTTCGTCTGCGATGTCGATAATGCCCGCGAGATTTAAATTTTCATCGCCGTTTTCGTTGATCGCTTCGTCGTTGATCAGCGCGAGCTTGCGTCGCGGCAAGGGCAGGTAGGTGTGGATTCCCTGCCGGCTGCCGAGTCCCTGGAAGGCGAGCCGGCTTACCATGCGCGGCTGATGAATATCGGAAATATCCAGGACGATCCCGCCGCCGTTGCCGTACGAAAGATAAGCCCAGTCGCCTTCAATGTGCGCCGGGCCGTGCAGAGAAAACTTGGCGCCGTCTCTCGGCGCGGTTTCTTTTTGCTCCGGCAGCCAGAAGCTTGATACCTGTTTCGGCTTTGCCGGGTCTGAGATGTCCACGATCTGATAAATCTTGCCGTCGAAACCGGGCGCTCCGCCCGCCGCGTGGACCAATTCGCCGCCGTCGTAAAAGTTGCGGTGCGTGCCGGTGCTGTGGGTTCGATAGTGGCCGAGTTGCCGCGCTCTTCTCGGATCGGAGATATCCCAGATCAGAAAGCCCTCGGAGTATGGCTTGCCGTCATTACCGCCCCAGCCAGGAGCGATCCGCTCCAGCGCGGTGATCATCTTTCCATCGGCGACTTGAATCTGAATCGTCCAGGTATTCTCCGGCCCGGGAATGAAGCTCACATATTCCGGCGCGGCGGGATCGGTGACATCGAGAATGCTCCATCCGCGGTGCCAGAGATGCGCGAGGTAAAGATACCAACGGCCGTTTACCTCCTGCATCGCCAGCTTGAAGGCCGGCTTGCCGTCGAGGTCGTGATAACCCAGCAGCTCTATGTTGTGAGCGAAATTTTCTGAGGTTGATTGCGTCATGGCTTAGCCCGCCTGGCAATCTCTCTTCGGGCCGATGCGATACGTCGGTGTTACGCTGCCCCTACGGGCTGAAAGTTGCTCCGGGCTACGCTTGCATCTCTTCGTCCCACGCGTCGGCCCTTCGAGAGACCGCCACGCGGGCGGGATCACGGAAGCCGCGCTCAATTGTAGCCGGCCTGTCAGCGGCTTATCGTAACTCCCACCCGATCGCAATATCTTTTTACCGGGCACCGGCTGCACATCGGTGAAATCGGGCGGCAGAGATGCTGGCCGAAGGTGACGAGCAGGTCGTTGTACTCGATCCAATATTGCTTCGGGAGTTTCTCTCTTAAGGCGAACTCCGTCTCTTTCGGATTCTTCGTTCGCAGGTAGCCCCAGCGATTGGAGATTCGATGCACGTGCGTGTCCACGCAGATGCCGGGCTTGCGGTAGCCCAGGGTGACGACGAGATTCGCCGTCTTTCGTCCCACGCCCTTGAGCTTCAACAGCTCGTCGATCTCGTCAGGCACTTTGCCGGAATATTCTTTAATCAGAGTCCGGCAGATGTCGCGGATGACCTTCGCCTTCGTGTGATAGAATCCTACCGGGAAAATCGCCTTCTCAATCTTCCGAACCGAGAGGCGCGACATCGTCTCCGGCTTGTCGGCCAGAGCAAAGAGCCGCCGGCTCGCCTGGGCCGTGGTCGTGTCCTGCGTGCGCAGACTTAGAATACAGGAGATAAGCACCTGGAACGGGCTTCCGGAATTCTCCGCCACCAGAGTCACGATGGGCGTCTGCCACTTCGGAACTTCGCGCCGGAGAATGCGGATCGCGTGGTGAATCTCGGCCGGCTTCATAGGGATGGTTTTTTGCGTGGAGTGAGGTTAAATTAAAAGAACTTCTTAGCACAGAGTCAGTTGGAGTGAAACTTCGTCATGGCCGCCGACAGAATAGGCCGGATTTTACAAACCCGCGCGCCGGGATTCTTAAGCGGTGACTATACCAAGCCGGCTGCGGTTCTGGTGCCGATCCAGGAGCGGGAGGACGGGGAGCATCTCGTGCTCACGCTAAGAACGGAGTTGCTCAACTCCCACAGAGGCCAGGTGGCCTTTCCCGGCGGCCAAATCGATCCGCGCGACGCGGGGCCGCTGGCGGCGGCGCTCCGCGAAAGCGAAGAGGAGATCGGACTTGCCCCCGCCGACGTGCGCGTCTTGGGACAGCTCGATCAGGTCACCGCCGCGGCGAACTATCTGGTGACGCCTTTCGTCGGTTTCATCCCGCATCCCTATGAGTTTCGCTTGAACGAGCTTGAGACCGCGGCTGTTTTTTCCGTGCCTGTTGCCGCGCTTTTGGAGCCGGGCTGCTTCAAGGTCGAGCCCCGGCTCTACCCGCCGGACAGACACGACCCAATCTATCATTTCTACTATCAAGGCCGGGACATCTGGGGCGCGACGGCGCGGATCATCATCCAGTTATTGCAACTGGCCTACGGGTTTAAGCTTGGAAGCGGAGGTCTTCGAGGATAGCGCGTAAGCGCGAACTCTTGCAGCCCTGGTAGATTTTGCCGGTTTGGAGCAGGCCGGCCTCGTTTTACTTGACGAGCAGAATCGGGCTGGGCCGGACGATCTTCTTGCTCTGTTCAATCGGAAACTCTTTCTCGCAGAAAGGGCATTTCGCCGCGATCTTCAGCCGCTCGAACTGAGGCGAAACCAGGAACTCCTCGTCACAACCGGGACAGACAACCCGCATAGAGCTTGCCATCGCGACCCTCCTCCTTTAAGCGTCCAGCGGAATCTTGGCCAATGTGTCGCTTCGAATGTAGTCCTTAAGCTCAACTTTGCGCATGACATCGTCGGGCACCTTGATCCTTATCTCAAAAGGCTCGGGAGGCGCCGGCATCGTCGCGTCGATTCCGCCCTTGGCCACGGTATAGGAATGATAGGCCAGTTCCGGCGAGCTGGAGGCATAGGCGGTCGGATCGCGCGTGGTCGAGATCATGTTGGGCACGACGACCAGGTCGCGATCCCAACGGCTGCGCGTGGCGACGGCCCAGAGAACCTCGGCGTCGTCGAAGATGTTGATATCTTCATCTACGACGACGATATGTTTGAGGCGGCGATCCACGGACAAAGCGGCGACGATCGCCTCTCTCCCTTGGCCCGCGGAGGTTTTTTTAATCTGCACGTAGGCGTGGAAACGGCTGCAGCCGGAGGAGGGGAGATGGACATTTTTCACCGTCGGCACGGCCTGCTTCACTGCGCGATAGATGGAGCCTTCGAGCGGGATGCCGCCCAGATGGTCCTGATCGCGCCCGCCCAGGTGAATGTCGTGATAGACGGCGTCACGGCGGTAAGTTATCGCTTGGACATTGATGACCGGCCTCAGAGTTTCCGGAGAGTAGTAGCGCGCGTAGTCCGCTCTGAGGCCGTGGCGCCCTCTTTCCTTCGGCGGGATGATCCCTTCGATGACGATCTCGGCGTCCGCGGGCACGAGAAATTTTTCGCCCCACGTCTCCGACGGGGTGACTCTCAACGGCTCTCCTAAAGCGCCGCCGATCACCGAGTACTCGTCGACGTCGATCGGCACGCGGGTCAAAGCGCCCATGCAGGCGGCGGGGTGATGGCCGATCCAGGCGACGACCGGAAGTCCTTCTCCGGTGTTTTCCACGCGCTCCCGGTAGCGCTCCCAGTTGTGCGTTCCCTCGCCGAGACCGACGGTGGCCTTTCGCGGCTCGAGCACTCTCAAGGTCTGATAGGCGCAGTTGTAAGTAGTTCCCGCCTGGTTATCGACTGTGGTCACGACCGAGCCCAAAATCGTGCGCCCGCCCTCCATGTGGTAAGGCAAGGGGACGGGAAAATCGAACAGGTTCACCTCTTTCCCCTTCTTCACCACTTGTTTCACCGGCGCGGTTTCTTTGGCCACGACGAGCGGCGTCTTCGCGCTCTGAGTTCTGAGATCGTAGTCGAGGCCGACCCTTGCCACGGACGAGTCCAACGCCAGGGCGCAAAGATTGCGGCTGGCGAAGAGATTCGACAACAGGGGAAAGGCGGATGGCTTGCCCGAAGCGGCTTGCAGCTTGTCGAAGATCACGACAGGGAATTTATGCGCCCGGTCGAGCTTGACCAGAACGGCCGAAATCTCGAAGCGCAGATCGACCTCGCGTTTCACGCGGACTATCTCTTCGGGAAAGCGCCGCTTGGCTTCCGCGAGAAATCGCCTCAAGTCTTTTACTTCCGTTCGCGTGCCCATGTTCCCATTCTTCTCCTTCCGGGCTCTTCCATGCCGGGCGAAAAGCGACTATCCCCTCTGGTCGAGGGGCTTCAGCCGTAAACTGATGCCGTTCTTTTCAAGCTCCTTGTAATACTCCTCCCGGATCGCGGGATCTTCTTTTTCGTAAGAAATCTTGAATGAAAGATCGTATGGGTTTTTATCCTGAGCCGTTCGCGCCGGGTCGTAGCGCCGGCCGCCGCCCTGCCTCAAGCCGCTGCCCCGAAACGCCAGCATCCGGTATTCTCCCTTGCCGGTATTGAAGTGCTGGTGGTACTCGTTGTGACGGGGCGCGACCACCGCGTAAGGGTTGGTCGGTACCCTGCGCCGCTGCCTCTCTTCGCCCGGCATGAACAGAAGCTCATAGCCCTCCCCTTCGACGACGATTACGTGGGCCCTCGCCTCGTGTCGATGAGCGGTGACGTAGGTCCCTTCGGAAACGCTCATGATGTGCATCCCGATGGAGGTGTTGGACATCGCGAGGCGCATGATCGACGTGCGGTTTCCTCTTTCCGGATAGGGGTCCAGGGAAAACTTGCGGATGTCGGGAATGAAATTGGTCTCGTAGAGCCGCAGATTCCACTGCTGTCCCTTGTCGGAGAAAAAAGACTGCATGGAGTAGGTGTAGCGGTCGCTGAAAACGAAAGGGTTGTTAAAGACAAAGTCGAGATTGCCGTAAAGGTTGATGACGTGAGCCATGTTGGTGCCGAACAGGATACGGCACGGCTCGCTCCCCGAGCTGTTGAACTCCTGATGCCACGCATTCAGCGGGATGGCGAGCAGCGCTCCCTCTTCCCACTCGACGGTTGTGCGGGGCTCTCCCTCCTGCCAGATCGTCGCGGCGCCTCTCCCTTTCATGACGTACATGACCGAGTCGTACATGTGGCGCTCGGGTTTGAGCTCGCCGCCGGGAGGAATCTCGACGATCTGGAGGTTATAATATTCTTGATCCCCGAGACGGGTGTAGGCCGCTTTGCCGCCCCGCCTTTCCCAATCGGTAAGGGTCAGGCTGCCGAGATCTTCGAGCGCGCTCCCTTCATAGAGAGGAACTCCCTCCTGCCGGACGAAATTCTGGTACGAGCTCTTTACATACCACTCGTCAAAGGTCTTTGGCGCTTTGGCCATGTGTCTTCCTCTCTCTCGCGGCTCGGCAAGCCTCAGCGCGGCGTCGCTACGCCTTCCGCCTCCACTCGTTGGACGAAACTGTTGTCGACCAGCTCGGATAAGTTCAGCTCCCGGAGCTTCGGGTTGCTCTCCGCCAGATCCGTGAGGTTCGAGCGCAGGTCCTCCATGTTCGTGTAAGGGAAAAGAGGCAGTGGATCGACATATAAACGGTAATTCAAACCCAGCACCGACGCATCGTCGGTCCTGAGGTTGCGGCTGAAGACCTTCAGCACGCCCTCCCGGTTTTTCGGGTTTTTAGTCCAGTGAATCGCCTCGGTCAGCGCCCTGACGAACCCCTGGATGATATTCCGATTGCGATCCCTGAAGCTTCGAGTGGTAATGACCGAGCTTCCGATAATCCTCACGCCCATACCGATGGCATCGGCCAGAACATGGTAGGGGATTTTCGCTCGCTCCAATCGTTCAATTGTCGTCACCACCGCGCTGAGCACTCCGGAGCCAAACGCTGCGGCTCTTTGAATCCCGCCGCCCGCCACCTGCATAAATTCCACCTCCTCAGGTTTGAGGCCCAGTTTCTCAAGCATCCGCCGGGTGGCGTAGTAGCTCGATCCACCGACGCGGTCGATGCCGATTTTTTTCCCTTTGAGCTCCGCCACCGACCTGATCCCCGGCTGAACAATGAGCTTGTATTGCGTTGGTTCGTTGCTCGCGATGATCGCCAGATCGATCCCTCTGACCGCAGCTTGGGCGGCGGTCTCGGGCGAACCGGAAAAGATCGCGAGATCGCCCGCAAGCAAGGCCGGCATCCCTTGCGCCGAGGTGGCAATAAAGACGAGTTCTGCCGCGAGGCCATGGCGCGCGAAAAACCCGACGTCCTGCGCGGCCCAGAGTGAAATGCGATTGCCGCTGATCGAAGCGTAGCCGATCTTAAGTCGTTCGACCTTGCGAACCTCAGCCGCAAGCGCGCGGCCTTGCCACGTTATGAACAAAGCGACGAGGAAGAGGATCGCGGTTATGAGTCGAGGCAGTTTTATCTTCGTAACTCTACCCTCCGTGAGCGTGGGATGAACCGGGCATGGCGGAGGCGATGCCCTCAAGCCCTTTCATCTGCACATAGGCGCCTCTGCCGCCGAGCCGCTTCCACGGCCCCAGCGCAAGCTCGCGGACATCCCGCACGCCGTATCCCGCGACGACGGGAATGCCTTCCTGCTCGATCCACCTTTCGTAGGCGGTCTTTCGCTGCCCGTTCGCTCTGTCCATTAAAAGCCGTACTCCTTCCATCTGCGCTTGAGCGTCTCCTCCATTTTCGGCGAGATGGAGGTTCCGAGCGGCGGATAGCGGTGGCCGCCGTACTGCTCCTGCGGCTCAAGCTCCCAGTTGATCGTCGCGTCGACCAGGACGCGCGTCCATCTCCCGTGGCCGTATTTTACGGAGTCGCGCTCTTCGATCGGCACGCTCGGATCGAGCATCGAACCGGAGGTGCCGGGAAAAAACGCAATGTCACCCATCCCGGCGTTCACTCGGTAGGCCAGCGCCCACTCGATCGCTTCGCCGTCGAAGATGTCGATATCTTCGTCGACCACGATCAGATGCTTGGCCGTGTAGTTGGCGATATGCGAGCCCCAGAGCGCGTTGGCCACCTGCTGGGCATGGCCGCGGTGGGTCTTGCGGATCTGCACGCGCATCACCTCCGGCCACTTGCCGCGCCAAACGGCCAGCACGTTCGCCACGCCCGCCCGCTCGAGGTAGTGCCACGCGACCGCCGAATAGGCCGCGGGCGTCCACATCGTACACTCGTTGGTCCTGCCCGGACTCGCTCCGGTCAGGCAGCCGGTAAAGATCGGGTCGTTCCGATAGGTGAGACACTCGACCCGGATGGTATGCTTGGGGCTTTTGCGGCCGCCGTAGTAGCCCGGATACTCGCTGAACGGCCCTTCGGCTTCGAAGCTTTTCGGATCGGGCGAGATTTTCCCTTCGATCACAATCTCCGCGTTAGCCGGCACCAGCAGGTCGCTGGTCTCGCATTTGACCAGCTCCACCGGCGCGCCCCGCAACGAGCCGGCCATCTCGTATTCCGAATGGCTCACCGGCGTGGAGGCGGCGATAAAGAGGGTGGGGTCCTGGCCCAGGACCACGGCCACCGGCATCTCCTCGCCGCGCTTTCGATATTTCGTGAAGTGCTCTCCCCATCCTTGAGTCGTGGCGAGCAAGACGCTGATCGTCTTTTTCGACGAGATCATGCCGCGATAGGTGCCGGCGTTGTGCCGCCCCGTCTCCGGGTCTGTCGTCACCGTGCTCGCGGAGGTCATGATGTATCTGCCGCCGTCGAGCGGGTTCCACTTGGGCACCGGCAGCTGATAGAGATCGACGGCGTCTCCCTTGACGATGTTTTCTTTAACCGGGCCGCTCTTTACTTGAATCGGCTTGACCGGGTGCGAGAAGCGCTCTTTGAGAATGGGAACCAGCTCGCGGTAGGAAGTCCCCTCAGAAAGGCCGAGCAGCCCGCAGACCCGCTCCCGGCTGCCGGTCAAGTTGGTGAAGAGCCTGCGGCAGAGCGTGTTGCGATGGTCTTTGATCGTCTCAAACAGCAGCGCCGGCCCGTACGCGCTCGACACCTCTCGCGTGATCGCGCCGATCTCCTCGTCCCAATCCACTTCGGCTTTGATGCGCTTCAGGTCGCGCTTCTCTTCGAGAATGTCGATCCACTCGCGCAAATCTTTTACAGCCATCGCATCAACTCCAATTGACTAAACAGGCGCCCCCCTGGGAATCTCTCTCCGGGCCGATGCGATACGTCGGTGTTACGCTGCTCCTCCGAGCTAAGAGTAGCTCAAGGTCACGCTTGGATCTTCTCGGCCCACGCATCGGCCCTCCGAGAGACCCCCAGGGGGGCTGACGGTGGTTCGACCCTTCGGTGAAACTCAGGGCCCTGAGACGTCGAAGGACAGGCTCACCACCTTTTTCACCGGCCTGCCGCTACATTGCGTCGAGCAGCTTTTTGGCCATCGCCGCCCCCGGATCGCGCACGCTGTAAACTTTCTCCTCCGATTGATTCTCCATCTTGTAGTATTGCTCCAGGGTCAGACCGTCCTTCGCCGCGAGAACGCCGAACTCCTGCATCCATTTCGTATCCACGTCGAGCCGCCGCGTCGCCTCGCCCATCGACCGGGTAAAGATTTCCTGGCCTTCTTTGCCGAGCAGCCAATTGACGAAGACTTTCGTTGCGTTGGAGTGAGGAGAGTTCTTCAGGATGACCAACGCGCCGTATCCTGCGGTGGCATAGAGGCCTTCTTTGGGCATCGGGAGCGATTTGATCGGGAAACCGGCCTTGATAAAGGGGGCGAACTCGGTGTGGCCGATGCCTATCGTGTGGCTGACCCGCCCCTTGACCAGGCTTTCGGCCAACAGTCTCAGGTCGCGGCCGAGAAACAACTTCTGCGCGACCAGCTTTTTCAAATATTCTTCGCCTTTAACCTGCAGAATAAACGACCAAACCGAGGCGCCGGAGCCGGGGATGCGCGGGTCGCTGAAGCCGATCTTGCCCTGCCATTTGGGGTTCAAGTAATCGTCGAAGGAGCGGATCTCTTCAGGCTTAGCCAGATCCGCATTGTAGTTGAGAGTCTGAGTCTGATACGCCGCGAAGGAATAGACCAGACGCTTCGCTTTATCGACCCAGATATGGCCGCCCCACCAGTTCTTCGGATCTTTCACCTCCGGTAAGACAAACCACGGTTCAATAAGATCCAGAATGTTTTCCGGCAGCAGCCCCTTGACCGTGGACTCTGTGCCGCCGAAATGGAGATCGAAGTAGCGAATGCCCGCCTTGGCCTCATCGACCATGCGCCGGATGCTGGACGCGCCCCTTCCCGGAACGCTTTCCACCGTGATGCCGAAGCGCTTTTGAAACGTCTCCTCGATGCCCTTTCTCAGCTCGGCGTTAGGCGGGATGGAGGCGACGACCTTTCCTTCTTTTCGCGCCGCCTCGAGAATCTTCTCCCATTCCGCCGCCGGCTTACCGGTCTGCGCCGCCGCGTTGGAGCTGAAAAGTAACAGGCTTGCAGCCGCAAAGACGATTCCAAGTTTAGCCCTCATGTCCGTTCTCCTTCAGGCCATCCTTGTTACCGCTTCAAAAAGTGGCCGTACTTTGCCAACACCTTCTCCTTGAGTTCTTTGCTTGCGCCCGAGACAGGAGGAAAGTCCTTCATCCACTCGTAGGGCCGGCAGGCGTCGATGATCGCGCGCGAGCTCAAGCCCTTCTCCGCCCTGGGGATGATCGGGTCGAGCGGCCCGCTCCAGGCGCGGCGGATGATGTCGATCGAGTTTTCCGGATCCACCCGCGTGCACATCGCCCAGAGGACGTCGTTGAAGTCGGCGACGTCGATATCTTCGTCAACCACCATCACGAATCGGCTCAGGTAAGCGCCGGTCTGACACTGGTTGGCGATGATCGCCGCCTGCTTGGCATGGCCGGGATAGCGCTGCTTGATCGAGACGACGGTGAAAAAGCGGTTCTGGTAGCAGGCGACGCCTCTCACGTCTGGCACGCCGGCCTTTTCCAGCGAATCCCAGATAAACGCGGCGCGGATCAACGACGAGCAGTCGTCGGCGCCCGCCTGGGGACGAAACGGCGGCGCGCCGGTGATAATCGGGTTGTTGCGGTGCATGAGAGAGTGGATCTTCAAGACCGGCTCTTTTCTCTCGCCGCTCGCGTAGTAACCCGTCCATTCGCCGAACGGTCCTTCTTCTTTGACTTCGTCGGGCGAGACCTCGCCCTCGATCGCCACTTCGGCGAACGCGGGAATGGGCAGGCCGGTGAACTCGCCGCGAATCACGTCGATCGGCGCGCCCTTGATGCCGCCCGCGTACTCCAGCTCCTGCGCGCCCCAGGGGAGCGCGCGCGAGGCGATCAGGAAGAGCAGCGGATCCTGCCCGAAAGAGATCGCGACCTTGAGCGGCTTGCCGGCGTCGAAGGATTTTTGGCGGTGAATGCGGCCGTGCTTGCCGGGGGAGATGTAGAGCGCCAGCTTGTCGCGATCGTGGACCATCACGCGGTAGACGCCCATGTTGATCCAACCCTCGTCGGGGTCTTGGGTAAACACCACGTGGGCCGTCCCGATGTAACGTCCGCCGTCGCGGTCGTGCCATCGCGGGACGGGCATCTTGAGGACGTCGATCTGCTTGCCGGTAAAAACATTCTCCATCACCGGACCGCTATCGACGTAGCGCGGCGGAATCAGCGTGGGGTGGTTGAGCCGCTCCTTCCAGGCGGCAATGAAGTCGTTGCGGCCGATATCCGTCGGCAGGTTGGTCGTCACCGCCGCGCGCTTGAGCGACTCGATCATCCCGACCAGGACGCGATGGCCCACCGGATAATCTTTGATGTGGTCGAACAGCACGGCCGGCGACGGCGAGCTGAACTCGGCCACCTCGGTCAGCGCGCCGATCTCCAGGTCCCAGTCCGCGCCGTCGATGCGCGCCAGCTCGCCGATCTCGTCCGTCTTTTGAATCCATTCTCGCAAATCCGTGTAGCTCATATGTCCTCGCTTGCTCCTTTCGTTGCTTCGCTCGGAATCTCACATCTCAAATTTCAGATCTCAGAATTGCAATTTGAGATATGAGATTTGAGATGCCCGCAGGGCTAGTCCAGCAGCTTCCGCGCCAGCGCCGCGCCCGGCCCCCGCGACTCGCTGACTTTTTTCTCCGACTGATTCTCCAACTTGTAATACTGTTCCAGCGTGATCGTGTCCTTCGCCGCCGTCACGCCGAATTCCTTCAAGCCGCGCGTATCGACATCCAGCCGCCGCGTCGCCTGGCCGAGTCCTTTATAAAAAACTTCCTGGCCTTCCTTGCTCAAGAGCCAGTTGATGAACACTTTGGTGGCGTTCGGGTGCGGCGGATTCCTGATGATCGTGAGATGGCCGCTGCCGCCGCTCACATACATTCCTTCACGGGGAGTGGGAAGCGGCTTGACCGGAAGCCCCGCCTTCAGGAAAGGGACGATCGAGTAATAAGTGAGGCCTATGACGAGGCCGGTTTTTCCTTTGGCGAGATTTTCCGCGAGCAGCCGCTGGTCTCGGCCGAGCTGCATTTTCTGCGCGACGAGCCTTTTTAAATAATCCTCACCCTTGATATCGCGCAGATACGACCACATCGAGGCGCCCGAGCCGGGCGTGCGCGGATCGAGGATGGCGATTTTCCCCTGCCATTTGGGACTCAGCAGATCGTCGAAAGAGCGGATCTCTTCCGGCTTCACGAGATCGCTGTTATACCACACGCTTTCGGTCTGATAGGCCTGGAAGGCATAGATGAAGCGCTTTGCGTTGTCGATCCAGATGTGGCCGCCCCACCAGTTCTTTGGGTCCTTGACCTCCGGGAGAATGAACCACGGCTCGATCGGCTCAAGAATTTTTTCCGGCAACATGCCGGTGACGATCGACTCGCTGCCGCCGATGTGAATGTCGAAGTAACTGATGCCGGCTTTGCTCTCGTCGACGATCTTCCTCACCACCGACGTGCCACGGGCCGGCACCGACTCTACGACGAACCCGAAGCGCCGTTTGAAGCTCTCCTCCAGCGCCTGTCTGAGCTCGGCAGAGGCTGGAATGGAAATGACGATTTTGCCTTCTTTCTTCGCCAGCTCGATCGCCCGTTCCCATTCCGCTTGCCACGCCGGCTTCGCGGTTTGCGCGAGCGACAAGGAAGGGGAGGCCGCCGCGAGAAAGAAAAGGACCGCTAGAAAAAAAGTTTTTTGGCTCATACCGTGCCTCACAGATCTCTATAACTCACCGGCGGCATCTCTATCGCGACGCCGTTGTTTTTCAGCCCTGCTGCAAAATCTTTCTCAATCTGCGGATCTTCGTCCTCGTATTCGATCAGCGTCCCGCCGTCGCGGATGCTGGCGCGCACGCCTTCCTTGTTGAGCGCGCGCCAACACCCCAGGATATAGTTTCCCGATTCTCCGCTGTAGCGAAACGCCAACTGGCGGGCAGGTTCATTGCCGGTGTTGAAATGCTGATGAAACCAACCGCTCGGCGGGCTGAAGACGCTGCCTTCGCGCCAATTCACTTTCACCACTCGATCTGCGTGACCCGATCGGTAGGGGCGAATTCCCGCTTCCGGCGGCCACATGAGCGTGTAGCCTTCGGAGCGCAGGATGAGCAGGATCGCCCCGCCCTGATGATAATGTGCTTTGTGGTAGCGCCCGACGGGCCACTCGGCGATGTGGCCCACAAGCGTGCTGCCGCCCATGTCGAAGGACGTGATCATCACGCCGAGACCTTTCGCCTCGGACGGATCGACGAGCGCGCCGCGGGCGTCGGCGATAAAATTGGTCTCCCAGGTGATGAAACCGCCCACCTCTTTCCGGTTGTTCGTCGGCACGAAATAATCCGTCTCGCCGTCGAAGCGGTCGCGGAACTTGTAGTCGCTGCCCATGACGAACGGGATGTTGTGCAAGAGATCGATCATCAGCGGCGCGCTGGTGACGGCCAAAAAAAGCGCCGGCTCATTGCTGCCGTTGATCAGGCGATGGCGCGTGTTGAGCGGAATGGCGAACAAGCTGCCCTGTTGCCATTCAAAGTGCATCCTGCGCCCATTGTCGCCGGCGGACCAGATTTCAGTGGCGCCGATGCCTTTAAGGATATAGATCAATTCTTCGTAAAGATGATTTTCGGGGTTGAGCGCTCCGCGCGCCGGAATCTCGCCGACGTACATGCCGGTGAATCCTTCCATGCCTCGAAGCTCGATATACGCGCCGGCGCCTCCCGTCCTCTTCCACGGCTTGCGCGGCAGAGCGGTTACGTCTTCGATGCCGTATCCTTCGATAATCGGAATGGCTTCTTCTTTAAGCCAGATTTCGTAGCTTGTCACCCGCTTCATCAATGCTTCCCTTCGTCGTTCTTCTTTACGCTTGTTCCAAAGTAGTCGCCTTTCGTCACCGCTTCGGCCTGCGCATCGTCCTCGGCGGTCCACATGCCGAGCGGGTAGCCGTACCAGGGAGTTCTAAGTTTCAGTTCCGGCATGCGTTCCTGCCGCCAGATTTCCATCGCGCGCTCCATGAAATGTTTTTTTGGCAATCCGACGGGAGGGTAGGGACCCTTGCGCGTGGCGTCGATCAACATGCCCGAGCAGCCGATCGGAGGCGGAAAGCTGCGGTCTTCGGGTTTGGTCATCAACGCATGGGCCGACGGGTCCAGCAGCGGAGAGCGCCCCGTGGTGATCTGGACGTCCCGATGGGGTTGCATGGCGAAACTCATCGCCCACATGACCATCTCGGGATCTTTGGGATCGATGTCTTCGTCCACGACGATGATCACTTTGTTGGTCGCGCCCATGCTGGCCGCGGCGTGGAGCACCTGCTGCGGCTTGCTCGGATGGCTTTTTTTCATCCGGATCACCCACCAGTTCCAGCCCCCGCCCATCTCCGGGCAGCTCACTTCCAGCACTTCCGGAATGCCGCAGCCGTACTTGAGATAATTATCGAGCATCATCTCGCGGCAGGTGCGCGAGATGCCGTTCGACTCGCTCGGCGGCAGCCCGACGAGAATCGCCGGAAAGATCGCGCCGCGCCGGCAGGTGATCGCTTTGACTTTGACCACCTGCTTGCTCGCGTGCTCCGCCATCAAATAGCCGGGGTAGTCGCTGAAGGCCTTCTCGCGCGCCGTCGTCTCGGTCGAAAGCTCCCCTTCGATAACGATCTCCGCCTCCGCGGGCACCTCCAGGGGGATCGTTTTGCAGCGCACGAGTTCGACCGGCCGGTTGCGGATCGCGCCGGCGACGGATAATTCGTCCAGGCCGTAAGGTATGTTCGCCGCGGCGACGTACGCGATGTCGGGAAGCGCGCCCAGACAAACGGCCACCGGCAAAGCTTCGCTCCGCCGGCGCGCCACGGGAAAATGATAAAGCATGGCGTCGTGAATGCGCGCGATGCCGGCCAGGAAGCGGTCCGGTCCGTAAAAATGGCCGCTGTACATGCCGACGTTGCGCATGCCGGTTTCGGCGTCCTTCGTGATAAAGGGGCCGGTCACGCGGATCGCGCCGCTGAAGCCCGGCTCCTCGACCGGCGCCGGCAGCATGGTCAAGCCGATCTTTTCCAATTCGGCGCCGGTATGGACTTCCTCCTGGACTTTGCCGCGCTCGACCACGACGGGAGCGATCGGGTGCGTCACCGCGTGGCGCCACTTTTCGTAAATCCCCTGAGGATCTTCGCAGCCCATTCCCAGTCCGATGATGCTGCGCGACGAGCCGTACATGCCGGTCAGGACCTTCATGTCGTAGCGGCCGGCTTTGGCGTCGGTGACGTTCTCGAACAGAAACGCCTGGCGCGCTTCGTCGGCTCGCCCGCGATATTGCAGGCGCATGAGCGGCATCAGCTCGCTGTCTTTATCAACCGGGCGCGACCAGCGGTAGAGCTTGCCGCGCTGGTCGAGCGCTTCGAGGAAGTTGCGCAAGTCAGTGTAGTACTCTCGTGGCATAAGCATCTCCAGTGACAGGATTTTTCCTTCAACGACCTAATTAAACAGTTTGTGGGCGACCTTGACCGCCGGCTCGCGCACTTTTTCCAGCCGATCTTCAGACTGGTTCTCGGCGTCGAGGTACTCTTTGACCGACAGAGCGTCCTTTGCGGGTATGACGCCGAGACTTTTTAGCCACTGAGTGTCGACGTCGAGGCGCCGGGTCGCCTGCCCCAGGGCTTTAGTCGTGATCTCCTGGCCTTCTTTGCCGAGGAGCCAGTTGACGAAGACCTTGGTCCCGTTCGGATGGGGCGGATTCTTGATAATCGTCAGGTTGCCGCTCCCTCCCGTGCCGTAGGTTCCTTCTTTCAGCGGAGGCAGCGGTTTAACGGGAAGTCCCGCGTTGACGAAGGGCAAGAGCGAGTAGTAGGTCAACCCGATCACCACGGCGACTTTGCCTTTGGCGAGACTTTCTCCGAGGACTCGCTGATCGCGCCCGACGAGAAGATTTTGCGCGGCCAATTTTTTTAGATACTCTTCGCCTTTCACCAACCAGATATACGCCCAGTTCGAGTCACCGGCGCCCGGCGTGCGAGGATCAAGGATGCCGATCTTGCCGCGCCACTTGGGATTCAACAAATCATCGTAGCTGCGGAACTCGTCCGCCTTGGCCAGGCTCTCGTTGCGCCACATGCTCTCGGTAAGGTAGGCCTGGAAGCTGTAGATATACCGCTTGGCCCGGTCCACCCACATGTGGCCGCCCCACCACTGCTTGGGATCCTTGACCTCCGGGAGGATCAGATAAGGCTCAATGGGTTCGAGAATGCCTTCCGCGAGCAGGCCGCTGACCGCGGAGTTGGAGCCGCCGATGTGAATGTCGAAGTTACGCACGCCCGCTTTCGCTTCGCTAGTGATCCGGGTGATGATTGCGGTGCCGCGACTCGGCACAAGCTCGATGTCGATGGCTGTGAAACGCTTTTTGAACGTCTCCTCGATCAACTTTCTAAGTTCCGCGCTGGCCGGGATGGAGACGACCACTTTCCCTTCTTTTTTCGCCAGCTCAACGGTGCCGTCCCATTCCGTCTTTCCGCCCGGCTTGGCCGTTTGAGCGGGTGTCAAAGATGGGGCGGCGACCAACGCCAACGCAAGCCAGAGAATAGGCAGTGATTTCTTCATACTCTCCTCATACTTCTTCAAAGCGGGCCTGGCGGCCGTTCGGGATCGTTTCACAAATCAACCTTTTATATATGAAGCATTGTTCTGTCAACAGTTCTGCGACGTTATCTTCCGCCCGCTTGCCGGCAAGAGGCTACAACCTTTCCAAATGATGTGATAGCTTGAGGTTCCTTAACATTCAGGATCCGGCTGAACGCCGCCGCCCGCTTTCCGGAGCGTGCTCGTGTTCGTGCTCGTGGGGGAGAGGGGCCGAGCACGAGAGACGAGCACGAGCCACGAACCGATGCGCAGGCTCGGAGAGCGGGTGGCGGCGTTCAGCTTCGACGAATAAACTTTCAATGGCCCTTTCCGCGCAAAACGACCTGATGCTGTCAGCGTCTACCAAGCATCTCCTGCTTGCGGCGTCCATCGGGGGCGTCGCAGTCGCGTTGCCATTTCTCCAGCCCAGTCTGTTTCCGCTGGCGTGGGTTGCGCTGGTCCCGCTCTTCTGGCTCGTTCGTCGCGCTGCGACTTTGCGCGAGACATTTCTCATATCCTGGCTTGGCGGCGCGGTGACGCTCGCGACCGGATTCTATTGGGTCGATCATACGATGAGGGTCTTTGGCGGAATTCCGCCCGGCCTGAGCGAACTGGGCCTTTTGCTGTTCGGTGTGAGCCAGTCTATTCCGATTGCGCTGTTCGCCCTGCTCACGCGCCTGAGCGGGCTTGGGCCGCTCTATTTGTTTCCTGCGCTCCTCTGGGTGGCGATAGAGTTTGTGTTCCCGCAGATTTTTCCGTGGCACTTGGCGAACAGTCAGTCGGCGTTTCTCGCTCTCATCCAGACCGCCGATCTCGCCGGCCCCTACGGCACAAGCTTTCTTCTGGTCTGGCTCAATGCCCTCGTTTATGCCGCGCTGTTCGAGCGAAGCGGCAAAGCGAAGGATCTCGTTACTGGCGTGGCCGTCCTTGGCGTTTTCACGATCGCGGCTCTGTTCTACGGCGAGTCACGGCTCAACAGCGTGGCCCTGGCGATGCGCGCGGCTAAGAGGTTAGAGATCGCGGCGATTCAGGGGAGCATCGACATCAAATACAAATGGAAGACCGCTTTCCTGGAGAGCAATCTCAAGTCCTACCTCGAGCTGACGGAGAAGAGCCGCAACGCGGCTCTCTACATCTGGCCCGAGAGCGCGGTCGAGGCCTGGGTGCCGGAGGACGCGCAGAACCTGCCGGCGGAGATGGTTCCAGCGCTGCCGACGGATAGCGCGTTGATCTTCGGCGCGCGAAGCTTTCGCGGGGATCCCAGGTCGCCGGACGCCAAAGTGTTCAACAGCGCTTTTCTTATCGATTCGCGAGGCAACGTGAAAGGGCATTACCACAAGCAGGTGTTGCTCGCCTTCGGCGAATACCTTCCGTTTGCGGCTGTTTTCTCCAAGGTGCCGGGCGTGCCGCCCATCGGCGACGGCTTTACGCGCGGCAATGGACCGGTCACGCTGGATATCGCTAACGGCATCAGAGTCGCACCGCTTATCTGCTACGAAGACCTGATGCCTGAGCTGGCTCGACGATTCGTTCGGGAGAAAAGCGCGGATATTCTCGTCAACCTCACCAACGACGCCTGGTTCGGCGACACGGTGGCCCCGTGGCAGCATGCCCGCCTCGCCCAGTGGCGCGCCATCGAGACGCGCCGCAGCCTCGTCCGCGTGACGAACACGGGCTTGACGGCAATCATCGATCCCAGGGGTGAGATGGTAAAAAACCTGCCGACGTTTACTCCCGGAGTCCTGACCGCGAGCGTTCCCATCATGACCGGCGAGACGTTTTATGTGAGATACGGAGATTGGTTTGCGTGGATGATGGTCGTTGCATCGCTCGCGATAGTTTTGTCGCGCTGGAGAAGGGGCAAGTGAGTGAGGCAGGCAGAGTGGCGGCTATGCGGCGCACACGAAGGACACCCTCACCATCCACATCAATACTTGCATTGCGGCGGTGGAGATCTTTGGAAAGAGGCTTTAGTATCTCGATTAGATATTGATTTCGATGCGGTTGACACTACAGTCCTAGCAGGGGTAGACTGTCATCATGGAGCTTAAGGATTTCGGAAAATATATTCGCGGCAAGTCGGTCGACAAGCTTCTGCATCGCGCCCGGAAGAGTAGCCTAGGACGGATCCTGGCCAGTCAGAAAGAACTGATGGTATCGACACGCAGGCTTCCCGCAGCCAAGCGGGCAACGGGCACGAAATAGTTGGTTTATCTCGACACCTCCGTTCTTCTCGTCTATACGCTCACCCATTCTACCGAAGTCGAGCGTTCCAGAGCCGTGGACCGGCTGTTCGCCAAAATCAGCTCTGGACTGGTCGTGGCTGCGACTTCCTTCTATGCGCTGCACGAGCTCTATGTCTTCGCGCTCGAAAATGCCCCCGACTTCGACACGGGATGCAGTTTTGGAAAGGCCGCTTTGGAGAAGATACTTCAACTTCCGCTGCGTATTCTACCTTTCTCATCTCGGACGGAGAGAAGACGTCTCGCCGGAAGGTTCGTAGCATTAAAAGATGCCAGTGACATCCCCCATGCGGTAAGCGCCCACATCGCAAGGTGTGAGGCGATCGTCGCCTATGACCACCACTTTCGGGCTATCGCCGACGTGATCCCGTATAAGACTCCCGAGGATTATCTGTAGGGAGCGCGGGCCACTATTAGGCAAAAGAATCAGGGAAATACGAAAACGGCAGGCGTTGTCACAGGAAAAACTAGCCGAACGGGCTGGTATTAGCGCGCAATACGTCAGTAATATCGAACGTGGGACGGAGAATCCTACGCTCGACCTGCTCTTGCGCCTTGCGGAAGCCCTAAAGGTTTCTCTCGGAGAAATGTGCGAGTTTGAATCTGTGGAGGAGATGGATCGGAGAAAGCTCCGGAGTGCCGTCAGCGAGATGTTGAAAAAGACGGACCCCTGAGCGCCTACGACTGGCGCTAAGAATGCTCAAAATCTTTCGCTAAATTCTGAAAACCGTCAGGTCGTGCGGCCTCTTGCCGAGGCGGCGGCCGCCGGTGGGGATGGCGTCGCTAACGGATTTAATCCTTGAGATGAATTCTTAGGGTGCGTCCGCCGCCGTTTTTTTTCTTTTCCAGGCGTAAAGAGTGGCCGCTGGGGGTAAGAATCGAGCGCCGGGGAACCCGGTCGATGAGGCTGGCGATACTATACGCGGCATCGAACACCTGTTGAGTTTCCAGGCGTGACAACCGAACTGAGCCTTTAGAAGCCGACTTTGATCGACGGCGGCCATGTTTGCGGCCTATAGTCTTATCAATCACACACGGCGCCTACGATAAAGAGACCGGTGTCGAGGAGTACGTCGTTACAGCGTTCTCCTATCGTTGTCTCGATGCGGGCGACCTCTCCAGGGTTAACCGAAGAAGGCGGATACACGTCGATATGCGCGTCTTCATCTTCGTATCGCTCGAACGAAATTTCTACACGCGCTTGTGGGGACAGCTCTTTAATCAAGGCAGTAAGCTCAGAAAGCTTAGTTTCTAAAAGCTCTTGTTCGGTGGGAGTTTTAGGGGTTCGAGGCATTAATCACCTCCTTCATGAGAAGTTCTGAAAATTCCCGCGCCAATTTAACCGCCCGCTCGGCTTGTCGCTGGCTCGGTCCGGGTTGACGATAATCTGCGATGTGCCTAATTTCCATTGTCGTGGGTAGAGCACTAGCAAAACTTGCGGCTATGACCTTCCGTCCTCGGACGAAGTGTTGAACAAAGTCGCTGTGTACGCCTTTGTGGGTCCATTCACTCCGCTTGATTCCTCGGGTTTCGAGAGCACAGATAGCTGCCTGAAACATCGCAAAGTACGCCCGGCTTACGGCTGAATCAAAGAGTTGCTCCTCCAGACATCGCTGGGCTGCCTTTAGCGACGATTGAGCGCGTTTCAGGTCCACACATGCAAAATATAACAAAGCTTAACCTAAAGCAATTTTCCGTTAAATTCTGAAAACCGCCGGGTCGTGCGATCTTTTGCGAAGCCTCTGGCCGTTGCGCGGCCTGAACTGTCGCTAGTCCAATTTCGTATCGCTTAATCTTTAAGATGAATTCTTAGGGTGCGTTCGCCGCCGTTTTTTTTCTTTTCCAGACGTAAAGAGTGGCCGCTGGGGGTAAGAATCGAGCGCCGGGGAACCCGCTCGATGAGGCTGGCGATACCGTACGCGGCATCGAACACCTGTTGAGTCTCCAGTCGCGACAACCGAACCGAACCTTTGGAAGCCGACCTTGATCGGCGGCGGCCATGACCGACTGCCAAAGCCCCCGCGATCTCCAATCCGGCTGCTCGTTCCAGATCAAACTTCTTCGGCATCTTTCCAGCGTTGCCTCTTTTCATGCGTGTCTATCTTCCCGACACCGCCAGGTCGTGCGGTCTTTTGCCCAACCGGCGGCCGCCGGTGGGGGTGACGACTACCGTGTCGCCCCACGTGCAGATCGACTTTCCGTCGGCGGCGATCGCCGAGGGCTTGCAGATAAAGACCATGTTTTCGCGAAGCGCGACGCCGAGCTGCTTCGGGCTCCGCGCGTGAGAGGTGATGATCGGGCCGTCGTCGCCGGCGCCGCGGCCGTGCATCGTCAGCTCGCCTTTGGCGCCGGCTGCCGGACCGGATTTCGGCGCGGCGTGAACGGCCGACTGCCGCGTGAGCTCGGCCAGCTCTCCGACGGTGATGCCCGGCTTAAGGCTCTCGAACACGCGGTTAAAAACCTCGCGCTGCACTTTGATCAACTCCAGGTGCGCCGCGCCGGCGACTTCGACGAAGACCGGCTGCACGCCCTGCGACCTGTAGCCGATCCACGACGACTCAATCTCATTAATAATCAGATCGCCTCTTTCGAGCAGGCGCATGCTGGGGCGGGTGAGCGTGCGCACCGGATTCCTTCCCGACACCCAGTTGCAGTGGACCGGCATCTCCGAGCCGTTCATCATCAAAGCGCTCTGCGTCGCGGCCCACACGTCCCAATCTTTCACGCCGGGCCGCGCCGCGGCGATCTCTGCCTGATACGCCAGCTCGATGATCTCCATCGACCTGGTCAAGACTTCGATCTCTTCCGGGCTCTTCGCGCAGCGGACTTCGGCGAGAATGTCGGTGGCATCCACCAACTCGGCGTTCGGGAACGCCTCGGGGATCTGCTTCCATGTGCCGTAGAGAATCGTTCCCTCCGGCGTGCGCGTGCCTTCGACATCGCCGAGCCCGGTGATGCCTATGCGTCCACGGTCGACTTTAAGTTCCTTCAATCGCTCGACGATCACCCGGCCGTAATTGCGCCGCGCTTCGCGGATATCTTTAGTCCACTCTTGCACGGTCGGCCAGCGCGGGGCGGCTGACGTTGCGATCGCCGTCACTTCACCTTCGACGGGAAAAACTCCGGCGATGTCGGAATCTCCGCCGCCGCCGACGTGGGTCAGATAGCGGGTGTTCGCCTGATAGTCCATCGAGTGGCCGGTGTTCTGCGGCGTGACGATGACGTCGAGCCGCTCCCGGCGCATCAGCTCGCGCACTGCGCGCCAGCGCCGGTCTCTCTCGGCCAGTGAAAAACGGGGATAAGGGAAAAGCTCAGCCATATTCAAAGTTCCTTCAAGCGCGCAGGGCGCGGCAGCTCTCGGCGGGAAGCTGCAGCCGCACCGTCTCGCCGCGCGCGGCCGGTGAGGAGGGATGGAGCTTGATGCGGATGATTTGTTTGCCCACCGCCACCTGGCACTCCAGCGTGTCTCCCATGAAGATCAGCGCCTCGATCTTGCCTTCGAGAATATTGTCGTTCTGTGTTGCCGCGCCGGTGTAAAGATTTAAATCCTCCGGCCGGATCACCACGATCACGGAATCTCCCGTCGCGACGCCGTCGGGGAGCACGCACTTGAGCGTCGCGCCGGAGCTTTCGACTTCGCCCAGACGGCCGACCTTTGTGACCCGCCCTTCGAGAAAGTTGCTGAGGCCGATGAAGTTGGCGACGAATCTGTCCCGCGGCGCGCGATAGATCTCGACCGGCGATCCCTCTTGGACGATGTTGCCCCCGTCCATGACGGCGACGACGTCGGACATCGTGAGCGCCTCCAGCTGGTCGTGCGTGACGTAGAGCGTCGTGATGCCCAGGCGCTTGACCAACTCGCGCAGCTCGACGCGCGTCTCTTCCCTGAGCTTCGCGTCAAGATTGCTCAACGGCTCGTCCAGAAGCAGCACGCGCGGCTCCCTCACCAGGGCGCGCGCCAGGGCGAGGCGCTGCTGCTGGCCCCCGCTTAAAAACGGCGCGGGGCGATCCTCAAGCCCTTCGAGCTGCACCAGGGAGAGCGCCGTGCGCACCCGAGAGCGGATCTCGTCCTGGGCAACTCTCTTTTTCATCTCCCGTAAAGGAAAGGCGACGTTTTCAAAAACGTTTAAGTGCGGCCAGATGGCATAGGACTGAAAAACCATCCCGATGTCCCGCTTGTACGGCGGAACCGAGAGCCCCTTCACCGAGGAGAAGACGATCTCGTCGCCGACGTAGATTTCTCCCGCCGTCGGCTTTTCCAGGCCCGCCACCGACCGCAAAGTCGTCGTTTTGCCGCAGCCGCTCGGCCCGAGCAGAGTGAAAAACTGTCCTTGCTTGACGTTCAAGTCAATGCCGCGCACCGCGTACACCTCGCCGCGCTCCGTCCGATAGCGCACGTGAAGCTGTTCGATCCGAATCATGTTCCCCCGATCTGCATGGTCTGCCTGCGGAAGCCCAGGAGACGGACGGCGAGCGTGAGCAACAAGAGCACGATCATGAGCAGCGTGCCGATCGCCGCCACCGCGGGAACGTAGCCTTCATCCCACATATTCCAGATAAGAATCGCCAGCACCTGATTTTTGGGGCCTTCGTAAAGCATCAGCGGCATGCCGGCGATGCGCACGGCATGGAGCACCACCCAGATCCAGACGCCCACCAGAGTCGGCATCATCAGCGGGACAAAAATCCGCCACATCGTGCGCCACGGCGGCGCGCCGCTCACGTAGGCCGCCTCTTCCAGCTCTTTGTGGATCTGGAGCAGGGCGGCGTTCATCGAGCGCGTGCCATAGGCGAGAAAGCTGATCGTAAAGCCGATCGAAATCGCCCAGATGGTGCCATAGAGCGGCAGAAAGTCGATTTTGAGAAAGAGCCAGAAAAACGCGATGCCCATGACGATGCCGGGAATGGCATGCGGCATGAAGGCCATCTGGTCGAGGAGCTTTCGTCCCCAGAACTTGCTGCGTATGACGACGAGCGAAACTAAAAACGACAGCACGACCGTGGCCGTGGCCGTGGCTCCGACCATCAGAACCGTATTTTTCAGCGCCGACCCGACCTCGCCGTATTCGGCCAGCAAGCGGTAGTTCTTCAGCGTCAAGGCCTTCAGGACGTTCCACGACGGCGCCTGAAGATACGGCAGGAAAGAAGCGTAAAGGAAAACCAGAAAGGGGAGCACGATCGAGAGAAACAGAAACAGCAGCGCGCATCCCAGCGCCGGGATTTTCCATTTCCCCAAATCGAGCTGGCGCGGCCGGTAGCCTTTCCCCGTGATGACGGCGTATCGCTCCGCGCGGCCGATCATCCGGGTGTAGAAAAAGGTGGTCGCGACGGCGATGAAGAGATAAACCATAGCCAGCGCGTTGGCCTGGCCGTAGACCGGCATGAAGGTCGCCGTGCGCACGATCGCGTAAATCTTGGTGCTGAAGACGTAGATGCCGGCGGGAAGTCCCAGAATGCCGGGAATCTCAAAAACCTCCAGCGCGGTCATCGCCTGGTAGATCATCACCGCCACCAACGCGGGAGCCAACAGGCGCAACGTGACCTTGCGGAGCGTAGAGAGCGGCCGCGCCCCGGAAACCGCCGCGGCCTCTTCCAGAGTCGGGTCCATGCTGCGCATGAGCGGCACGAGCATCAGAAAGGCCGTGGGCACGAGTCTAAGACCTTCGAGGAAGACCATGCCGCCAAGGGAGTAAACGTCGATGATCGGCGTCTCCGGGCCGAAAATATCTTTTAATAGCTGGTTGATAAAACCGATGCGCGGGCTGAGAAGCAGAACCCACGCCATGGCCTGCAGCATGCCCGGCACGGCCAGGGTCATCGGAACGCCCGCATAGACGAGCACTTTTCCGGGCATGTTGGTCCGCTCGACGAGCCACGCGAGCGAGACTGCCAGAGCAAGAGCCAAGGCCGTGCTGCCCGCGACGTAGATCACGGTATTGGAGAATATCTCGAAGGTCCCGGGGTCGGAGTAGACCTTGATATAGTTGACGAGCCCCATCGCATCGAGGGAAAAGTCCCCCGGCAGGCGCGCCGTGCTGAAGCTTCCCAGGATAAGAAAGGCGAGGGGGGCCAGCACGAGAAACAGGATGAGGAGAAAAATTCCGTGCTGCCAGAGGTGTAACCGGAGAGTCTCTCCCATTACGATTTGCCGCGCCGTCTTCCTCCGCTTTTGAGCCAAAGCTCGTCCCAGAACTCGAGCAGTTTCGGCTGGACTTCCAACTCTAAAGCCGGATCTCTGAAGGCGCTCTGCTTGCCGACGATCTGGTCGGCGAAGGGGAGAAACTCCTTACGGCGCAGATCCTTGTGGACCGGCGGGGCGAAGTCGGAGATGTACTGGGCGATCTGGCCTTCCTTGCTCAAAAACCAATTCACAAACACGCGGGCGCTGTTGATGTTCGGCGCGCCCTTGAGCACCGCCATCTCCGAGACGGCGACCGGAACGGGCTCGGGGCAGGTGTAGCTGATGGGAGCGCCATCGAGAACTTTTTGGTGGGTGCGGTACTCCGCCGACGGAATGCTGCCGTAGAACTCTCCCGCCGCCAGCAATTCCAGCATGGCGTTCATGCCTTCCCGGCGCAGCTGCGGTTTGACCTCGCTAAAGAGCCTGGTGAGAAAATCTTTCGTCCATTTCTCGCCTTTGGCCTTCCAGAGCTGGAGCGACCATAGCTGCGGGCGGTTGCCCAGCGCGAGGTTGCCGTTCCGCCATATCGGATTGGTGAGAAAATCCTCCCACTTCTTGGGCACATCTTCCTTCTTCAGCTGCTTGGTGTTGTAGGCCATGCACCAGTGGCGCATGTGCATGCCGACCCAGAGTCCGTCGTGGTCGCTGGTGTCGGGCGGGTTGTTCTTCCAGTTCGGTATGTTTCTCAAGTCCTCGAAAGCGCCGGCCTCCCGGAACATGAAGAAGCTGCCGCCCACGCCGGTCAGAACGTCGGTGACGATTTTTTTGTTTTTGTAGGCGACCAGCGTGCGGATCGCCCGGTCCTCGTGGCTCGCGCGGTTGTACTCGATAGCGATGAACGGGAAGCGCTCTTTGAAGGGAGCGGAGAGCACCTCGAACTGCGGCGGGTCGATGGTGGAGAATACGCGCACCTTGCCCTCTTTCCTCGCCCCATCCATCCAGGCTTTCGGCACCTCAAGCTCTTTGTCGAGACCGGACATAATGCTCGACTCGAGCCTGAGCTTCTTGAGCATCTCCTGGGTCGCCTTCGGCAGCGGCGCGGCGGCTGAAAACGCCGCCCCGGGCGCGATTGTGAGAAGCGCCGACAATAATAGGAAGGCAGCCAATCCCATCTTGCTCCGCGCCATTTTTGTTTTCTCCTTTTCCGCGAATCGGTTTACAGGCCGAATATGGCCCTGAAATCTCTCACGTACTCGTTATAGCGGGTCGCCGTGTCGTGGGGCACCACGCGCAGCTTGAGCTTCGACTGCTCCATTTTGGGCGAGGGCGGCTCCACGTCCGCGCGCGCCGGCACCCGGTTGTAGGAGCGGATCTTCTCCTGGGATTTTTTCGAGAGGACAAAGTCGATAAAGAGTTTGGCGGCGTTCGGATTGTTGGGTTTGGCGCTGAGGCCCACCGAGTTGACGGAGACGACGATCGGATCGACCGTATTCACCCAGTCGATCGGCGCGCCCTTTTTTCGGTCCGATTCTACGCGGTGGGCGTAAACAATGGCCAACGGAAATTCTCCCGCCCCCATCAACTGGGCGATCAGCGTGTGCCCCTTGCGCCACTGGATGCCTTGCTTCGCCAGCGCCCCCATGTATTTGTCCGTTCTCTCCTTGCCCCAGGCCGCCAGCAGCGTCACATACCAGGGATACTCCTCCTGGTCGATCGAGATTTTCCCCTTCCACTTTGGGTCGAGGAAGTCCTCCCAGCGCTTGGGCGCCTCGGCGGCGCTCACCATCCGCGTGTTATAGCCGGGGACGAAGTAGTTGGTGTAGATCCCGGTCCAGTAACCGCCCTCTGCGTCCTTCAGCTCTTTGATATAGGCCTTGGATTCGGGCGAGACGTAGGGGCCGATCGCTTTGTGCTCTACCAGCGTGCCGATCTCGCTGATCGCGGCGAGGTCGAAATCCCATCGGCCGGCGCGAACCTCGGTGACCACGCGGTTTTGGATCTTCTCGCCGCTGGCGCGAAAGAGATCGGTCTTGATGAACGGATATTGCTTCTCGAAGTCGTCCAGGAGGGGCTTGGACTCGGTGATGTTCATGGAGGTGTACCAGACGAGCTTGCCCTCCTTTTTCGCGCCCTCCACCAGCCTGGCCGTGTGGTCGGCCTGGGCGCGGAGGCCCTGCGGGGCGGTCAGGCTCAGAAGCAGCCCAAACAAAACCGCCGCGCGTCTTACGAGGACATGGTGTTTCATACAAAGCTCTCCTCTTTTAAAGTTATGGCACAGCGTATGGCGCGTAACATTTTCTGTCAAGGGAGGCCATAGGGATCGCTTCATCGCGGCTTTTGCCGTCCGAGATATTTCTTGAGCAGCGGCGAATCATAGTCGGCCCGCTCGATCCTACCCAGATGGGTGTAAAATTTTCCGAGCGATTTGCCTGCGGGATCGTATTTGGTCCCCATGTAAAGCAGGGGGTCGGAATCTTCGCGGTACAGCTCGCCCTCCATCGCCCCTTTGCGCATGTGGGTCGCCAGTGCCTCTCCGACGAAGAGGTCCAGCTCATCGTCGAACGGGATCTGCCGAACCAACCGGTACTCCACGTTGGCGATCGCTTCGCCGATCAGCGGCACGGAGACCTTCGACGGCTTGACCGGCGTGAGTCCGGTCGCCTTCCACTTGTCCACGTCGTGTCCCGAGATATAGCCGGCGAAAACGACGGCGTCCATCATTTTGTCGGTCGGCGCGCTCATGACGAACTCCCCGCGCTCGAGGATCAGCCTGTACGTGAGAGTTCTTTTAAGAATCCCCACGACCATCCGGGAAGGCTCGGAGCCGGTGGGAGTAAACCACATCGCGGTGAGAAAATTGAGTTGATCGTTCTTTCCCCGGCTGACCACCAGCGAGGGAATCCGCACGCCGAAGGGCTTGTTGCCGTGCGCTACGGGCTCGAACATGTCGGGCTCTTGCCAATCCAACTTCGGGTCTCCTTATGGCGTCCCGTCTCGAAGTTCGACGAAACAGTCGCAGTGCCGCCAGCGTCATTCCCGCCCCCGATCGGAGTCGAGGGCAGGCTCCAGCGGGAATCCATATCCCTTCCGTCATTCCCGCGCAAGCGGGAATCCAGTATGGACGCGATTCATCGCGCCCCTACATAACTTCCTCGACTCCGGCTCTCGTCAGCCTCAGGCTGACTCGGCTGAAATGACGGTCGGAATTGATAACAAAGTTGTGCAACACCACACTATCTTCGTCATCCCCCGCCGCGCTCGATCAGGTCGAGAATCGCGCCGACGGAGCCTAAGTCGGAGGGGTTGACGCCTCGTTCGCGGAAGTCGATCCGGTAGGTCTCTTCGAGATAACTCACGATCTGGAGCAGCGCCAGCGAATCGATCAGTCCCGACTCGACCAGTTCCTGGTTCTCGGGAATCGCCTCGATCGGACGATCCGGCCGCTGGATGGTGCGGAGAAATTCGATGAGGGCCGCTTTTCGCTGTGGTCGATCGTTCAAGCTGTTCATGATACTCCCGGGGTGCGTGTTTTTTGGCCGTCAGGGCTGCTTGCCTGCGCCGCTCTGCATGATGGCGCGGAGGTCGAGCGGCGTGGACTTTGCGCAATGCTCCCCGACCGCGGCGCGGTTGACCTTGCCGTTGGACCGGCGCGGAATCGAGTCCATGAGATACCAGCGCTTCGGCATCTTATGCTGCGCCAGATGGCGCTGCATCCAGGCGTAGAGTTCCCGGATAATCGCCGCATCGCTGTTTCGCAGCACCAGCGCCAGGCCGATGTCCTGGCCGTAAACCGGATCGTCGATCCCGAAGGCGACCGCATCCGCCGCCTGCTCGAAGCGCGCGACGACGGCGTCGATGTCCGCGGGATAGACTTTGACGCCCCCTTTGTTGATCTCTTCGCGCTCCCTTCCTTGAAGATAGAGGAGCCCGCGGTCGTCGATCCGGCCGATGTCGCCGGTCAGGAACCAACCCTCGCAGATCGCTTGGCGCGTGAGATCGTCGCGGTTGAGATAGCCGCGCATCAGCGCGGGCGTCCGGATCCAGACCGAGCCGGAGTCGCCGCTCTTGCACTCCAACTCGGCCGCCGGCGGCATGGCGGTGTCCGAGGTCGTGAAGATTTTAATCACCGCGCCCCACGGCTTGCCGATCAGGCCGTCTTCGGGGACAAATTCACCGAGGCTCGTTCCGGCGGTCCAGCTTCCGGTCTCGGTGATCCCGTAAGCGTTCCAAACTTTCTCCGTCGAGCACCAACCCTGAATCTCTTTCCAAAAGCGGGCGGTCAACGGGGCCGAGCCGCAGTGGACCTGCTTGAGCGTGCCGCGCGCCGGCGGCCGGGAGACTCGGAGCGCGAGCTGCCACACCGCGGGCACCGAGGACATGAAACTGATCTTGTGATCGTCGATTAGCGCGCCCAACTGCATGACGAGATCCGGCCTGAAGGGGGGCGTGATGAACAGATTTTGTCCCGCAAGCCAGGGAAACAGGCAATTGCAGATGAGGCCGTGGCCGAAGTAGGTCGGCAAGACGCAGAGCGTCTCCCCGAGCGCCTCAAGCCCGACGTGTTCGCGGAGCGCCGCCCAGCGCGCGTGCAAAGAGCGATGCGTGTGGACGACTCCTTTGGGATTGCCGGTCGAGCCGGAGGTGAAGAGAATCAACGCTTCATTATCTATAAAGCTGCGATCGGCCGGTAGCTCGATAGCGGAGGCCGTGCCCGCGCCGCGCTCGTTTTCCAGAGTGTTCAACACTTTGGCGTCCATGCGGGAGAGGAAACCCAGCGTCGGCGCGTCGAGCGTGTCGTCTACAAGGAAAAAGCGCGGGCGGGCGGCTTGAGCGAGCTGCTCGATCTCAAAAGCCGTGAGGCGGCCGTCGAGCGGCGCCGCCGAGCCGCCGAGCCGCCAGACGGCCAGCAGATCGGCGAAAAATTCAAGCCGGTTGCCGTAGGGGATGAACACCCGGTCGCCGGGCGCCATCCCCGCCTGCTCATAGCGCCGGACGCGCAGCGCAACCTGGCGGATAATCTCCTGAACATCCCACCGTCGGCCGCTGACCGGTTCGATGAGGTTGCCAGGCCGTAAATCCAAAAATGCCTCTGAGCCCATACAAGCGTAGAGGCATTATTACCAATGGAGATTCGGAGAAGCAAGATAAGAAGAGGGTAGTCGCTCAGGTTCGCCGAAGCATGTAGGCGCGACCACACAGGGTAGCCACTACAAAATGCCACGATGCTGGACCGCTACCCTGTGGAACAATGCTTGACTTTCCAGGGTAAGATGGACTAGGTGTTAGGGCGCCAATGGAGCGTGGGGCCGGCGGTAGGTGCGCGTGGAACGTCAAACGGAGGTGTTCAATGAGAAAGGCTGAAAAGGCGGGTTGGATTACAGCTTGGATTGCGGTCCCAGTCATCGCGATGGTCTTGGCGTTTTCGCCGCTGCCCGGCAGGGCCGCGCAGACGGAGCAACCGCGCCGGGGAGGGGAGTTGGTGTTTGCCGTGGGCGAGGCCCCGCCTTCGTTCGACGGCCATCGCGAGACCACATTCGCCATGCTCCATCCGGTGGGCCCTCACTACAGCACGCTCCTGCGCTTCGACCCGCAGGCCTATCCCAAGATCATCGGCGACGTGGCCGAAGATTGCAGCCCCTCCAAAGACGGCCTCAGCTACACCTGTAAGATCCGGCAGGGAATCAAGTTTCACGACGGCTCGACGCTGACTTCCGCCGACGTCAAGGCGACATACGACAAGATCATCTTTCCCCCTCAAGGCGTAGCGAGCGCTCGCAAGGCGTCGTATGCCGCGGTCGATAAGATCGAAGCGCCGGACGCCAACACGGTGATCTTCCGCCTCAAGCATCCCTCTGCTTCGTTCCGCGCCAATCTCGCCTCGCCGTGGAATTTCATCTACAGCGCGGAAAAGCTCAAACAGGATCCGCGCTGGTATGAAAAAAACGTCATGGGCACCGGCCCGTTCGTCTTCGGCGAATACGTGCCGGGAGCGCAGTGGACAGGGAAGAAGAACCCGAACTACTACATGAAAGACCGGCCTTACCTGGACAGCTTCAAAGCCGTCTTTATCAAGGATACCGCGCCCCGGGTCGCCTCGATCCGCAGCGGCCAGGCGCTGATCGAGTTCCGCGGCTTCAACCCGGCGGCCAGGGAGGATGTCGTCAAGGCGTTGGGCGACAAGGTGGTGGTGCAGGAGAGTCCCTGGACCTGTAACCTGACGGT
>MGSS01000101.1 GCA_001798595.1 Deltaproteobacteria bacterium RIFCSPLOWO2_12_FULL_60_19 | reverse complement strand
AGTGCTGCCACAGTCCCGGCACGTCTACGAACTTTAAATCAACAATCTCGACTTTGTTCTTCTTGGCGAACTCTAAGACTTCCTTTACCGTCATTGCCTCTGTCCTCTCTTTCGTCGATGAATTAAATTCCCAATGGGTGATCCTGTTATCACATTCCTCGGTGCACGGCTAGACCCACGCTTCCGATTTTTACAGGGCGTAGCCCTTCTCGTTGTGCTGGCTCAAATCGAGCCCCATCAGCTCCTCCTCTTCGGAAACCCTTAGCCCCATGACGGCCTTGAGGATCGACAGGATGATCAGCGTGCCGACGAAGGCAAATATCCACGTTGCCGCCACGGCGACAAACTGAACCCACAGCTGCCCCGGGTTGCCGAAGAACAGTCCGTCTGCTCCTCCGGGATTGATCGCCTTCGATGCGAACAGTCCGGTGGCAAGCGCACCCCAGGTGCCGCCGATGCCGTGAACCCCGACGACGTCGAGCGAGTCGTCGTAGCCGAGTTTGGTCTTGAGAACGCAGGCGGTGGAACAGAGAACGCCGGCGCCGATGCCGATCCAGATGGCGGACATAGGTCCGACGAAGCCGGATGCCGGCGTGATCGCTACGAGGCCTGCAACCGCGCCGCTGGCGACGCCGAGAACCGTCGGCTTGCCGCGGAAGATCCAGTCCATGGCCATCCAGGCGAGCGCCGCGGCGGCCGTCGCCGTATGCGTAACTACGAAGGCGCTGGTCGCCAGGCCATCCGCCGCCAAAGCGCTGCCGGCGTTGAAGCCGAACCAGCCTACCCACAACAGCGAAGCGCCGATGACGCTGAACGGGAGGTTGTGCGGCGGCATCGGCTCATGGCCGTAACCGGCACGCTTGCCGAACATCAGGGCGGCAACGAGAGCGGAAACGCCGGAGCTGATGTGGACGACGGTTCCGCCGGCAAAGTCCAGGGCGCCCATTTCACGCAGCCAACCCTTCACGCCCCAGACCCAATGGGCCAGCGGATCGTAGATGAATGTTGCCCACAGCAGGATAAAAACGATAAACGTGCTGAACTTCGCCCGCTCGGCGATCGCGCCGGTGATCAGCGCCGGCGTGATGATCGCGAACATCATTTGGTACACCATGAAGGCTTGGTGCGGAATGGTTTTGGCGTAGTCGGGGTTGGGATCGAGGCCGACGCCGCTTAAGCCAAACCAAGCCAGGCTTCCAATAATTCCCCCCTGGTCCGGGCCGAAGGAGAGGCTGTAGCCGAACAAAACCCATTGGACGCTGATGAGCGCGACGATGATGAAGCTGTGCATGATCGTCCCGAGGGCGTTTTTTCCTCTGACCAATCCGCCGTAGAAAAGAAACAGGCCGGGTATCGTCATCATGAGAACGAGAGCGGAGGAGGTCAGCATCCAGGCGGTATCCCCCGAGTCAATCTTTAGCGGCGCAGCGGGCGCCGCCGCCGGAGCGACGGGAGTCGCTGCTTCGGCCGCAACTGCCGCAGGAGGGGCTTCCTCAGCTGCGATTGCAAGCGGCACGGTTACACTCATCGCCCACAGAATAAAAACCAACAGCCCACAGAGCTTCATCGTCTTAACCACGGTGAATCCTCCCTTCGAATCATGATCGGAAGAAACAGTTTGGCGATAATAACGCAACTGCTATGCCAGGGAAGGTGAAAAATTTTTCGTCGGGATAACAGTAGGTTGGCGAAAGACGAATGGAAACGAGTTGAACGACGATGCCTAATTATCAAGCAATCGCCTAAAAACTGAGCAGGCTTACCACAATTCCTTCGGCATGGAGATGCCCTCAAACTCTTTTGCACCCAGGGGACTGTCCGGCTCAACCTCGATCATGCGCAGCATCTCATAGAGCTGGCGCAGGTGATGGGCTGTATGGCTTAGGACTTGATGGAGCAACTCATTGCCGTTGGTCTTGCCCGCATAACCGTCGATCTCTCTGTCGAAATCGGCGGCAGTGAGGTTGGTCTGGGCCTCGCTGAGCCGCCGGCGGACCTCCTCGCCGAAGCGCGCCACCTCTTCCATCGAGCCGAACCGCTCGGCGGCCTCGGCGTAGGTGAGCTTAAACGAGCCGTCGTACTTGCGCGTGGCGATGGCGTCCAGAACGTGAATCGGATCGACTAGAATGTGATAGCAGAAAACCTTGAACGGCCGGTCTCGATCCGGCGTCGTCCACATCATCTGATGGGGCGGCACCTGACGGACCGCCTTGATGACCGCCGAGAGAACCTTATCCAGCGTCTCGAAGAGCCACGGCCCGGCGACCTTTTTTTGCGCTCCGCCCGCGAGATTGAACAGGCGTGTAAGCTCTTCTCGGTTGAAGCCGATGACCGTTTTGTCGCCGGCCACGGTGACCGGCACAATGCGCAGCCCCAGCCGGTCAAGCTCGGCTTGAGCCTCAGGGTCGTTCTCGATATCTCTGCCTAGAAAGGAGACGCCGCTCTGCGAAAGAAACTCTTTCGTGCTGGCGCAGGTAAATCAGCCGGGGCGGAAATAGACTTTGACGGTGTCCATGGGAAAGCTAGTCCAGCGTGGGCTGTCTATATCGTTGCTGGGGAACGATCTCCGCGACCGTGCCGCCGGGCGCGCGAAATTTGATCGGGATCACGCCCGGATCGCTGATAATCTCGCAGCCGAATCTGCGGATTTCGGCCAGGTAGCGCTCGACATCGTCCACCTCGATGGCGAAGTGATGGATACAAGGCCCCTCGCCCGCGGCTTTTGCCTCGGCCGACTCCTCGCTATCGTATTTAATCAGCGCCAGGTCGATCGCGCCGTCGCTCAGATGGCGCGACCTGTGGTCCCGGACCCTGCCATCGTCCGCCAGGGCGAAGCCGAAGACCTTTTCATAGAAGTCAGTCGCGCCGTCGAGGTCGTCAACCTTGAGCGCGATATGGACGATGCGGCCCATCTCTGCTTTCCCCTAATCTGTCGATGCGTCTAACACGCCGCCATAGCGGAATCAAGGCGCGTCGGCGATCTCCGGCGGCAGCGCGAAATGGACGTTCTCTTCGACGAAACCGATGTCGGCAATTGCGGCGCCCTGCCGCTTAAAATAGTCCGCCGCTTCCCGGACCAGCCGCTCCGGCGCCGAGGCGCCGGAGGTGATCCCGACTTTTTCCACGCCTTTCAGCCAGGCCGGCTCGATCTCGCGGAAGTCATTGACGAGGTAAGCCACCACGCCCCTGGAGCGGGCCACATGGCAGAGCTGGTTGGAGTTCTCGCTGTTGGGCGAGCCGATGACAAAAACCACGTCCACCTGACTAGCGAGCTGCTTCACCGCATCCTGGCGGTTCTGCGTGGCGTAGCAGATGTCTTCCTTCGGCGGCGTGACCAGTTTCGGAAATCTTCGCCTCAAAGTCTCGATGATCTCTCGCGTATCATCCACGCTAAGCGTCGTTTGGGTAAGCGCCGCCACTTTTTCAGGATCGCCGACCTGAAGTCTTTCGGCCTCTTTCACGTTGGCGACGATCTGAATCCGCTCCGGCGCCTCGCCGCTCGTGCCGACGATCTCGTCGTGCTCTTCGTGGCCGACAAGTATGATCCAGTAACCCTGCGCTGCGAACTTGCGCACCTCGCGATGGACCTTCTCAACGAGAGGGCAGGTGGCGTCGATGACGACTTCGACTCCGCGCAGCCTTGCCTGCTCGCGGACCGCCGGGGAGACCCCGTGCGCGCTGAAGACCAGCCTCGAGCCGGTCGGAACCTGATCGACGGACTGAACGAAAACGACGCCGCGGCCGGTGAAGTGCTCGACGACGTGGCGGTTGTGGACGATTTCGTGGAAGACGTAAAGCGGCGGGCCGTATTTTTTAAGCGCCCGCTCCACCGTCTCGACCGCCATCTCCACCCCCGCGCAAAATCCCCGCGGCTCGGCGATAACGACTTTTTTCACCGACATGTGTTTTAAGTCTGGAGGAATGCTGCAGGGGTGTCAAGCATAGGCGGGCTGAGCTGGGTTTGGATATCTTCTACGGCACCTTAGGCGGTTCATGACCACCCAAGCCGCCTCTCAAGCTGGTGGCTATGAACTTTCCTTCCTTCTCGTAGTAATACACCCTGATCGGTTGTCCTACCCGGGTCTTCTCCAGCCGGGCCTTCGCACCTCGGCCCTCAACGGTAAAACTCCGCTCCACATCTTTAATTTTCACTCTAAGCGTGCCGGCTTTAGTGTCAACCGCTAGGAGCTGCCCCTCGGTTCGGCTTACCTTTGGCCGCTTTGTTTGTCCTGCTTTTGTTTCCTCCTTCTTTTCCGGGCTGACCGGCGCAGCTCCGGTTGCGGGGATCGTCTGCGCAAAGCTGCCTAGCGGAAAGGCAAGAATTAAGGGAAGCATTAGAGATGATCGCCAAATAGATTTCATAGTCTCACCTCATACCGAGTGTCCCAAAGTCTCATGCACCAACAAGGAGCCTTGTTTATCATAGGGCGCAGGTCGACGCAATACAGTAGAGACGAGATTATGGAGGGGTGCGGTTAGAACAGACATCGCCCTATTGATTTTCAGAGAGGCCCTCCTGGATGACCCGCTTCCAATAGCTATAGGAAACCGCTCCTTTAATCCCCCTGCTGACTCTGATCTTTGCGCCCTTAGACTCGGCAACCCCCAAGAGGAAGGTCGGGGTGCTTGTGACACCGAGTCTCAATCCCTCATCTAAACCTCTGCGGATTCCAGCCAGATATTTTCCGCCGGCCAGGCATGATGAAAAGCTTGTCAGGTCCAGAGCCACTGTGCGCGCGTGAAGCAGCAAATCCTTGGGGTCCAAAGCCCTTTGGTTGGTAAACAGCTGATCGTGCATCTCCCAATACCGTCCCTGTTCCCCGGCGCAGCGGGCCGCTTCGTGGGCCTTCATCGCTTCCTTGTGGACGTGCTCTATAGGAAAATCGCGGAAGACATACCTGACCTTGCCTGTCTTGATGTAATCCTTCTCGATCTGGGGAAGCGTTTCGCGGAAGTGGCGGGCGCAAAAAGGGCATTGATAGTCGGAGAATTCGATAATCGCGAGCCTGGCTGTGCTTTCCCCTTTGACAGGATCTTTCTCAATGCTCAGGAAGACTGGCCCGGGCTCTTGAGCGTTCTTTTCCCCTTCGAAGAACACCAAGGCAACGGAAAAGAGGAGCATCGCAAGAAAAAATCTCATCCGATTTTTACTACTACTAAGGTTCTTATCCGTCAACGGCCGGTTTTGCGACAGTAAAAAAAGTTAGAAAGGGGTACAGCCCGCAGACCGAGGTCAGGTTGACATAACGGATAGTATCGGGAAAAATCGCCGTGCCGTGTCAGCCTGGATCTCCGACGGCCGCTGGAGGGGCGTAGTGACACGAGCCGGCAAGAAAAGGCCGACGGCATGAGTAGGCTGGGAAAATTCTGCGATCGCTTTATCGAGACCGGCTGGTTGTCAGCGGTCGCGCTGATCCCGCTCTACGTTAACTTCTTTAGCTTCCGTGGCCATTCAGTTGGGAAGGCCTACCTCCTTCAGGCGCTTGTGCTGCTCATGGCCGTGGCGTGGGTTATTAAACTCGCCGAGGGTGCGGCTGACCGAGGTTTACGCAGCGCCCTCGCCGCGCTTTGGAAAAATCCTCTGGCTGTGCCGGTTGCGGCATATGTTCTTGTCCTCTTTGCGACTACGGCCGCCTCGATAGCGCCCGCACTGAGCCTGCATGGGTCGTTCGGTTGGCTCCAGGGCACTTCCACCACCCTCACCTATATCGCCTTCTTCTGTCTTATGGTGCTGAATCTCCGCGGCCAAGAGCAGTTCGACCGCATCATCAGTGTCCTGCTCCTCACAAGCATCCCCGTCGCCCTCTACGCGCTCTGCCAGGAATTTGGGATGGATCCCCTTTCTCACCTCGGCACTAGGGCAACTCTGCACTGGGCCGCGCGTTCAACGCTTGGCAACCACATCTTTCTCGGCGCCTACCTGATCATGGTTATGCCATGGACGGCAGCCCGCCTGATCAAAACGGTGGAGGACTCCGTGGAGAGTCCCCCCCCCGCACCCTGGGGCGTGGTGTTTCTAGGAGTCGGCAGCATCTTGTTACAGAACTTACTCTTGGCCGTGTTCCTGGTCCTCGGCAGCATCAACTGGCGGATTTGGTGGGCGACTCTTCCAGTTCTGTTGAGCTATCTCTCTCTGGCGCTCTGGACTGCGCGTCTGCGGCGAAAACTGCCGCCTCTGGCCGCGGTCGCAGGTTATTCTTTTCTTTTCAGTCTCCAGGCAATCGCCCTGCTCTTCACGCAGGCGCGCGGGCCCTGGGTGGGCGCTCTGGCAGGGGCGTTGGTCTTCGGACTCCTGATCGCCCTGCGCCGGCGTCAGAGAAGATTGTTCGCCGGGGTGGTGGGACTTTCGCTTGCGGTTGCGTTATTCGCAGCTATTTTGAATATCCCCCAGGGACCGCTCGAGCCGCTCCGGCGCTATGTTTTTCTAGGACGTCTGGGAAGTCTCTCCGAATCCGATTCAGGCTCGGTGAGGTTTCGGTTAAATATGTGGGGGACGATGGGGCGGTTGCTTTCCACCTGGCCGGAAATCGCCCCTTCGAGCGGCTGGCTGGCGCCCGTGCGGCCCCTTGTAGGCTATGGGCCGGAAACATTGTCGATAAGCAGTGAAAAGGTCCTTGCGCCGGCGCTTGGCAGGGAAGAGACCTGGCTGACTGATCATGGGCAAGCTCATAACGATTTCCTGCAACACTTTGCCGAGATGGGACTGTTAGGGTTGACGGCCTTCGTCATTATAGTGGTGGCCTTTTATCGCACGAGCCTAAAAAGCCTCTGGAAAAGCGCGGACAAGACGCACCAGCTTTACACTGTAGCCATAGTCACTGCCGTAACGGCCCACCTGATCGAGCTTCAATTTGGAGTGGCAGTCACGGCCACTCGCATGCTCTTCTGGGCATTTCTGGCCCTGGCCATCTTCCTCAATAAACCCCCAATGGAGGAACAAACGGAGACGCCGCGTGAAGAAGGACCCTTGCGGCGGAGATGGTTAATTCTTGGCGGCGCGTTTATGCTTTTCCTCGTCGCGGTAGCCGCCGTGAAAATAAAAGCTCAAGCGGCCGAGACCGGCTTGATCTTGAGCTTTGGAGGCATGCTCGTTGGCATGATGCTCATGACGCTGGCTTTTGGGCCGTCCGGCGAAGAGCGGCGAGCGCGTTGGCGCAACTGGTGGATATACATCACGGCTGTGGTAGTTGTTGGGGTTTATTTGTATCAGAACTCTTTTCAACCTCTGCTGGCCCACGCCTTTTTCTGGCAGGGGATGATTGCGGAGCAGCGCCAGCAACCTCTCCCCGGCGCCCTAGCCTACCAGCAGGCGGTGAGTGCGAACCCTAGCGAAGAGATCTATCATGCTGCATTGGGCAAGGCTCTGGCACAGGTGGGCTTTCTTCTGTTGAAGGAGAACAACAACTCCAAGCCTCCCGAAGAGTTTAAGCCGACGGCTCTGCTCGCGCGCACGATCGGTCCCGAGGCCTTGGTCAAACTTGGAGGCGAAGGGGTGCTGGCCCTGGCTGAGGCGGCATTGCAGGAAGCGCGCCGAATTCAGCCTCTGAACCCCCGCCGGGTATTTGAGCTAGGCCAGTTAAACCACTACTGGGGAGTCGAGGGAAAGCCGGAAAGGCTCGACGCGGCTTTGCGCTACTACGAAGAAACCGCGCAGATGAGCCCGGCCAGGCTGCTCGTATTCGTGGAGTGGGCAATGGCGCATCTGGCCAAACACCAGTGGATGGAAGCCCTCAAGCGCATCGAAGCCGCTCGCGCCGCCGGCCACGAGTCGTGGCTGATCCATTATGTGCTCGCCTTAACGCATCAACAGCTAGGCGATAAAAAGAGGGCGCTAGAGGAGGCTGAGATCGCCGCGCGCAAGAGCCGCAGCGGAGAAGAACGTCCCCTCCAGCTGCTTAAAGAGCTCGGATCCTAAGCGGGTTTTCGAGGGGGCTGCGCTCTTCTCACCACTCCGTTGTCATAATTATCGGGCTTCGTAGGCCCTCGCCGGACCTTCGGGGACCTGGTCAATTTCCATTACATTTCCAGTGCCTTGCCAGCGACGGCGGATTTGGGCCTGGCGGGCGGCGGCTCTGGCATTAGTCGAGAAATGCCCTGATCGGGTGCCCTAAGTCCTTATCGTGAAACGGTCCAAAATAAATGATAAAAATGGCTTGACAACGGCTTTAGGTCCCTGATAAAAGATAGGAACAATTTGAAAAGGAGGTGCTCTTATGTCTCTGTCCAAGAAACGCAAGTTTACGATCAAGGCGACGATATCGTTTTTTATTGTCGCTACTTTCGCGGTCGCCGTTTACGCTCACCATTACGGCATCTCCCAGTACGTGGTCATCAGAGGCGGCAACAGCCATGGAACGAAGATCTATAACCCGACCAACAGGACTCTGTTTGGAGTGGGGATCTTCTACAACACCGACGAGAGCTTAAGTTTCTGCGAGGGTTTCCTCCTGACCCCTCACGGCCACACGGCGTTAAGTGACGCTGGCAATAGCGGCCCTGGCGGCGGAGTCGGCAACATCGGCGATCTGAGCTACCTAGATATCATTACGGGGACTTCAGGCTCGTCGACTACTGTGCTCAATCATAAACTCGGCGTGGTGGCAAGCGCAGGCAAGGGGAGGGTAGGCGCGCCCCTCGACACTACGATCTTCAACATCGAGAACAGTTCCAATGGCGATGATGTCAGAGACTGCATCTGTGACAGGCTGGGCGATTTCGGTGAAAGCCAAAGCCTTTTCCGGGGCATGGGCGTCAAGTGCTCTTCGTAGCCGCGCGAGCGCGGAAACTTCCAAAAAAATAGCGTTAGACAGAGAAGGGCGATCCCAAAGGGTCGCCCTTCTCTGTCCTGAGATGGAGCCATGGGCAGGGCGATCTGCGTCTGGGCTTTTTTAGTATTTCCTTTGAGCCTTTTTGGGGCAGGTCACCGTCCGGCATGGGCGGCAGAGTCCGGCGTGAAAATAGGCCTCTTTGATCTCCAGAAGATCATGGCGGAGTTGAACCCCGAAGTACCGGCAGGCCGAAGCGGGCGACAGGCGGCGGCTCAGAAGTCAGACCCTGCAGCCCGCGAGGCACAAAAACTGCGCAACGAAATCCAAAAACTGAGGAAAGAGCTGGCGAAAGAGGATCTAACCGAGGAGCGGCGTAAAGAGTTGACGGAAGAGAGAAACCGGCGGCGGGAACGGCTCCAGGTGATCAACGAGAAAGCCCGAGAGGCGGACAAGACACCGTCGGGAGTGACGGAGGATGAGATTAGGGCGGCCGTTGCCCGCTACGGCCAGGAGCAAGGCTTCGCGCTTCTTTTCGAGAAAAACTACTGGAGCGATGGGGATGCCAAGAACGCGGTGATCTTTCCGGGAAAGGTAGTTGACATTTCACTACAGATCGTCCGGCGCATGAAGGCCGAGGCCCAACGCGGGACGGCCAAACAAGGGCCGGAGAAGAAAGACGCAACGACTAAAGCTCCCTCGACTAAACCGTGACGGTTGGCGCGCGCAGTCTCTCGTTGGCGGATGGTTGGCCACCGCCATCTTTTCATTTCTGCACGGACACGCGATAGTTCATCCCGTAGGAATCTTTGTTGTTGGTCTTGTCCGTCAAGGGACGTTCCCGTTTTTCTTTGTCTTATAACGAAAAGGTGGATGTATGAGAGCGTTCTTGACCATGATCTGGCTTCTCTTCTTTGCGCTGGGGGCGGGTGAGGCTCCCGCACAGAGTTTTCGACACAACGGGCCGATCGAAGTAGCGATCCAAAGCGGGAGCGGGGGCGGCGCCGATGTGTTCGCCCGAACGATCGCCCGGATACTGGAAAAGGAAAAGCTCCTCTCTCAGCCGCTCCGGGTCGTAAATAACTCCAGGGCCGCCGTACCGTGGGCAATGGCCTACCTTGCGGAGCGCAAGGGAAACGACCACGTCATCGGTATTTTTACCGACGCCTGGGTGGCCACTCCTCTGTTAAGAGAAGACGCCAAATACACGGTCAAGGATTTAACGCCCCTGGTTCATTTACTCTTGCAACCGAGCATCGTTTTGGTGAAGGCCGACTCTCCCTACGCTACGTTAAAGGATTTTATCGACGCGGCGAAGAAAAGCCCCGCCCGTCTCAAGCAGGGTGGAGGCCCGGCCCAGGCCGTCGAGACCCAGCAAGGCTTGCTGATTCAAAAGGCCACCGGCGTAAAATGGGAAATCGTCTCGATTTCAAAAAAGCCGGCGAAAATCGCCGATCTCTTGTCCGGAAACTCACAGATCATCATCCAGGAGCCGTCGCATGTAACCGACGAGCTTAAATCCGGCACCCTGCGGGCGATTGCCGCTCTCACCGAAAAGCGCATTTCTTCGTTGCCCAATCTCTCTACGGCGCGAGAGCAAGGGGTCGAGATCCCGTTTCTGGCCAACGGCCGGGGCATCATGGCGCCTCCGGGTATCTCCAAGGAAGCGATTGAATTCTGGGAGGAGCTTTTTTCCCGTATGGTAAAAACACCAAGCTGGAGGAAGTATCTGGAAGAGACCCGCGTGGAGCCCTATTTTCTAAAGAGCCGCGACTTCGGTCAGTTGTTGGACCAGCAAAGCGCGCTGATGCGTTCCAACCTTCAGGAGGCCGGCGCTAAGGTGGTGCGTTAAACGGTCTTCTAATTCTCCCGCCGGCGGATGACGTGGGCGGCGGATGCCTTGAAGGCGGCCTGCACGGGCTGTCCCTCCGCGAGCGAGAGTTCCTGCCAAGATTGTTTCGTGATCAGCGCCGTCAGCGGGATGCCGGTGTTCATCCGCACCCGCAGCTGGGCGCCGATCGGAATGACTTGATCGACTCTGCCCTGCAAGACGTTGCGCATGCTTTCGTGGGCGAAGGAAGCATCGGGCCGGGCAAGGACAATCTCTTCGGGTCGAAGGCATACAAGGACGTGTTCCCCGGCCTTAGCCTCCGTTGCTACCTGAATCTGGCCAAAGTCCAGAGAAACCACGCCGATCCCTTCGCGCTGTTCTAAAACAACACCCCTAAGAATATTCTCTACGCCCACGAAGCGCGCCACCTCCTCGCTCACCGGCGATGAGAAGACCCGCTCCGGCGCATCGACTTGAGCCAACCGCCCGCCCATGACCACGGCCACCCGATCGCCGAAGTGGAGGGTCTCATTGCGGTCATGAGTAACGAACACAGTCGTTACTTTGGACTCTCTGAGGACGCCCTCCAGCTCCGCGATGAGCCCCTCCCGCGTCGGCTGGTCAAGGGCGGAAAACGGCTCGTCGAGAAACAACACCTCAGGATCGAGGACAAAAGCGCGCGCCAGGCTGACCCGCTGCGCTTCGCCGCCTGAGAGAGTGGCGGCCGGCTGACCGAGCAAATGGGCGACGCCGAACCTGTCGGCCCACAGCGATACCTTTTTATCGATCTCCGGTTTGGGGATGCTGCGAAAACGGAGACCCAGAGAGATATTGCCGAAGACGGTTGTGTTGCAAAGCAGCGGGGACTGGAAGACGGTGGCGATCCGCCGGCGCATCGGGAGGAGCGATCGGGAGTCATAGCGGACCGGCTCGGAATCGAAGCGCACGACGCCGGCGGCGGGCGCTTCCAGCAACGCGAGGATGCGCAGCAGCGTGGATTTGCCCGCGCCGTTGGGCCCGACTACAGCGAGGATCTCGCGGCGCTGAACCGTGAGAGTTTCCAACGCCAGCGTCGTCCGGTCGCCGTAGGCGACCCTGAGGTCCCGGGCCTCGATAACCGCTGCGCTCATCTCCTGTTCCCGTACTGCTGGATCGCCGTAAGGCCCCAGTTGATGAGAAAGGTGATGACCAAGAGAATGATGCTCAACGCGATGGCCATATCGAAGTTGCCTTTGGCGGTCTCCAGGACCGTGGCAGTGGTAAGAACCCTGGTGTAGCCGAGAATGTTGCCGCCCACCATCATTGACGCGCCGATCTCCGAGATCACCGCGCCGAAGCCGGCCATCACCGCCGCCAGCATCGCAAGCCGGGCCTCTTTTAAAAGCTGGACCAGCAGTTGCGCTCGCGACGCGCCCAGTCCGAGTAGTTGGAGCCGGAGCTTCGGATCGATCTGCTGCATCGCCGTGACGGTAAGCCCGGTCACCACGGGAAAAGCGAGGATGAACTGCGCGATCACGATGGCAGTCGGGCTATAGAGGAGCTGCAGAACGCCGAGCGGGCCGCTGCGCCAGAGCAGGATGCTGACAAACAGTCCTACCACCACCGGCGGCAGCGCCATTCCGGTGTTGATGAGGCTTAAAACGAAACCGCGGCCGGGAAAGCGGGCCAAGCCGATGAACGCGCCGAGGGGGATGCCGAACACGAGACTCAGCAGCGTCGCGAGACCGGAGACCTTGAGCGACAGGAAGGTGATCCGCATCACCTCGGGATCGCCGGCGATGATAAGCCGGAAGGCCTGGACAAGCCCGTGCCAGATCAGCTCCATGTCTTAAAAGCGTTCAAGCCAAGGAACGGCGCCGGCCCCCTAGGCGGACTCTCCGCTTACGAAACGAGATCTTTCTCCGATTTCCCGCCGTCCGGAAAGAAAAGCGGCTCGCCGAATTTGTCCACACCGAATGTTCTGATGACCGCCTGGGCCTCCGGCGAGACCATGAAATTGCCAAAGGCGGCGGCGCCGACGTGGTTGGCTTTGGAAAATTTAGCCGGGTTCGCCTCCATGACGTGGTAGATGTTCAGCAGTGGCCTGCTTTTTTCGTATACTATTTCGAGGGCCAGCCGCTTCTTAAGAGCCAGGTAAGTCCCCCTGTCGGCGAGAACGTAGGCCCCCCTTTCCGATGCCACGTTCAACGCCGCGCCCATTCCTTGACCCACCTGAATGTACCAGCTCCCTGAAGGTTTGAAATCGATCTTGCCCCACAGGCTCAGTTCGAGTATATGGGTGCCGGAATTGTCCCCCCGGGAAACAAACGGAAACTTCCCTTCAGCCAGGCGTGAGAAGACATCCCGTTCCCGGGGGAGTCCCCTGATCTTGGCTGGGTCGCTCGCCGGACCCAGGACGACGAAGTCGTTATGCATCACCAGGCGGCGATTGATGAACGCCCCGTCGGCCACGTACTTTTCCTCCAGGGTCGGAGCATGGGCAAGGACCACGTCGGCGTCGCCCTTGGCGCCCATCGCGAGGGACTGCCCGCTGCCAACGGCGATGGTCTTCACGCGGTATCCGGTCTTCTTCTCAAAAATTGGAATCAGCACATCCAGCAAGCCCGAGTCCTGGGTGCTGGTCGTTGTGGCGAGGATGAGGTCCCCCTTTTGTTGTCCGAAGGCCGGTTTATACAGAGGTGAAACAACCAGCAGCAATGCTGCGATTAAAGCCGCGCTATAAAATCGCATATCGGTCCCTCGCTTTCTTAGTTCGAAAGCCATACCTCATTTCACGGGCTGGCGCAAACCGGCGGCGGCGCGCTCGGATGGTTCTTGCGCGGCCGGCGAACTCTCCTCTCCGTTCGAAGAGACCGCACGCAACCGGTCAACGAACTTCATCAGGTGAAAGGTCACCAGACCGCTCAGCAGACCGAACACGACATTGGCGATCACCATCGGAAGCAGCAAAACATAGAAAGTCGGAGGGGCCTCGACAAATGCCGCGACCGCGATAAGAGTCGTAATTCGGGTGACGGCGGCGCCCATTCCGACGAGGCCGTACACCAAGACATTGGGCTTTTTGAAAACAGCGGTCACAAGCGGCATGACGAGGTCCACAAAAAGTCCCGGCGCCACGTGACGCAGGATGTCGAACGGGCCGAATTTTCCTCCCATGCCCATGAGAAAGCTCGTGATCCCGACGATCAGACCGAACTGGCTCGCGCCCCAGCGGGAGGTCGTCAGAGTATGGGCGAAGATATAGAGGGGGATTACGATGATACCCTTATGCCCCGGCGCCACCGGAATGCCCGGCATGAACTTGAGAAGGCGAAGTGTCATGGCCAGCACCGAAAGACCCACGACGACCGCCAGATCGTTGAGCACGGCCGGCGCGAGATTATAAACCGCTCCTCGCGCTCTGGCCTGGCTGATTTGTTTCTCGATCATGTCAGCCAGCACCCCTACATCGCCTCGAAGCGCCCGTTTGATCACGATCGCTGGGCTCGAACCGTCCCGCTGCTCTTTGTTCCTTCCTTTGCCACGGCCTCGCCCGCGTTCCCGTTCTTCGGGGCCGAGCACAGCCAGGACTAAGTCGAGGCTGTAGGCTAGATAGGCGGGCACATGGAGCGCCCGCAGGCCGTCAACGATAGCGGTGCGGTTGCCGGTCTGTTGGATGAGCTGAGAGGCGAGGATCAGGGTGACGATGCGGCTTGACAAGAGAAGCCCCGTCGCAATTCCGGTGAGGTTGATCGGCAGCTCCGCTCCGAACGCAACGAGTTTGTAAACTCTGTCCCCATCCTCCCAGCTGAAGAAGGCATAGGAGAGGAGGATAAAAGAAATGAATACCAACAGCCGCCGCAGAGAGGCGAGAAGCAGTGACAGCGAAAGACGCGCCGCGAACCAAAGGACTATCTGCAAGCCGAGAAGAAAAAGGAGAACGAACGGATCGGCAAAAAGAAGGGCAACGACCCCCACGCCGAGCACGTAGAAAATCTTTAGCCGTGGGTCGTCCATTCTATTGGTAGATGACGGTCCCCACATCTTCGCCGTTAAGCGCCCTGGTGAGATTGCCGGGCACGAGGCCGTTGATGATCCGAATCTCCTTCCGGTTGCGGGCGAGCTGGAGGATCTCCAGCACGGCCCTTTCGATCGGGAGATCGGGGAGGTTCATGCTCAACAGCTCGGATGCGCTGACGCGCGGAATCAGCTTGGCGCGCGGATTGATCTTTGGATCCTCGGTCAAGACGCCGTCCACATCTTTGACAAAAATAGATGAGCGGCAGGAGTAAACCTCGGAGATCAGATAGCTGCCGGTGTCCGGCCGGTGCTTGGGGATTCGTCCGACGCGCGGCATATGCTCCCAAAAATGATAGGGCGGCATATCGACGATGACGGGGATTCCACCGGCATTGAGGTAGTAGGGCAGCTTGTGGAAGTTCTCCCGGGCGATGCGGACGCCTCCATGCCGCGCCAGCAAGTAGTAGACCATGGTGGCGTTCTGCTTGCAGATGACGCCGGTCAACTGAGCCAACCCGCCGGTCGGCAGGCCGAGGTCGGTGGCGAGGGCAAAGGTGTGGCGTTCGCGGATGCCGCCGCCGACTCCGATTAGGATTTTGTGTTCGGGCCGGTTGCGCACGATTTCATCGACGAGAGGAAGCAGAACTTCCGCCCCACGGTCGATCGTCCCCTGGCCGCCCAGATGGACCAGATGAACATCGGGGAGGATCGGCACCTCGTGTTCCTTGTAGGTCCGATCGATGAGCTGCTTGTCGAGCAACGATTCCATCATCAACGGGCTTTCCACGTGGACCCGTGGCCTGCCCTGTTCGATGACGATCTTTACGCCGGCTTCAGGAGAAGCCGGAGTTGCGCTTTCGGCGCCCGGGAGTTTCGGCTCAGTCGGCATAGATGATCGTTCCCACGTGCTCGCCGTTGAGGGCGCGCGTGAGGGTGCCCGGCTTCAGGGCGTTGATGATCTGCAGCTGGCGAACGTGGCGGGCATTCTGCATCAGCTCCAGAACCTTGCGTTCTACCACGAGGTCGTTCAAGTCCCGGTGGATAAGCTCGCTCACGCTGATCTTCGGAATGAACTCCGCCTTGGGATTTTTCTTGGGGTCATCGGTGTAGAGGCCGTCTTCGTCTTTGGCGAAGATCACCGAGCGGGCGCCCAACACCTCGCCGAGGAGGTAAACCCCCGTATCGGTCCGGCTCTCCGGGATGCGCCCCCCGCGCGCGGGCCGCTCGTAGATCTCATAGGGAGGCATGCCTTCGATGATGGGAATGCAACCGGCATGGAGATAGAGAGCCAGATGTTCGAAGCTGTCGCGCAGGACGAAGACGCCGCCGTGCTTGCACATGAGCATGTGGAGAATCTTCGCGTTCTGGTGAGAGATCAAGGTCCCCAGGCGCGCGATCACTCCGGTCGGCATCCCCAGGTCCATGGCCACGCTGTAGACGTGGCGCGATCGGGTGCCGCCGCCGGTGCCGAGGATCATCTTGTGCGTCGCTTTATTGGCGACGATTTCATCGATCAGCGGGTACAAGCCGGAGCGGCCGCGGTCCATGATACTTTGCCCGCCGATCTTGATGACGTTGACCGAAGGCATGATCCGTATCTCTTCGCCCTGGTCGTCGAAGTAGGCGGTGTCGGCCTGGTTGAGGCTGAGCCCTGAGTAGAC
>MGSS01000100.1 GCA_001798595.1 Deltaproteobacteria bacterium RIFCSPLOWO2_12_FULL_60_19 | reverse complement strand
AAAAAACTGGACTACTTCGCGGGCATCACCGTAAATCGACCGATGAGCCTCATCGTTAACAACAAGATCGAAATAGAAAGGCGTAAACTCTTCGCGATATCGCCTGTCCATCATTAGAGACTGGATCGTAGCGACAACAACAGATGAGCCAATCAACTCGCCTGTCCGACGCGCCGTCTTGTAGATGACAGGCTTATATTCGCCAAGTACGATGTTGAAGTCCTCCATTGTCTGCTTGGCCAATTCGATCCGGTCGACAATGAACAAGACGCGCTCTGCGTTACGCGTGAGCAGGAATCGACGAATAAGCGCCGCACAAAGCAGTGTTTTTCCGGTGCCAGTCGCCATTTCAAGGAGAAACTTTCGGCGACCGCCATCGTCGAAACCCTTGGCGATTTCATCCATGGCGCGAATCTGGTAGCCGCGCAGGGTTAAGTCTGGCTTAAGGTGGTGGAGATACGCAGGACCGACGACCTCGGTTTGCAGCGGGCGCGGAGGCTGTAAATTTTTGAGGCGAACACGCTCAAGGTCTTCGCGTGATGGCAGCCGTTCAATGCGGTACGCGTCTCGTTGACCGGCTTGCTCGTAATTCCAGAACCAGTGCTCGCGTCCGTTTGAGAGGATGATGAGTGGTGCCCGCAGATTTTCCGCATAACCTCGGGCCTGCTCCTTTGCATCGTAAGGGTCAAGCTCCTCGCGCTTAGCTTCGAGCACACAAAGCACACGCCCAAGACTATCCTTGAGAAGATAGTCAGCACGGCCGCTGGCGTTGTGAAACTCGAATGACACTTGCTGTGGATTCAGCAGATCCCACCCGCTGTATTCCAACGCCTTGTCGATGAGGATACGGGAAAATGCTTCGTTTTGACCTGGAGTCATATGTGCGGCGGATTTTAGCGAGCGGCGGGCCGGAACGCAAGGCAGTTATGGGAATAATAAGGCGACGGCAAAGGTAGTCCAGGTACAGGCAGAAGATTCAGAATACACAAAACGTACCGGCAGCGATTTTCGTATATTCGCCGGGATGGAGCGAATTCGTTCACTCGGACACTGGCTTTCGGTCCAGGTGCTGTGGCCTTTCCCGGAACGCCGACTGTGAGCATGACACTTCTATGCAATGAGGAGGCACGCCTTGAATCTTTGCCTCCTTCGGCCCTACCCCTCCTTGCGTCTCGTCTGCCGGACGAACGGCCCGTTAAACTCGCGTTCCCCGCTCCGCGCGCTGTTTTTTGAGACAGCATTGTTTGTACTTCCGGCCGCTACCGCAGGGGCAGGGATCGTTGCGCCCAACTTGAGGGGAGGCTTTGGCGTCTTCGGCGCGGACGAGCTCCATCAGCTTCTCGATCGGCTCGTTGGCCTCCCAGAGATCGACCATTTCCCGCAAGTAGGGACGGCTATGAATGAAGAAGCGTTTGAACCCGGCGCAGAGATAATTGAGCCCTTCCTCGCCGTCGGGCGTCTTGATGAATCTGTCCTTCGGACAGCCGCCGTGGCACATGTCCAGCACTTCGCACTCGCGGCAGTAGCGCGGCAGCGTATCGCGTTTGGCCTCGCCGAAGGCGCGCTGCTTCGCGCTCTCGATCAAATCCCCCAGGTGCTGGTCGTGGATGTTCCCCACGCGATGGCCCGGCTCGACGTAGTGGTCGCAGGAGAAGAAATCGCCGTTGTGCTCAACCACCGGCACGTCGCCGCAGGTCTCGCGGAAAATGCAGAGCGAGTGGTCGAGCCCCGCGAGCGGGCGGGCCGCCTCATCGACGATTTGAATGGCGATCTTGCCGATGTCGCCTCTCACCCACTCATCGAAGACCGCGCAGAGAAACGTGCCGAACGCTTCGGCCGGAACGGTGCGCGGCCCCACTCCGTCCGCCGGCTCCTTCGGCCGCTCGACCAGCGGCAAAAACTGGAGAAACTCGACGCCGAGGTCCTTGAAAAAGCGGTAGACCTGGGTCGGGTAGCGGACGTTTCGGTCGTGGAGCACGCAGAGAACGTCGCAGTGGACGCCGTGCTCTTTCAGCAGGCGAAAGGCGCGCACGACCTGCTTGTGCGTCGGCTTCTGTCCCTTGTCCACCCGGTAGCCGTCGTGCAGCTCGCGCGGGCCGTCGAGGCTCAAGCCGACCGAGAATTTCTCGGCGGCGAAGAAGCGGCACCACTCTTCGGTGAGCAGCGTGCCGTTGGTCTGAATGCCGTTGGTCACGCGCTTGTCGGGCAGCCGGTGCTTTTGCTGGAGGGCGACGATTGTCTGGAAGTATCCGAGACCCAGCGCGGTCGGCTCTCCCCCGTGCCAGGCGAAGTTCACGTCCGGCCCCGGCGCCGCTTCGATCTGCTGGACGATGAATTTCTCCAGCACTTCGTCGCTCATCCGAAAGTTGGTCTCTTTGGGATACAGGAACTCTTTTTGCAGGTAGTAGCAGTAGTGGCAGTCGAGGTTGCAGATCGCCCCCATCGGCTTGACCATGATCTGAAACTCGCGCGCGGCTGTCGACAAGGCTGTTTCCTCCTTCGAACTCTGCTGCCTGACTCCGCAGGGGTGCCGGCTGGATCGGCTCTAACTTTGTTCTTGTATTGGAAACGACCGAGATCGTCAACCAAACCCGGGCGCGGCCGTGAACAGCGTGGCGCGCAAAACATCTTCCGTCAACCCCGGCGAGAGACGCGCACAAAAAAGAAAGGGGGACGCTGTTCGTCCCCCTTTCCGTAGTCAAGAATAAGGTCCGAGTAGGGTCTCTACTTGGCCTTCTTCACGCTGACCTTCTTGGCTGCGCCGTCCGCATACTCCACCGTCACGTCCAGCCCCTCCTTCAAGTCCCCGCGACCGCCGATCCCCTCAAACGCAGTGCGGCTGCTGCTGATCGAAACTTTTACTTCCTTATCCTTGCCCTTCACGGTAATCTCACGCCCGCCGCCGTCGACCTTCGTTATTTTACCCTTGATCTCGTCAGCTAAGACTGACCCCACAAAGGACAAGGCCAAAAGCGCTGCCACGACAATACTCCCCAGCTTCTTAACCATCGGTTTTCACCTCCTTCCTACATGGAATTGGTATTTGTGTTCTTTGACGGGCCACTCTATCGCTTTATTCACCCATGTCAAGACTTAAGTCGTAGGACTAAGGAATCGGTCATGCTTCGACGAGGCGGCGCATCGCTCCCTAACCAGCCCGTTTGATCGGCGGCATCCGAAACGGAACACCTTCCTTAGCCAGCTCCGCCTCGTACATCGCCCGTATCTCCGGCGGCTCGTCTTCGTGTTCGAGCATGTGCCCTCCCTCGTGCTCGCTCACCGAGGCCAGCCACGTCGGCCCGACGCCACGCAACCCCCGGCGGAGCGCGAGGTGGCGCGCCGCCTCGCGGCTGGCCGTAAAATGATGATGGTACCAGCCCTCCGGCGGAACCAGGAGACTCCCCTTTTCCCAGTCCACGCGAACAAACTTGCCCCCGGGAGGCCACATCAGACTGTATCCCTTGCCGCCAAGCACGATCACCTGCGCCCCGGCGTGGTGGCGGTGCGCTTTCTTGTAGGTGCCGGATTGGATCGCCATGATGTGCCCCACCATTGAGTTGCCGGAGAGATGGATGCCCAACCGGCTGAAGCCGACGCCGCGCTCCGGATGATCGTTGAGCGGCACGGCGTAAACGTCGGGGATGAAATTCACCGCCTTGTCTTCAAGGTCGCTGGGCTTGAAATCGCTGCTGAAGTAGTCGCGCTGGCCGCTGAAGCGGTTGCTGAAATCGTACGGCGCGTTAAAAATGAAATCCGGCGATTTATAGACATTGACCATCAGCGGCGCGTTGTTGACCGCCACAAAGCGCACCGGCTCCAGAGACGAGCCGTTGAAGTGCTGGTGGCGGACGTTCAGCGGCGGAGAAAAGAGACTGCCCGCCTGCCATTCCAGAGTCACCGCCTGCCGATCGCCGTCGCTCCAGAACTGCGTCGCGCCGCGCCCTTCGAGGATCAAAATCTGCTCTTCATACATGTGGCGGATGGGCCGGAGACTTTTTCCCGGCTGGATCTCGCCGGCGAGCGCGCCAACGTAGCCTTGCGATCCTTCAAGATGGCAGTAGGCGGCAGGCCCGCCGAGCCGCTCCCAATGCTCGAGCGGCAAGGCGCGCAAGTCCTTGATGCCGTAGCCGGTGGCTACCTTCAGTCCCTCAGAGTCGCACCATTCTAAAAACGGCGATTTTCTGAGCGCCCGCTGCTTCGACGGATTTTCCATGACAGTTCTCCCCTGCTTTCAGCGGAGCCGGCTGTTCGAGGCTCAGCTCCCTTGATGGTCCTAAGTCGAAATAGTCGGATTGAAAGGAAATGGCAAGCCGGCTAACGCTCTTCGTGAAAGAGCGCCATCAGAATACAGCCGCCGAGCGCAAGAGCAAAGCCGTAATAGACCGCCTGCGCGGTGGGGTTGCCGTGCGCGGCGGTGAGGAAATCGCTGCCGTAGAGATAGTAGCCCCAGTAAAACGCCGACAAGTAGGTGGTAAGCAGACAGCCTTTGATCTTGCCGAAAATAACAGCGAAGCTGATCACGCAGAGATAGAAAGCCACCTGCCAGGCGGGAATAGTAAGACGCACTGTCCCCAGGTCGATCAGTTCCTGCATCACCTATGCCTTGAGTCAGCTCGACAACAAAAATGCGCTCGCTTGTTCAGAACGCAACTCTTGTGCCACACGGGCGTTAGCGAGCCGCTGGTTCGTTAGTTGCCGTTAGCGCGCCATAACGCCCAAAATCGTGCCGCAGCGGCCTGCCAAAAACTGACAAGAATCGACACCAGAGCCTTGCGCCGGTTGACAATTTTCTGCGCGGGAGCGGGGGAAGTGCGCCGTCGGCCTTGACAGAAAATATGCAGGGGGCATAAGTAGTGCCAGTCGCGGGGCTTAGTGATCCGATCGCCGGCTGAATCGCAAAGCCGGGACAAGCAAAGGAGGCGCCCATGAAGTTCCGTCGCGGCAAGCTGTGCGCGTGGATCGTTTCGTTGCTCATCGTGTTCGGGATCACGACGCCGCTGCCGGCGCAGACCCGAGTCGCCATCGGCGTCACTGAGACGATGGAGACCTTCAACCCTTACGGCGACAGTGTCTCGCTGCTCTACGGCATCTGGTGCCAGGTCATGGGCTGCCTCGGCACCTACAATTTCGACAAGGGAGACTACGAAGGCATGTTGGCGGAGCGCTGGGAGGTCAAAGACCCGAACACCTGGATCTTCCACCTGCGCAAGAACGCGAGATTTCACGACGGCTCGCCGCTCACCGCCGCCGACGTGGTGCATTCTTTTAATCGAATTCGCACCGATCCGCAAAGCAAACAGAAGCAAAACATCGCGCCCATCGCGAGCGCCGCCGCGATCGACAACTACACGGTCAGCTTCACAACCAAAGAACCGACCGCGCCGCTGCTGGAGTATCTCTTCGACCGCTTCATCGTCACCAGCAAAGCGATCTACGATAAATACGGCGCCGATGTCGCCGACCGCAAATATCCGATCGGCGCCGGCCCTTACAAGTTCAAGGAGTTGATTCCCGGCCAGCGCTTCGTTATCGCCAGGAACCTCGACTACCCCGGCATGAAAGAGAAAAAGCAGGCGCCCGACGAGATGATCTTCCGCATCATGCGCGAGCCCGAGCAGCGGGTCACCGCCCTGCTCAACGGCGAGATCCAGATCGCCCAGTTCATCCCTCCGCATCTGCGCGACCGGGTCGAGAAACATCCCGCCAGCAAGATCGCTCCCGTGGACGCCGTGGAGATCATGTTCCTTGCCATGAGTCCCAAGTTCAAGCCGTGGGACAACCTGCTGCTGCGCCAGGCCGTGGCGTATGCGATCGATCGAGACACCATCATTGCGACGCTTCTTAAAGGCGAAGCGACGCGACTCGACGGCCCGATCGGCGCCGGCCAGTATGGTTACGATCCGAACTTGAAGCCGAAATACGAATACAATCCGCAGAAAGCCCGCGAGCTGGTCAAACAGGCCGGCTTTCCCAACGGGGTGGACGTCGATTACTACACGCCGGTGGGACGGTACACGTTGGACAAGCAGATTTCGGAAGCGCTGGTGCCGATGCTGCGCGCCGTCGGAATCCGCGCCAAGCTGCTCACGCCGGAGTGGGCGACGCTTTGGGCCGATGTCCAGGCGGGAAAGACGCCTTTCTATTATATGGGACGCGGCTCGGTGGTCGATCCCAGCGTCGCGCTGTCGCAATACTTCGAGACCGGCGGCTCGCCGCGCATCGGCTACTCCAATCCCAAGTTCGACAAGCTCCTGGCCCAGGAACGACAAACGTTTGAGCCGGCGAAGCGGAGAAAAGTTCTCGCCGAAGCGATGAGCCTGCTCACCGAAGAGGCGCCCGCGCATTTCCTATGGCGGCATCAGATGCTCTACGGCATCGCCAAAAACATCGACTACAAGCCCACGCCGAGCGGCCGGATGTTCGGCACGGAGATCCGGGTGCTCCGTTGACGCGGGGATATCCACTACCTTTTAGGCTCGCCCTAGCCGATGAAAGCCGCCACCCGCTCTCCGAGCCCGCAAATCCTCGCTATGCTCGAAATTTCAAATTGCAGATTTCAGATCTCAGATTTGCAATTTGAGATTTGCGATTTGAGATCCCGAAGGGCTCGGCCGCGGCCCGAAGACTTGCGCCCCGAGGAGTCGCTTTCACGAGGATGACCGCCTATCTGCTGCGCCGGCTGCTCGGCACGCTTCCGGTCCTGCTGCTGATCACGCTCCTGGTCTTCGCGCTGCTGCACGCGGCGCCGGGCGATCCCGCCTCACTCCTCCTCTCCGATGCGACCAACGAGGCCGACGTTTTGGAGGCGAGGCAGCGCTGGGGACTCGACCGGCCCGTCCATGTGCAATATCTGAAATTCATCTCCGCCGCCTTCACCGGCGATCTCGGCAGATCGTTTCGCTTCGCCCAGCCCGTGACCGAGCTGATCGCCGCGCGCCTTCCCGCCACGATCGAGCTCGCGGCCCTGGCGGTCCTGCTCGCCCTCGGTGTCGCCATTCCGCTTGGAGTTTGGGCCGGCGCCAGGCCGAACTCCTGGGTGGACAATCTCGGCACCAGTGTCGGCCTGTTCGGCATCAGCATGCCGAATTTCTGGATGGGCATCATGCTGATTCTGTTGTTTGCCGGGACTTTCCACCTGCTCCCTTCGGCGGGGCGGAGCACCTATGGAGTGGCCGGCTCGCAGGAGAGCGGCTTCTACCTGCTCGGCAGCCTCGCAGCGGGCAACTGGCCGGCGGTGAAAGATGCCTTGATGTACATGGTCATGCCGGCGCTTACGCTCGGGGCGAACATGGTCGGGATTCTGATGCGCATCACGCGCTCGTCCGTGCTCGAGGTCTCGCACGAAGAATACGTCGTGACCGCGCGGGCCAAGGGATTGGCGCAGCGTAGCGTTGTCTGGCGTCACGTGCTGAGCAACGCGTTGATCCCGATCGTCACGGTCGCCGGGCTCGAACTGGGCACCTTGCTCAGCGGCTCGATCATCGTCGAAACGGTCTTCGCCTGGCCGGGCGTCGGCAGCCTGCTCATCACCGGCGTCACCTCCCGCGACTACCCGCTGGTAACGGGACTGGTGTTGATGTACGCCGCAACTTTTGTGGTTATCAATCTTGCGATCGACGCGCTCTATGCCATCATCGACCCAAGAATACGCTACTAGCGCCACTCTCAGAGAGCCGGCGGGTGGCGCGCGGCGGCGGCGGATGAACGTCAAGGCCTTTCTCGGCGGGCTGATCGTTCTGACGCTGATCGCCGTCGGGCTTTTGGGACCTCTGCTCGCGCCCTACGACCCCAACGACCAGCAACTCCGCGCCGCGCTCCAGCCACCGGGATGGTTCGACGGCGCCCATTTCCTCGGCACCGACAACCTGGGCCGCGACGTCTTCAGCCGGATTATCTACGGCGCGCGCGTCTCGCTGCTGGTCGCCGTTTCCGTCGTGATCGTCTCCGGATTGATCGGCATCAGCCTCGGCGCGATCTCGGGCTATTTCGGCGGCAAAGTCGATTTTGCCATTCAGAAACTGGTGGAAGTCGTCTGGGCCTTCCCCGCCCTGCTGCTGGCGATCACGATTCTCGCCTTTCTCGGCCAGGGACTGTTCAATCTCATCCTGGCTCTGGTGGCGCAGCGTTGGATCCAGTACTGCCGCGTCGTGCGCGGCCAGACGCTGTCGCTCAGAGGCAGAGACTTCGTCGTCGCCACGCGCGCCTTAGGCGCGAGCGCCGCGCGCATCATCGGCCGCCACCTCCTGCCGAACCTCATCCAGGCCTCGCTGGTCATCGGCACCTTCGCCATGGCCTCGGCGATCGTCTCGGAGGCGAGCCTGAGCTTTCTCGGTCTCGGCGTCCCGCCGGAGATCCCCACCTGGGGCACCATGCTGGCCGACGGCCGCGCCTATATCAGCACGGCCTGGTGGCTGGCGCTGTTTCCCGGCGCAAGTATTTTTGTCACCGTGCTCGGTATCAACTTGCTTGGCGACGCGCTGCGGGATATTCTAGATCCGAAATTGAAACGCGCGGGAATGCACCTGTGACGCCGGCAACCCGACCCATGCGAAAAACCAAGATCGTCTGCACCATCGGCCCCGCCAGCCAGTCCGAAGAAGTCATCCGGAGACTCATCCAGGCCGGGATGGACGTCGCCCGGATGAACTTCAGCCACGGCGACTACGCCTTTCACGAGCGCACGATCCGCGCCATCCGTAAGACCGCGCGCCGGCTGGGGCGGCAGGTGGCTTTGCTGCAGGACCTGGCCGGCCCCAAGCTGCGCGTCGGTCCGGTGGCGCGAGACCACGCCCTGCTGCAGCCGGGAAAATCCTTGACGCTCACCTCGCGCAAGGTCGTCGGCGACAGCGGCGTCGTTTCGGTCCTCTACAAAGATTTTTTCCGCTTCGTCTCGAGGGGCGATCCGATCCTGTTGGGCGACGGGGAGATCGAGCTGGAGGCGGTGAAGGTCGGGCGCGAAGAGGTCGTCTGCAAGGTGGCGGTCGGCGGCGTTCTCAGCTCGCACAAGGGAATTCATTTCCCGCGCGGTAGCCTCAAGCTTCCTTCTTTGACGGCGCAGGACAAACGCGACCTGGCCTTCGGCCTGAGCCAGGGAGTCGATCTCGTGGCGCTCTCTTTCGTGCGCGAGCGGCGCGACGTGCTGCAAGCGCGGCGCGAGATGAAGCAACGGGGCGCCGAGATTCCGCTGATCGCCAAGATCGAAAAGCGCGAGGCGCTGGAGCACATCGACTCGATTCTGGAGGAAGTGGACGGCATTATGGTCGCGCGCGGCGATCTGGGACTGGAAATCGCCCTTGAGACAATTCCCTCGGCCCAGAAGATGATGATCCGCAAGGCCAACCGGCTGGGCAAGCCGGTCATCACCGCGACGCAGATGCTCCGCTCCATGGTGCAAAGCCCGCGCCCCACGCGCGCCGAAGTCGCCGACGTCGCCAACGCGATCATCGACGGCACCGACGCGCTCATGCTCTCGGAAGAGACGGCGGTCGGGAAATATCCGGTGAGCGCGGTGGAGACGATGGCCAAAGTGGCGGTCGAAACCGAGAAGAGCCTGCGGACGAGATATGAAATGGAGGGAATCGAACAAAACGTGCCGGAGGCGATCAGCCACGCGGCGATCTCGCTGGCGCGCGATCTCAAAGTCAAGGCGTTTTTAATTCCCACCAGCTCGGGCAGCACGGCGCGCATGATCGTGCGCTACCGCCCGGCGCAGCCGATCATCGCGATCAGTCCGAACCCGCAAACCGTCAAAAGCCTCTGCCTCGCGTGGGGGGTCTATCCGTTTCAGGTGCGTCGCATCGAGAGCGCCGAGGCGATGATCGGACTGCTGCAGAAAAAGGCGTTGGCAATGGGGATCGTCAAGAAGGGCGATCTGGTGGCGATCACCGCAGGGCTGCCGCTCAATCAACCCGGCACGACGAATATGATTACGGTCAAGACCGTAGACTGATCTTACTTCCCTTTTCTTTTCTTGATTTCCTCGATCAACTGGGGGACGACTTTGAAGACGTCGCCGACCACGCCGAAGTCGGAGAACTGAAACATCGGCGCCTCGGCGTCTTTGTTGATCGAGATAATGGTCTTGGAGGTCTTCATGCCGGAGAGATGCTGCACCGCGCCGGAGATGGCGCAGGCAATGTAGATATCGGGCTTTACGGTCTTCCCCGTTTGGCCGATTTGCATCGCGTACGGCACCCACCCCGCGTCGACCGCCGCGCGCGTCGCGCCGACCGCTCCGCCGAGTAGATCGGCCAGCTCCTTCAACATCGCGAAGTTTTCCTCGCCTTTGAGCCCGCGGCCGCCCGACACTATGGTCTTGGCGCCTTCCAGCTGCGGCCCTTCGCGCTTCACGGTCACGCGCTCTTTCACGTGGACTTTGCGGAGCGCTTCGCCCGCAGCCGCGGGGACCTCTTCGACCGACAGCGGTTTTTCGTTAGCCTTCGGCTCGAACGACTTGGGCCGTACCAGCAGGAGCCTGGTCCCGCCGCCGATCAGCGTGCTGGTGTTTTGATAGCTTGCGCCGAGCGCGGGAATCGTCGCTTCCACGGAGCCGTCTTTGAGGACGAAATCTCCGACATCGGTGATCGCGCCGCAGTCGAGCCGGGCGCTCAGCGCCGCGACCAGGTCGCGCCCGCCGTAGCTCGACGCGAAGAGCATGACCGCGGGATTGTGTTTTTGAATCAGTCCCGCGATCGTTTCCACGGCGGGGAGGGTCAAATAATCCCGATAAATGGGATCCGCCGATCGGTAAATCTTGGCGGCGCCGTGATTTGCGAGCGTCGCCGCGGCGTCGTCGGGAGCGGGTCCGAGTAAAACCGCCTCCGCGGTTCCTGCCTCGGAAGCCTTCGAGAGCATTTCGAGCGTGGTCGGCGTGATTTTCTCATCGACCACCTCGGCGTAGACCCAAATTAAATCGGCCACTTAAAGAACCTCAATGTAAAATGCAAAGTGAAAAGTGAAAAATGCAGAATCTAATCGAAAGAGATAGAATTCGGAATCTTGTTCAGGCATTTTGACTTTTGCATTTTGCATTTTGCAATTTTCATTTAGGCTTCCTGTGCTTAGATGATTTTGAGTTCCGCCAGAAAGTCGGCGATCTGCTTCCCGCCTTCCCCTTCGTCGACCACGACCTTGCCCGCCTGCCGCTTGGGCGGCCGTCCCACGGTCAAAACTTTTTCCTTCGCGCCGGCCTCGCCGACCTGATCGGCGCTCAGGCCCAGCTCCGCCGCGGTGTAGATTTTGATCTCCTTCTTTTTCGCCGCCATGATCCCTTTGAGCTGCGGGTAGCGCGGCTCGTTGATACCGCTCGTCGTGGTCACAACCACCGGCAACGCCGCTTCGACCACGTCGTAGCCGCCCTCGCTCTGCCGTTTGATCGTGATCCGGTTGCCGTCGAGCGTGATCTCTCTCGCGAACGTCACGGGCGGGATGCCCAGGAGATGGGCGACCTGACCGGGAACGATTCCCGAATAGCTGTCGCTGCTTTCCGTCGCGCAGATCACCAGATCGAACGGCAGTTTTTTGATCGCGGCCGCCAACACCTTCGCCGTGCCCAACGTATCCGATCCCGCAACCGCATCGTCCAGGACATGGACCGCCGAGGTCGCGCCCATGGCGAGCGCGTTGCGAATCCCGATGGTCGCGTCGCTGATGCCCATCGTGACGAGCGTCACCGTGCCGCCGTGTTTCTCGGTCAAACGCAACCCTTCCTCCACCGCGCTCGCGGCGGCAGGGTCGAGCTCGTGCGTCACTCCCTTCCGCGCCATCCGCTTGGTGGCGGGATCGATTTCGATGGTAACGGAGCTGGCTGGAATGACTTTACCGCAGACGACGATATTCAAAGACGCGTTCTCCCGTAAGCGATAGGTTTGTTACAGATATGACGAAGGCGCCTATCCGATCAAGGCGCCTTCTCTCATCCCGAGCTGTTAATGGCGATTCAGAGTTCGCAGGCGAAAGAATTACGACAGCCACTCCTTGACGTTGCCTTCCATCACCACATCGAGAATCTCTTTGCAGTCCCCGATCGCCTTATCGACGATCTTCGGATCGTCTTTGAGATGCGGCAAGGCAGAGCTGACGGCCCCCTTCAGGGCTTGAATGAATTCCTTAAACTGCTGGTCCAAAGCGTCGGTATTCGGTGCTGGTTGCATGGTCGTTCTCCCGGCTAGGTATAGAGCCGTCCCTTGTCGGGGTCGGGGAGAGTGAGGCCCATTTTCAGGATCAGGGCGTCGATCTCATCTTTATACTGCTGGCGCGCGACCGCGTTGGGCCGCCGCTTCAAGCCCCAGTGCATGTAGCGCTCGGACCGATAAGATTTCGAGTTGCCGAACATGTCGAGACCTTTGACGTACCAGAAGTCCACCGCTTTTTGAACCCGTTCTTTAAACTCCCCGCCTTTGGCGGCGAACTCAGCGGCGCAGTTGGTGCCGAAGTCGACGTGTCCTTCCTCTTCCCGAATAATGTCGGGGTCCTCGACCACGCGAGCCAGCGGCAGATAGGTGCAGTCAATGAACTCCTCAAGCTGGAACCGACCCACCCGGTCGACCAGAAAGCCAAACACCGCAAAATCCTCCCACGTCGTAATCTGGCCGCGAAAGGCCTCGACGTAGCGCTCTTGATTGGGCCGGCTGAGCGTATAGGAAACATCCACTCCAACGTCCCCCGCCAGCTTGGCCATCTTGCGGAAATGGTCCATCTCTTCGGCCGCCGTCCGGGCGACGATCAACTGGTCCAGTTTGGTCGGCGCATTGGGCAGGATATCCTTCACGTAGAGATTGGGCCCGCCGATCTCGCAATCCGCCTGAATCGCCAGCACCCGCTTGAGCAGGTCCTGATACTCCGGGTCCGTCTTCTCGAAGTCTTTAAGCTCGATCTTGTCGGTAAACATCGCGGCCCTCCTCTTCGTCTCGGCTTTCAAACTGCCAATAAGGCAAATAGCAAAAGAAGTCTGAGAAAGCAATAGTTTATTCGCGCTCTCAAACTCTTTACTTAGTGTCATCCACGCACTAAACTGGCCTCGCCTTGCATGGGTTGGGACACGCCATGGAGAATTGCCATAACCTCGCCCTGCTCACCGATCTTTACCAGCTCACGATGGCCCAGAGCTACTTTCGGAGCGGGAAATTCGACCCTGCCACCTTCAGCCTCTTTATCCGCGCCTATCCGCCGAATCGCGGCTACTTCGTCGCCGCCGGACTCAAAGACGTTCTCGACTTTCTCGAAGGTCTCCGTTTCAACGGCGAAGCGATCGACTACCTCCGCTCCACCGGCCTCTTCGCCGCCGATTTTCTCGACTATCTGAAAGGGCTGAGCTTCACCGGCGAAGTCTGGGCGATTGCCGAAGGCCGCCTGCTTTTCAAGGACGAGCCGATCGCGGAGGTCACCGCGCCGATCATCGAGGCGCAGCTCGTCGAGACCTTTATCATCAACCAGATCAACCTCCAGATGCTGATCGCCACCAAGGCCGCGCGCTGCGTCCATGCGGCCCGGGGGCGCGCGGTGGTCGATTTTTCCCTCCGGCGCACACACGGCATCGACGCCGGCCTGAAAGTCGCCCGCTCCAGCTATATGGCGGGCTTCGCCGGCACCAGCAACGTGCTCGCAGGCCAAAAATACGGTATCCCCATGGTCGGCACGATGGCGCACTCGTTTATCTCCAGCTTCGATCGCGAGATTGACGCCTTTCGCAGCTTTGTTGCGACCTTTCCCGACAACTCGATCTTGCTGATCGACACTTACGACACGCCGGCGGGCGCGCGGAAAGCCGTCGAAGTCGCGCGCGAGATGGCGGTGAGAGGACAAAAGCTGCGCGGCGTCAGGATCGACAGCGGCGATCTGGCCGCGCTCGCGCGCGAGGTGCGACGGATCTTCGATGAAGCCGGCTTCCACGACGTGAAAATCACCGGCAGCGGCGGGCTGGACGAATACGATCTCAAAGCGCTCGCCGAGGCGAACGCGCCCTACGACAGCTACGGCGTCGGCACGCGGATGGGCGTCTCCGCCGACGCTCCCTGGTTCGACATGGCCTACAAGCTCGTGGAGTATAACCGCCGGCCGGTGTTGAAGCTCAGCGCCGGAAAATCTTACTGCCCCGGGAAGAAGCAGATTTTTCGTTTCGTCGACGGCCAGGGCCGGCTGAAACAAGACGTGATCGACGCGCGCGGCGGACCGCCTCGCGGCGGGGAACCGCTGCTGCAAAAAGTAATGGACCACGGCAAGCCCCAAGGAGCCTATCCGACTCTCAAAGAGATCCGCGAGCGCTTTGCTACGGAATTCAGCCGGCTCGATGACAGCTTCAAAGCGATTCGCGATCCGGCCCTCTACCCCGTCGAGTTAAGCCCGCGACTCAAGCAGCTCCACGAAGAGATTTCCCGCCGGGCGACTCAAACCGAGCTGGAGCCTTCCCTCCGCTCCCGGCGCGAGCTGGGCGAGAGCTAACCCACATCTTTTTCGTAAGACGAAAAACCACGGCCCGGTGTCGATCGAGGGGGCGAGCCGCGGAGGGCGAGGGCACCGGACGCGAAGGTTGCCTAAAGGTACTGCCCTATTGCCCTCGACCGGAGGGGCTCGCCCCCGAGAGCGCGCGCAAGCCGCGCTAACAGCCGCTCCTCTGCGCAATTTTTCCTTGACAGATCGAAGCCAAGGCAGTAGCAGTGGGCTGCAATGGCTGACGGTAAGTCGAAAAAAAAGAGCGCGCGGCGGTTCTCCTTTCTCAAACTCCTTGACTTGGTGGAACGTTGGGGCAACCGGCTGCCGCATCCGTTCGCGCTCTTTTTTCTCTTCGCCCTCGCTGTCCTGATCGTCTCCTGGCTCGCCGCCGCGGCCGGCCTGGCGGTCACCCATCCCGCGACGGGAAAGGCAATCAACGCCGTCAACCTTTTAGACCGCCAGGGAATCCAGAACATTTTGACCAAGGCGGTTTCCAACTTCACCGGCTTTGCGCCGTTGGGAACCGTGCTCGTCGCCATGATCGGGGTGGGAGTGGCGGAGCGCAGCGGCCTCTTCACGGCGGCGCTGAAAGCCTTGGCCGCCGGCGTCCCCGGTTGGCTCATGACCACCGCGCTGGTGTTCGCCGCCGTCAACGCGGATATCGTCGTCGACGCGGGGTACGTGATCCTCGTGCCGCTGGGAGCGGTGCTCTTCGCCGGCATCGGGCGCCATCCGCTGGCCGGCCTCGCCGCCGCTTTCGCCGGAGTCTCCGGCGGATTCAGCAGTAATATCTTTCTTACGCCGATAGACCCGCTCCTGGCCGGCCTCACGCAGGAGGCGGCCCGGCTCTACGACCCCGGCTATACCGTGCCGATCACCGCGAACTACTATTTCATGATCGCCTCGGTGGCGCTGCAAACGATCGTCGCCGTTTGGGTCACGGTTCGGATTGTGGAGCCGCGACTTGGCCCTTACACCGGCGCGGGGCAGGAATCGATGGAGCCGCTTGGGACGGATGAGAAGCGCGGACTTCGCGCGGCCGGAATCACGTTTGTCGCCGAGACTCTCGTGCTGCTTTTATTGACCGTCCCGAGCAACGGGCTCTTGCGCGATGCCGACGGCGCGCTGCAGCCGCTTTTTCAGGGGATGGTTACGCTGATGGCGATCGGTTTTTTGCTGCCGGGACTGGCGTACGGATTTGTGACGCGAACCATCGCGAGCAACCGCGACGTGGGCCGGATGATCGAGGAGACGATGAGCACGATGGGCAGCTACGTCGCGCTCGCCTTTGCCGCGAGCCAGTTCGTCGCCTACTTCGGCTGGTCCAACCTGGGCCTCATCATGGCGGTTACGGGCGCGGGACTTTTGCAGGCGAGCGGACTGACGGGCATCGCGCTGATCGTGCTTTTCATCTTCGTCTGCGCCACGATCGACCTCTTCGTCGCCAGCGCCTCCGCCAAGTGGGCCGTGATCGGACCCGTATTCGTGCCGATGCTGATGATCCTGGGATATTCTCCGGAACTCACGCAGGCGGCCTACCGGATCGGCGATTCTTTCACCAACATCGTCACGCCGCTCATGCCTTACATGCCGCTGATCATCGCCTTCGCCCAGAAATACGAACCCAAGCTGCGCCTGGGAACGCTGATGGCGCTGATGCTGCCCTATTCCATAGCTTTCGCCATCAGCTGGAGCATCCTCCTCGCCCTCTGGCTCTTGCTCGGCATCCCTCTCGGCCCCGGCGCCGCTTTGACCTATCCCCGGCTCCCCTAGAAAAGAGGCGGGTTGTTACTCAACCTCAGTCACTAATTTAATTCCCTCCCAAACCTGGCGGAGCATCCTATGGGGAAGAACTCCGATTTTATCGAGAAGGTAGGCGCGATCGACAGTCTGAATCTGCGTGACATTGACGATACAAGTCTTTGGCAGGTTGGCTTCGCCCTTGCGGATACGCACATTACCCGGAAGCCCTGCGTAGCGGAGGTTAGATGTAATTGCCAC
>MGSS01000099.1:19176-21567 GCA_001798595.1 Deltaproteobacteria bacterium RIFCSPLOWO2_12_FULL_60_19 | reverse complement strand
CGCCTCGGTTTACAACCACATCAAAAATATCGGCGGCTACGTGAATCTGCACAACCTGCTGATCCTCCCCGGTCTCTTCGGCGTGGTCGTGCAGATGACGCCTCGCTTTTACGGCGAGGCGAAGCAGGTGTTGATGGGAGTTTTATCGAGCCCGATCCTTCATCCCAAAATCGCCATCGCCGTGGACGAAGACGTAAATATCTTCAACTACTGGGAGATCATCTGGGCGATCAACACGCGCTGCAACCCGGAGCGCGACATGGTGATTATTCCCGGCACGCGCATGCATCCGATGGACCCGACCGGCGATGAGCCGATCCCTCCCGGCGGACCGTATTGGCACCGCGTCGGCGGCAAGGTGATTATCGACGCCACCAAGCCGCCGCTCTGCGCCGGCGACGCCGCGCGCAAGCTCTTCGAGCGATTGAAGCCGATGGGATGGCAGACGGTCAGGCTGGAAGATTTTCTGCCGAAGTAGGGTTAGGGTAGCGCTGGACCGACTTCTTACGGACGCAGATCATAGACGGGCACTTTAGCCACCTTGACAGGAGACTTGGCAAGCAAGCGCTCAGCTTTTTGCCAGTCCTTCGCTGAATAGTACTCCTCTCCGCAGACCGCGCAGACTTCGGCCGGGAAGTTATGGATGACCGCAATCGGTTCTCCAGCCCGGTTGTGCCGCTCCACCGTCACTTTCCGAGCGTGGGTTTTGCCTTGCTTACAAAACACGCACTTCATTGTGTTTTTCTCCTTGTCCGGTGATCCGGTTCGTACACTTCAGGATCGTAGTCATGGACCGTTACAATCACAGTCTCATCGTTGCTTGCCACAACTACATAACAAGGATCGTTCGTCCCACGCGGGTAACCAAGAAACAGATATTCCGGATACGGCTTTTCGTCCGGGTATTCGCGAGCCAGTTCTCCTGAAAGAACGACTTGTCTAATATCGGCCAGCGTTCGCGCTCGGAGATCCATCCGCTTTGCAACGTGCTTGGATAGGCGAAATTGATCTTGACGCACCCTCTCTCGGATGACCCCAACAGCCTCTGCCGTTGCCTCGCCTGGCATCTAGCCGACTCTACAGCCTTCTTCCGAGAACGGCAAGGTCATCATCGACGCAACCAGACCGCCCCGCTGCGCCGGCGAAGCAGAGCGCGAGGCCTTCGAGCGCTTGAAGCCGATGGGCTGGCAAACGGTTAGGCTGGAAGATTTTCTGCCGAAATAGACTGAACGCTTAAGCTCAGAGACGCGCGGCGCTCTTCCGCGCGTCCGCTGGAGCGCCGGGTTGGGCGCGATCTTGCTCACGCCAGAAGTCTTCGAACTTGTTGGATGTAACTGCGAGCCACGCTCCGGCCCGCTCCTCGGGTATCTTGCCCCTGGTATTCCGTCCGGTTCGAATAAGGTGTGCTACGCGCGGCGCAAGATTTTTGAAAGCCGTGTATTCATCATGTTCAGACCAGTCCCATTCAATCGGCTGGTTGTCGCGAATAGACTCGCGAAGCCGCTGGTATACCTGCCTGAACTTCCCGAGATCTTCATGTTGAACGTAGTAGCGTAGAGTCGCAACGTTCTCGATCATCGCTCGCCCGTTCAAAGCGTAGACCAAATAGTTCTCCTTTTCGATCGCATCGAGAAGACCATCCGACAGATTAGAGAACCTACTCACGTAAGCCGTAACAAGGTTTCGGGCGTAGTTGTTGTGGAGCACGCGAGGGTCACTCTCGTCCGGCTTCCATGGGTATTCGAGCTTCTGAGCCATTGATCTCAAATGCTTTGTCCCCTCCCGAAGCATCGTCATCAATTCCGGTATGGATTGCATCATTCACTCCCAAGTACAAAATGCAGGGCTGCTTCTGAACCCAGTCTTTACGGGAATGTCAGGCAAGAATTATTCCTCACCATCTAGGGGTTAGACTTCCACATCTCAAACAATCACAAAAACATCGAGATATCGAAGTCAGCCCAATGAGCCTTAGGTGACTTCTCCCGTCACGTCGGCGATGCGCTGATCCTGCGCCCAGATGGCGTCGAGGATCTCGAAGACTTCTTGAGCCAGTGGCGTCATGATGACGTCCTCTCGTGGGAGACCTCGCCCCACCAGGCTGTGACGCGCAATATTCCGTATGCTTGCGTCAATAATCCTGACTCCGAATCCCTGGCGAAATTCCAGCGAGACCGCATAACGATCGGCGCGCTCGGTCCCTTCGCCCCAGGGGCCAAGAATCAGGTCGATGTGTGCGCCCTTTTCAGCGACCTTACCGAGCGACCAGTGCACGAAGTAGGCAGCCTCCGTCTGGTTTTCTCGATGAACCAATATCCCCAAACGGTGCGGCTGTTGTCGCCGCAGCACTCGCATGGCCCAAGGTCCCGGCTGCCGTCCGGCTCGATCACC
>MGSS01000099.1:0-19169 GCA_001798595.1 Deltaproteobacteria bacterium RIFCSPLOWO2_12_FULL_60_19 | reverse complement strand
GCATGGCCCAAGGTCCCGGCTGCCGTCCGGCTCGATCACCCGCTCGTTCATCCGCGTTAATTTTTTTAGTTACATGATCGGGACGATGCGACCGATTCCCCTACATTTTGGACAAACGCCATTCCCCCCACACCTCACGCATCTAAGGCGTTCAACTAGGCCTGTCTCACCACTACCGCAGCAAGGGGCACATTTTCCATTGCCCTCGCATTCGCTGCACTTTACGGCAGCAGGCTCGAGTGGTTCGTCATCCGACATAAACACCCTCTCGGTTTCGCGGTACCAACGAACTCCGGCTCCATTGATCCATTGTTCCACTGCTCAAATTTCCCTCACGGCACGTACATCCCGTCGATCAGACCGGCGGCCTGTTTTTCGAACATTCCCATCTCGACGCCCTCTCGGAGCCAGCTCTTTTGCGCTCTCAACGTCGCCGCGTCGGGCCAGGTGAAATCGGCGGGGAGCAGAAAGATCTTTGTCCGCGGCCAGGCCACGGCCAACTCTTCGTCTTTTTCCAGCCCGAAGAATAGCTTCGCGTACTTACGGAAGTGCGCCTCGTCCTGCTGCACGCCGCGATAGGCTTCCGTCCAGGCCGCGCGCAGCGCGGTCACAAGCGCCGGGTTCTCCTTCACCCAAGGCTCGAGTCCCGCCAGCCAGATCACCGGCATGACCTTGACGTTGAGCAGGCGCGACAGCTCGTCGCGGAAGCCAAGGAGCGTCCGGTACCTTCCGGTGGCGAGGAGGCGCGACACGTGCGACTCCCAGATAAGCCCGGCCTCCACTTCCCCTTTTTCCAACACGGCGATAATCACCGGCGCGCCTAGCTTCTTCAACTGAAAATCTTTTTCGATGTTCAGCCCCCGCTTGCGCATCATGAAATCGAAGAGGTTATAGAGCGTCGTGACTTCGGAGGTTAAGGCGACCGGTTTTCCTTTCAGCTCTTCCACCGAACTGTACGGCGCGTCTTTGCGCACGAGGACAAACATGTGGCTGGTCTGGTAGGGCTGGATGAACCGTATCGGGATATCTCTAAGGTTGGCGCGCAGTCCGGCCTCCGGCGTCATGAGGCCCACGGAAATCGCCTTGATACCGAGCAGCCGCTGAATCTCCGGCACGCCCGCCCAGCGCGGCTTCATGACAAAGCCGTTCTTTTTGTCCAGCCCCTTATCGAGAATGTATTGCCCGCCCAAGCCGAACAGCCCATCCTCCGGCAACCCGACCTCCACCGTCGGCAGCTCCGCCGCATGGACGCTCGGCCTTAACACGAGAATCTGTGCCAACAGGGCGAACATCACCAAGGCAAAATGAGAAATGAAAGATGAAAAATGAAAATTTGCACCTTGCATTTTGCACTTTGCATTTTGCATTGCGTCTTCTGCGTTGTGCCTTTTCATACCCCCTCCTGTTCCACGAGTTTGAGCACGGTCTGTAACAGCCTTTTCTTAAACTGGATGAAAGCAAAATCGTCGAGGTCGCGCTTCGCCGCCTCGAGCGGATTTTCGACGACCTCGACGATATGCGCCGGCCGGGAGGAGAAAATAACGATGCGGTCGCCCATGTAGGCCGCCTCTTCCACGTCGTGCGTGACCAGCATGGTCGTCTGCCCCAGTCGGGCGCAGATCTCCACCGTATCCTGGCGTAGCTGGCGTGCCGTCAACTGGTCGAGCTTGCTGAACGGCTCGTCCATGAGAAGAATCTCCGGCTCGATCGCCAGGCCGCGGGCCAGCCCGACCCGCTGCCGCATTCCGCCCGAGAGATAGAGCGGGTATTGCTTGCGGAAGCCGAGCAGGCCGACAAGCGACAAATATTTTTCCAACAGCCCCGGCCAGCTCTCCCGCGGGATTTTCATTCCCTTGAACGCAAAGACGAGATTGTCCTCCACCCGCTTCCAATTGAGCAGGCGCGGGTCCTGAAAGACGTAGCCGAGCCTCGGGCTACGCCCTGGGAGTTCCGGGTTCCGGGTTCCGGGTTCCGAGTTTTCTTTTGGATTTTTTCGATCCATAACTTGACGCTCGGCGCTCGACACTCGGAACTCGATTCCGCCCTGATCCAACTTCTCCAGGCCGGCGATCGCGTTTAACAGTGTGGACTTGCCGCACCCCGACGGCCCCAGCAGGCAGGTAATCCCGTGCTCCTTGGCGTCGAATGAGACGCCGTCGAGCACGAGCATCTCGGAGCCGTCCTCGCGCGTGAAAAACTTTACCGCGCGATCAACAGAAACGTATGCCATAACCTCTCCGAACCCCCACTCCCCGCTCAATGCAAAATGCAAATCGCAAAATGCAAATCGCAAAATGAAGAAGAGACGCGGGTCGAAATTTGCCTTTTAAAATTTGCAGTTTTCATTTTGCAATGCGCGCAGCGCGCTATCTTCTCCACGCTTCGACTCTGGGACGCCACCGGGTGACGGAGCGCTCCAGCCAGCCGATCAGGCCGAATTCGATGACGATCATGACGACCAGAAATGTGATGGTCCAGGCGAGCACGGCCTTCATCGAAAAGACGTTGAAGCCGCGCACCACCTGGTAGCCGACGCCGTTGCTGAAGCCAAACATCTCAACGACGACCACGACTTTCCAGGCGAGCCCCAGGCCGTAGCGGATCGCCGCGAGGATATGGGAGACCAGTTGGGGAAGAATCACGTCCACCACCTTCGACCAGGCGCTCGCATGAAAGACCTTGCTCATGTCGATCAGGTCCTTGTCGATCGACTTGGTTCCCTGCCAGATGCTGATCGCCAGCATCGGCGCGATGGTCACGGCTATGGCGGCGTAGGCGCTGGTTTCGGTCAGACCGAAAAACATGATCGCGAGCACGGCCCATATGAGTCCTGGCACCGTGAGTCCCAGAATGACCGGCGGCTCGAAGAAACTCTCCAGGCTTCTGAGCGTCCCCATGAAGATTCCCAGCGGAATGCTGACGATCATGGCCAGGCCGAAGCCGACCAGGACTCGGCGCAGCGTAGCCCCCATCTCGGTGAAAAAATTCCCCGACGTAACGATCACGCCGACCTCGGCGAAGGTATCCCACGGCTTCGGCACCAGCGAGGGAGGAAAAAACAGGCTCAACAGCCACCAAATAGAAACCAGCGCGATCACCGACGCCACCCTGAGAGCCACATCTCTCACTGTCTCCCTCCTGGCGCCGGCCCGCGCGCGGCGAAAGGAAACGTTCGTCGCGAGCGATGTCGAGTCGGCCTCACGCCTGACGGCTATCGCTTGATCCTGCCGCGCAGGCTCGGCGGGCGTGATGCTATCGAGGGACGACATGAGAGTTTCTCTCCGTAGGTTTTACCCCTGTTGCGGCGGCCATCTTATGACGCCGCAACGGCCCGGTCAACCGGGTTTCCGCGCGGGATTTCCGGATGAACGAACGCGCCGCCGCGCGACGCAAGGTTGACTTTTCACGCGCTATCGGATAAAGAAAACCTTCTATTGATTCTGGAGTGAACGTATTCTCTCCCCCTGTTCTTCACGGACGTGAGACAATCCGGGGAAAGGCTAGATTCTTAACTTAAGTCGTGGGCCGAGCCGGAGCGCCGGCCCGGACGATAGCACCGAATTCCAATTTATCGGAGGAAAGAGATGAGCAAGCCATCAGAGAAGTACGCCGGAGCGCCGGCGGAGCAGATTATAGACCTGCGCAATACGCTGGAATGGCTCAAGGCCGAGGGCGATCTCATCGTGACCGATAAAGAGGTCGACCCCGATCTCGAAATCACGGGCATTCAGAAGCAACTCGACGGCGGCTGCCCGATCCTGTTCAATAATATCAAAGGCAAGCCGAAACACCGCTGCGTCACCAACCTGTTCGGCGACATGAACGTCATCAATAAGATGTTCGGCTGGAAGGATAACACCGATCGCACGAAGAAATTGTCCTATGCCCTCAGGCATCCGATTCCGCCCGTCATCATCGACCAAAAAAACGCGCCGGTCCAGGAGGAAGTTTACGAGAAGCCGACCGACGCCGCTGAATTCGTAGTGCCGATCCGGCATACCAACCTCGAGCCGGAACTGACCGTCGGCTCCGGCAACCGGCTGATCTCCGGCGAATACTTCGACGGCGGCACGGACTTGGGCTACAACCGCATGAACTTCCGCTGGGGCAACGTCGGGACCTTTCAGATTTCGCCCGGCTCCCACATGTGGCAGGTGGTCACTAAATACTACAAAGAAAACAAGCTGGTTCCGATCACCATGAATTTTGGTTTGCCGCCCTCCTGCACGCTGATGGCCGGCGCCGGCTTCGATTATGTGATCCTGCCCCAGGGCTGTGACGAAGTCGGCGTAGCAGGCGCGGTGCAGGGCACGCCCGTCCGGCTCGTCAAGGCCCGCACCGTTGACGCCCTGGCCGTCGCCGACGCCGAAGTCGTGCTCGAAGGTTATGTGAATCCGCGCGACCGCCGCTTCGAGACCGCCGAGTCCGAGAAGGCCGGCGTCCAGGGCCGTTTTCACTTCCACCCGGAGTGGGCGGGCTACATGGGCAAGGCGTACAAGGCGCCCACTTTCCACGTCACCGCCGGGACCACGCGCAAGCGCGAGTCCAAGCCGATTATTTTTCCGCTCGGCGTCCACACGCTCGACGATCACAATATCGACACGACGGTGCGCGAAGCGGCGATGTTCGAGCTGTGCGAGAGGATGCAGCCCGGCATCATCATGGACGTCAACATCCCCTACTGCATGACCGACTGGGGCGGGGCGATCATTCAAGTCAAAAAGCGCAACAAAATCGAAGAGGGCTGGCAGCGTAATTTTATGGCGGCCATTCTCGCAACCTCCCAGGGCTCGCGGCTCGTCATCGCCGTCAGCGAAGACACCGACCCGTACGACATGGATGATATCATGTGGTGTCTTACGACCCGCGTCAATCCGAAAACGGATATTATCAATCCGCTGCCGGGCGGACGCGGGCAGACCTTCATGCCGGCCGAGCGCATGACGGCCGGCGAGAGAGAATGGACCGCCTCCAATACGATGTTCGAGGGCGGCATGGGCATCGACGCCACCGTTCCGTTCGGGTACGAGAGCGACTTTATGCGTCCGGTCTATCCGGTGGAGCGCATCGATCTCAAGAAGTTCTTCACCGACAAGGATATTCAGAACGCCAAGGCGCGCATGAAGGGATGGGTTCTTTCCCTCGCGCGCACGGGACGCTAAGCCCGAGCATCTGGAAGAACGACACGAAGGGCAGGGCGTCCATCCCCTGCCCTTTTTTTTAAAATCGTGAACGCGCCTCAAGAAAAGACCGCCGCGCCCCTCGCGCCCTATCGCGTCCTCGATCTCACGGACGAGCTGGGATTTCTTTGCGGCAAGATGCTCGGAGACCTGGGCGCGGACGTTATCAAGGTGGAGCGGCCCGGCGGCGATCCGGCGCGTGCGCTCGGTCCCTTCTACCGCGGCGAGCGCCATCCGGAGAAGAGCCTCTATTGGTTCGCCTTCAATAATAATAAGCGCGGCATCACGCTCAATCTCGAACGCCCGCAGGGACGGCACATCTTCAGCGGATTGGTGGCGGGCGCGGATTTTGTGATCGAATCTTTTTATCCCGGATATCTCGATCGGCTCGGCATGGGCTACGCGACGATGAACCAGATCAATCCGCGGTTGGTTGTGACTTCGATCACGCCCTTCGGCCAGACCGGCCCCTACAGCAAATTCAAGGCATCGGATATTGAAATCATGGCGGCCAGCGGCTGCATGTCGCTCACCGGCGATCCGGGGCGGCCGCCGCTCCGCATCACCTTCCCCCAGTCCTACCACTGGACAGGCGCCTACGCCGCGATGGGGACGCTGATCGCCCATTGGCAGCGCGTGCAGACCGGCGCCGGACAGCAGGTGGATGTGTCGGCGCAGGCTTGCATGCTCTGGGCCTTCTCCCACGCGCATACTTTTTGGGATCTCAACCGTCATTTGGAAAAACGGGCCGGCTCGTTCATGACCGGGCGCAGCATCACGGGCGCGAAGATGCGCGTCTTCTGGTCCTGCAGGGACGGCTATCTCAACTTCATCATCTACGGTGGCGAGGCGGGAAGAAGAACCAACCAGGCGTTGGTCGAGTGGATGGACAGCAAAGGCATGGCGCCGGAGTTTCTCAAGCAAAAAGAGTGGCGCGCCTTCAACATCGCGGAGGTCACGCAGGAAGAGATCGACCGGATGGAAGAGCCGATCGCGCGTTTCTTTGAAACCGTCACCAAGAAGAAATTCTTTCAGGAAGTCATCAAGCGTGAGATGCTGGGCTATCCGGTGGCGACGGTCGAGGAGATTTTTCAAGATCCCCAGCTTTACGCCCGCGACTTCTGGCGGGATCTGGAGCATCCCGAATTAGGGACTTCGATCACCTATCCCGGCGGCTTTGCCAAGCTGTCGGAGAGCGCGTGCGGCGTTTGGCGCCGCGCGCCCTTGATCGGCGAGCACAATAAGGAAATCTACTGCGACGAGATGGGGATGACGAAAGAAGAGGTACGAAAGCTAAAAAGCGAAGGCGTGATTTAGAGATTATTGCAAGAGGCAAAATGAAAAATGCAAATTGCAAAATGAGGATTCCGGATCATTTCGACTTTTGCATTTTGCGCTTTGCAATTTGAATTGGGTTTTATGCAAGCACTCAAGGGACTGAAAGTCGTCGAGTTCGCCGCCTTCGCCGCCGGGCCGGTGGTCGGCAAACATCTCGCCGACTACGGCGCGACCGTCGTGCATCTCGAATCGCGCGTCCGTCCGGACGGCTTTCGCACCCACTACCCGCCCTACAAGGACAACATCCACGGCCTCAACCGATCCGGTCTGTTCGCCCTGTGCAACAGCCAGAAGATGGCCATCAATTTAAATCTCAAAAAAGCGCCGGCGGCGACCGATCTTGCCAAGAAGATCGTCGCGTGGGCCGACGTGGTGATTGAGAATTTCAGCCCCGGCACGATGGGGCGGCTGGGGCTGGGGTACGAGACGCTGAAACAAGTGAAACCGGACCTCATCATGCTGAGCAGCTCGAACCTGGGCCAGTACGGCCCGCACGCCGAGCACGCGGGCTTCGGTTCCCAGCTCTCTTCGCTTTCCGGCTTTACCAATCTCACCGGCTATCCCGACGGCCCGCCGCAAATTCTTTACGGCCCCTACATCGACTATATCGCCGTCGCCTATGGAGTCGCCGCGATCATCGCCGCGTTGGACTATAAAAAGCGGACGGGGAAGGGGCAGCAGATCGACCTGGCCCAGTACGAGTCAGGTCTCCAGTTCGTCGCGCCGCTGCTGCTCGACTATAAGATCAACGGCAAAGTGGCGATGCGGAACGCCAACCGCGATCCCCACGCCGCGCCCCACGGCGCCTATCCGTGCAAAGGCGAAGACAGCTGGTGCGTCATCAGCGTCTTCTCGGACGCGGAATGGCAGGCGCTCTGCCGCGAGCTGGGAAATCCCGCCTGGGCGAATGAATTTCGCTTCGCGTCGCATGAGGCGCGCAAGACCAACGAGGACGAGCTGGACAGGCGCATCGCCGAGTGGACCTCTCCGCTCGCCGCTCATGAAATCGTGGAAAAGCTCCAGCGGGCGGGGGTGCGCTCGCATGTCGTGCAGACGATGAAAGATATCTACGACGATCCTCAACTCCGGCACCGCGGCCAGTGGATCGAGTTGGAGCATCCCGAGATCGGCAAGATGCACTATCAACGCCCGCCCTATATTCTCAGCAAAAGCCCCGCCGGCCCCGAGCGCCGCGACCCGCTGCTCGGCGAGCATAATCAATATTTTTATCAGGACATTTTGGGGTTGTCCGCGCCCGAGTACGAAAAACTCATCAAGGAAGGTGTCATCGACTGAAATCGCCGCGCTTCCTTGGATGAGGCGCTTGGCGAAGGCGGCCCCGAAGAGGCGCTTTGGCCCGATAGCACTGCGAACGGTTTTGTGGTATGCGGCTTCCTGAAAGGGGTTAGAAACCTTGAGAGGCTTCGCGCTCGCTCTCTTAATGAGTTTCCTTTGGCCGCTCGTTCCATCCCCCGCGGCCGCGCTGGAAAACGTCCGCGTCGCCTACCCGTCGATGAATTCTTCGACGTACTGTCTCATCATCGCGCAGAAGGAAGGCTACTTGCGGGAAGAAGGACTCAACGTTGAGTTGCTCAGCATCCGCGGCGAGATCGCTATCAGGATCGCGCTGGCGGGAGAGATCGACTTCTTCACCAACGCCGGCAGCGCCTTGGCAGCGGCCGTCCGGGGAGTTCCCGTCAAGATCCTCACGATCTTTCAAGACAAGCCCTCATGGGATCTCATCGCCCAGCCCAACATCAAGTCGATGGGACAATTACGCGGCGCCAATGTAGCGATCATGTCCCCGGAAGGCTCGCTCGCGGTCGTAGCCCGAGAGATCTTAAAGCAGAACGGGCTCGATCCGGTCAAAGACTTGAATCTCGTCGTCATGGGAGGAGACGAAGTGCGCTTCCCGGCGATGAAGGCCAAGGCTATCCAGGCCTCGCTTTTCAATACCGGGACGAGCATCAAGGCGCAGAAGGAAGGCTTCACGAAACTGGCCTCCGCCGGCGATTACGCCAACCTTATTCAAGGCGGACTCGCAAGCACCGACGAAAAAATCAAACAAAACCCGGGCAAGCTTTTCAAGTTCATCCGCGCCGCCCTCAAGGGGATAAATTTCTTCGTAGGCAAACGGGAGCCGGCAATCAAATATATGATGGATGCTTTGAGGTTGACGGACCGCGAGCTGGCCAATGCGATTTATGACATCGAATCGAAGCTGATCCTCCGGCAGGGCTTCAGCGACGATAAGATTCTTCAACCGATACTCGATGATATGAGAAGGACGACGAAAGTCCAACGAGAGATCAAAATCGGCGATGCCTTCGATTTGAGCTTCACGCGCAAGGCGAACGAGGAGCTGAAGGCGAGCGGGTGGAAGCCATAATCCCCGCCCGCCGGGAGAAACGCCGCAACCGATCGGGAGAGAAGCAACTACAAACAAAAGGAGGCACGGTTATGGAACGGTTTAGCGCCAACAAACGGAATGCATGGATGGGCTGGACGTTGCTCCTGCTCGCCATTTTCGTGGGGACGCCCGCGCTCGTGTTCGGCGCCGCGGCTTACGAGGGGAAGGTCTTGACGATCGTCGTCGGCTACAAGCCGGGCGGCGGGTACGACCGTTACGCTCGTCTGGCGGCCAAATATCTGCCCAAGCACCTGCCGGGCAATCCGGCGGTGGTGGTTCAAAACATGCCCGGCGCCAACAGTATTATCTCCGCCAACCATCTCTACGGCGTCGCCAAGCCCGACGGCCTGACGATCGGCACTTTCAACAACGGTCTGGCCACCGCTCAGCTCACCAAGGTGGCGGGCGTCCAGTATGACCTGACCAAATTCGCCTGGATCGGCAGTCTCGCCAGCGACGCGGTCATCCTCACGATCCGCAGCGATCTGCCGTACAAAACCGTGGACGACATGCGCAAGGCCAAGGAGATCGTGATCGGGACCACCGGCCCCGGCAGCTCCACACATGACTTTCCTTCGATCCTGAAGGAGTTTGTCGGCTTCAACTTCAAGCTGGTGCCGGGCTACTCTTCAAGCGCCGACGTGATGCTGGCGATCGAGCGCAAGGAGGTGGACGGCCGGGCCGGGTCGTACGATTCGATCAAGCCGTTCATCGACCGCGGGCTGGTCCGTCCCCTTATCCGCTCGCGCACCGCCTCGCCGGGCATCGAGACGCTTCCTGTGGACGAGGATCTGGCGAAGGATGCGAAAGGCAAAGCGATCATGGTGGTCGCCTCGGCGTCGACCAAAATCTACCGGCCTTATGTCGCGCCTCCGGGGACGCCGGCGGACGTGATAAAGCTCCTGCGCGACGCTTTCGCGGCCATGGCCAAGGATAAGGAATTCCTCGCTGAGGCCAAGAAAACGAAGCTGTCCATCGACTTCACTCCGGCGGAGGAGAGCCTGAAAGTCGTCCGGGAGGTTCTCAATCAGCCTCCCGAGATGGCCCAGGAGATCGGCAAGTACATCAAGTTCGGCGAATAGTGCGCCGTGACAGACTATTGTGTAGCGACCTGGTCCGCCCGCACTTCGACGCGCTCAGTACGAACGGACCAGGCAAGCGCCGTTCGTGGTGAGCTTTGTCGAACCAGAACGGCGCTGCCAAAATGAGCGTTACAAGCCACTAGCGACTTCTACTTCGAGGCAGCGGCTTTTTTATGTTTGAATCTTTCGTCGAAGGCCTTTTCGTAGTCCTGCAGTGGCAGCCCTTCCTCATCATGCTCATGGGGATCGCCCTGGGCTTCTGGGTGGGCCTGCTGCCGGGGCTGGGCGGATCGACGACGCTCGCCTTGATGCTGCCGTTCATCTACAAGATGACGCCGGTCGAGGCGTTCGCCTTTCTTCTCGGCATGCACTCCGTGGTCTCGACGACCGGCGACATCACCTCGGTTCTATTCGGCGTTCCCGGAGAAGGAACGACCGCCGCCACGATCCTGGACGGCCACGCTATGGCGAAAAAAGGCGAGGCCGGCCGCGCTCTGGGAGCGGCGCTCATGAGCTCGCTCGTGGGCGCGTTGGTGGGGGCCTTCGCCCTGGCCCTGGCGATCCCCGTCGTGCGGCCCCTGGTGCTCACTTTCGGGGCGCCCGAGCTGTTCATGCTCGCGGTCGTGGGCATCGCCTTTATCTCCTCCCTGAGCGGGCAGGGAGGCAGGGCGCTGCTGCGGGGCTTTCTTGCCGGGCTGGTCGGGTTGGTCTTCGCTATGGTCGGCCAGGATCCGCAGGCCGGAGTGCAGCGCTTTACCTTTGGCCAGCTTTATCTTTGGGGCGGACTCGATCTCGTTCCCGTATTGGTCGGCCTTTTTGCCATTCCCGAGATCGTCGATCTCGCCGTCCGAGGGACCTCGATAGCGGGCGAGCTGCCGCAAGGAAATCTCGGGAAAGGCGCCTGGGAAGGAGTCAAGGACACATTCCGCCATTTCTGGCTTACGATTCGATGCAGCCTGGTAGGAACCTTTATCGGCATCATGCCGGGTTTGGGAGGAGGCGTGGCTCAGTGGATCGCGTATGGCCATGCTGTGCAGGCCGCGCGCGATTTGAAGGAGCGAGAGGGCTTCGGCAAAGGAGACGTGCGCGGGGTTTTAGGACCCGGCGCCGCGAATAATTCCAAGGAAGGCGGGGCCTTGATTCCAACCATTGCCTTTGGCGTCCCGGGCAGCTCGGCCATGGCGATTCTCCTCGGCGCGTTTTTTCTCCAGGGAATAACTCCCGGACCGGACATGCTGGACAAGCACCTGACTCTCACCTTCTCCATGGTCTGGACCATGGTCATCGCCAATGTGGTGACCGTGGCCGTGAGCTTCTTTTTTCTCAATCAATTGGCGAAGCTCACCCTTGTCCGGGGCGCCGTTCTTATTCCATTTATTCTTTTCCTCGCCTTCATCGGCTCGTACACTTCGAACAACCATCTAGGAGACCTCGTTGTCTTCCTCGCTTGCGGCTCCCTGGGCTATGTCATGATCCGCTGCGGCTGGCCGCGCGCCCCTCTGGTGCTGGGATTCGTTTTGGGAAAGATCGCCGAAAACAACTTTTATATCTCCACCATACGCTACGGGAGCTCGTGGCTTCTGCGGCCCGTGGTCTTGATTTTAGTGCTGCTTACCCTTGCCGTTATCGTTTACCCTCTGATCCGCATGCGCAACCGCGACGCGACGCCGGAAAAAGCGGCATGAATAGAGTCCTCAGCCTGCGGTTCCTGTTTGCGCTCGCCGTCGCCCTCGTAGGCGCCTACGCTCTGTATGCCTCGCTCGAGTGGCCCTTCAGGACCGCGCTCTTTCCCAGACTCATCGGAATTCCCCTTCTCGCCCTGTCCCTGCTTGAAATGCTTCTCTCCCTCGTCTCCGCCGAAAAAGAGCGCGAGGGCCATGCGGTCGACTTCGAGATGACGACCGACGTCGCGCCGCCGCTCGCCCGGAGGAGAACCCTGGCGATATTGTCCTGGATCGTGGGGTTTCTCGCTTTCATCCTCGTTTTCGGCTTTCCGATCGCCGTGCCGCTCTTTGTCTTTCTCTACCTCAAGCTTGTGGGCAAAGAAGGGTGGGTCTTGACCCTCTCTCTGACGCTCGTATCTTGGCTGACTATGGAGGGGCTTTTTAACCGTCTTCTTCACCTTCCTTTCCCTGAAGGCTGGATTTTCGCCCTCTGGTCGTGATCCATGCCGCCTCTTGTCATTTTCCCGTTAAGCAATTAGTAAGTGGCATGATTCAAGGAAGGAGGACCTCATGGGATTCCGTGACTTGAGAGATTACCTCGGGGCCTTGGACCGGCTGGGGATGCTGCGCGTCGTCGAAGGGGCGCACTGGGACCTGGAGATCGGCGCGATCGCGCAGATGATGCAGGAGAGCGATGACGATCCCGCTCTACTGTTCGACAAAATACCCGGTTACCCGGCGGGCTTTCGCGTCCTCGCCAACCACCAGAACAATCCCAAGAAACAGGCGCTGGTGCTCGGCATCCCGACCGATTTGAACGACCTGGAGATCGCGCGTCAGATGAAGGAAAAGCGCAAGCAGACCGGCTTGATTCCGCCGCGCGAAGTGGACGGCGGCCCGGTGCTGGAAAATCAGGATCGCGGCGACCAGGTCAACATCCTCAAATTCCCCACGCCGAAGTGGCGCACGCTGGAGGGGGGAAGGTATATCGGGACGGCGACGCTCGTCATCAACCGCGATCCCGACGAGGGTTGGGTCAACATGGGGACCTACCGGCAGATGATCCACGACGAGAAGAGCGTGGGATTCTTCGTCGAGCCACACCACCACGGCATGCTCATCGCCAAAAAATATTGGGCGCGGGGCAAGGCCTGCCCGGTCGTCGCCTGCTACGGCCAGGAGGAAGAGTTGTTCCAGGCCGCCACCGGCAGCGCGCCGTGGGGACGGTCGGAGTTCGATGTCGCCGGGGGGATGAAAGGCGAGCCGATCGATATTGTCAAGGGCGAGCTTACCGGCTTGCCGATTCCCGCCCGCGCGGAGATCGCCATTGAAGGAGAGGTGCCTCCGCCGGAGGTCGATTCGAGAACCGAAGGCCCCTATCGCGAATGGCCGGGGTATTACAGCCAGGAGCCGACGCCGATACCGGTGCTTCGCATCAAAGCGATCTACCACCGCAACGACCCGATCCTGACCGGCCCTCCCAACAGCAACCGCAACATCAGCATGGGCACCATCACCCACGCCGCGATCGCCGTGTGGGAGGCGTTGGAGAAGAGCGCCCTTTCCGGAATTCGCGGAGTCTGGGCCCACGCCAACGGCCTGTTCATCGTGATTTCGCTGAAACAGGAGTTCGCCGGCCACGCGAAGATGGCCCTGCTTACCGCCACCGCCGCCCGCGGCTCCAACAGCGCCTACCGGTACTACGTCGTCGTCGACGAGGACATCGATCCGAGCAATATCAACGACGTCCTTTGGGCCATGACCACCCGCTGCGTCCCAGAGGACCAGATCGACATCGTTCGGGCCACCGTCAGCACCCGGGTCGACCCGATCATCAGCCCGCACAAGCGGGAGGTGGGGGATCTCACCTGCGGCAGGGTACTGATCAACGCCTGCAAGCCCTGGGAGTGGATCGAGCAGTTCGGTAAACACATGACCTTTACGCCGGAATACGAGCAGCAGATCCGCCGGAAATGGGGCCGCCTTATGAGCCGACCAGCCCGCAAGGCCTAGCCTCGACTATCCACCATCTCGGGGGCAGGCCGCTCCGGTCATCCGCGATTTTTTTCTATAGAATGTAGACGCGGTTTCTTCCATCCCCTATAGGTTGACATTTTCCCGCCGATTTGATAGCTTCGGAGCCGTTCGATTCGAGGGCCTCAGGGGTGATTCTCTGGGGTATTTTTGTATATGGGGCTCGGAAAAAAAGTCCTTGATTTACAGGCGGTTATCCGCTGGGTCCTGGCACGCAGGGTGGCTCTGGTCATCCTACTCGTCATGATGATCCCGCCATCGTGGCCGTTCGTGAAGGCCACGGGCAAGGCGGCTACTGAGGACGGTTATTCAACTGATTTTGAAGCTGCAGAACTATTCAAGATTTATTCGCTAGTTAGACGCGCCCGACCCGATGCGGACGACGGCTGGGCCTGGCATGTCGCCAAGACCGTGTTGGATGAAAGCTGGCGCCATAGGATGGATCCGCTTCTGGTTCTGGCGGTGATCGGCGTCGAGAGCGATTTTAAGGACACGGCTATTTCCGTAAAGGGAGCCAAAGGGCTGATGCAGCTTCTGCCGGTTGCCGCCCAGGTCAGCGCCCAGGAACGAATGGCCATGTGGGGGGACAAGCGCATACCCGAGACACCCCCCCTCTACGATCCGGTCCTGAACATCAAGCTCGGTATCTCCTATCTGGATTTCTTGAGGAAAAGCTTTGGCGACACCAAGCTCGCCCTGGCGGCCTACAACCACGGCCCGACCTGGATCAAAAGCCGCATCGCCGAAGAGCTGCACGTTCCCCTCGGCTACGCGACACGGGTCCTCTCCACCCACCAGCGCTACCGCCAGGACACTCTCCAGGCCGACTGACCCCCCCCGGTGGCCGGAGCTCTTGACCCTGGACCCGGCGAGACCTTAAGATCTTGAATCAACCACCCTTCTGCATCTCCCTGAGCAGCTCCTCCAACCTTTTCAACTCCTCACCGTATCCAGCCCAATTCTCCTGGCGCAAAAACTCCCTGGATTTCAGATAATGTTCTAAAGCACGGCTCGCCAAGCTCCCTCCCTTTGTGGCGCCTGCGGAAACTGCTGCCGTTTGGGGGGTCTCCCGGGTTGTCCTGCTAACGAACAGTTCCTCGAGGGACTGATCCAGAGTCTCCCGCATAGCGATCTGGTTACCGAAGGCGGTAATCACCCTCTTCAGCTCTGGAAGCGATCCCTTCTCCGCTGCCAGGTAAAGGGGCTGAACATAAAGAAGGGATTTTTCAATCGGGATCGCCAGCAAGCTTCCCCGGATCACTTGCGACCCGCGTTGGCCCCAGAGGCTCAGCTGTTGAGAAATGAAAGCATCCTGGTCGATCCGGGCATCGATCTGCTTCGGTCCGTAAACCAGCTTCGCCTTGGGAAAGTCCAGAGCAATCAGCTTGCCGTAATGGGGCGGATCGCTCCGCGCGGCCAGCCACGCCCGCATGTTGTCCTTCTTGTTTGGAGTAAATGGGAGAAGGAGAACAAACTCCTCTCTCTGTTCACCGGGAAGGCGCATGATGGTGTAGTAGGGAGCTACCTCCCGTTCAACGACTTGTTCCCTTCTCATTGCCAATGTGGGGCCTGTCTCCTGATCCTCAGCCGCGAATTCCCTACGGGGGATGCTGAACAAGTCTTCCTTGTTATAGAATACCTGCGGGTCTTGCATGTGATAGGTGGCATACATACGTGCCTGGACCGCAAACAAATCCTGAGGATAGCGAATGTGAGCCCGCAGATCCTCCGGCATCGCTTCCAGGGGCTCAAAGAGGCCGGGAAAAATCTTCGCGTAAGCCCGGATGATGGGATCATCCGGGTGGCTCAGGTAGAAGGTTACCGTCCCGTTATAAGCGTCCACGACCGCCTTGACCGAGTTGCGAATGTAATTTCCCATCCTCCCGGCTGGCTCTGAGTATGGGTAGCGGTCCGAGGTCGTGTACCCGTCAATGATCCAGAAGAGACGACCCCCCTGGGCAATGACAAGGTACGAGTCGCGATCGAAAGTGATGAAAGGGGCGATTTTTTTTACCCGCTCCTGGATCTGACGGTAGTAGAGAATGCGGCTTTCATTGGTAATATCATTTGAAAGAGCAATTCTCAGGGTTGCATAGCTGACTGAATAGAGGAGCTTACGCCAAAAGGAATGTACCGGCACACCTCCCTTTCCCTCGTAGGTCGCGTAAACGTTTTGATCTCCTGACGGATAATCCAGTTCTTGAGCTTTGGTCTTCACGAAAACATAGTCGTTGGCCCGCTCTCCGTAATAGATCTCCGGGCGGGTGATTTTAATCGGCTGGCTTGAGACCGGCGGGATGTCCTTGATGAAGAACTCCGGCAAGCCCTCACGGGTGACCTGGTTGACGGGCCCAAAAACCACACCATAGCCGTGGGTGTACGTGAGATGCTCGTTGATCCAGATGCGGCTGGGCAGATGCTCATGCGAGAGCTCTCGCGCTGAAAGCATCACCTGGCGATAGGTGCCGTCAATCTGGTAGCGGTCGTTGTCGACATCGAGGAACTTGTAATAAGTGCGGATCTCTTGGAGCTGACCCAAGGTGGCCAGCAGAGGTCGGTGCTCCCAGAGCCGGATATTCTTAATGGTCAGGACGTTGCGCTTGAGATCGGCGGCGGTAAGCTTCTCTTCGGCCGGGAACTCCACGGTCTCGACTCTATCCAACCCATAGGCTCGGCGCGTGAACTCGATATTGCGCTGGATGAACGGCCGCTCCGCGGCAATCTCGTTTGGAACTACCCGAAAACGCTGGAGCAAAGACGGGTAGAGGGTCAATCCCGCGAAATGCGCCAGGAGCAGGCTCCCCACGCCGACGAGAATGTATCTGAAGCCCGGGCGGTAGATCTGCATGAGACAAAGCCCGGTTGTTATCAGCGCCAGCAAAGCCATAAATCGCAAGGTGGGTAGGGAAGCATTGACATCCGCGTAGCTCGCGCCGAAAGCTGCGCCTCTGGGTGAGTAGAGAAGCTCGAACGTGTCCAGCAGGTAGCCTCCGGCCTTGACCAGCAGAATAGCCGCAATCAGGATGAACAGATGCGTTCGCGCACGATTTGTCAGGGATATCGCTTGGGGTGTGTACATGACTCCCCGATAAACGAAATAGGTAGAGGCGGTCGCCAGGAACGTAAGCCCCAGGGTAAAGTTAAGCCAGTTGTAAAGGGCGGTGAGCGCCGGCAGACGAAAAACATAGAAGCCAATGTCCCGGTTAAAGACGGGATCTTCAAGTCCAAAAGGAACCCAATTTAAGAATAGGAGAATGGATTTCCAGTGGCCGGCAGCGTGTGAAGCGGCAAACCAACCCAGCACAATGGCAGCCGGGAGGAGCAAGCGCCGGAGAAGTGGATCGACGAGATCGGGACTGGGTAGCTCGATTACAGACTGCTCCACAATGTCGGCATAGCCGGACGCTCGGCTCGCCAGCTTGACGTTAAGATAAAGGAGCAGCGCAAAGAGCCCCCCAAAGACGATGCCCAGGATCAGCTCAAACGTAAGGATAGTCGTAAAAACTCGGGAAAAGCCGACTTCGTGAAACCAAAGCCAGTCCGTATAAAGGGAAATCGTCCGGCTGAGAAACAAAAATAGCAACAAGACGGCAAAGAACAAAAATCCGATGAATCTTCTCATAGCCCCCCCTTACGAACCAACGACTTTGTGAGTGGCTCCACCGTGGAACAATCCACGGTTAACCGATCAAGGAGAGAAGCCACTCGTATGAGAGAAGACACCATTGGGAGGAAGAAGGCAAGTCGGTTGTGCCAACAACTTCGAGGCAGGAGGTGGTTGTTAGGACGGATGTTGGACCCGAAACGACTCACCCAGCCAAACTCTACGAACTCTCACCCTGACATTTTTACGTTGCTGTTAACCTGACAGATCGACGTTGCTGCGACAGCAATAAAATCGGTCGGGTGGAGATCGGATCAACCGACCCTTACGGGAAGAGGATGACAGCAGCGCGGCGGTAATTCGTACGGGGCGTGATTTTTTTTCGACGTTTTCTTTGACTGCCGCGACGCGATGCCGTACAATGGCATGGTTTTCTACGGAGGCGACTCGAGAGGATGTTGGCTCGACAGGGCATAAGGTTCGGCGCACGGGGCTGGAGGCGTTTGGTTTTTACGGTCGGCTTTTGTGCCGCCCTATTGCTGACGCCCAAGCTCGTGACTCATCCTACCGACGATCTGCGATCTTCCGGCACCGACCCGAGTCTGATTTCGCCGCCGCAGAGCGTCCTGGTAACGCTCCGGCGGGGAGAGACGCTCATGGCGATCTTGACCCGTTTCGGACTGGAGAGGGCCGAGGCACACGCGATGATCGAGACGGTCCGACCGTTCGTCAACCCCAGAAGGCTCCGTGCGGGGGATCGCTTCCACCTGCTTCTCCACCCGGAGGAGAAGAGGATTCAAGGTCTCGAATACACCATCGATCGCTCCCTGCTACGAGTGATCTCGACCGCCGAAGGCTGGGCCGTTGAGCACAGTCCGATTCTTTTTGTGCAGGAGACCAGGGTCGTCCGCGGAAACATCGTGGAGAATCTCTATGTGAGCGGCACTCAGGCAGGCCTCAGTCCCGCGCAGATCTTGGAGCTCGCCGCCATCTTTGAGTTCGACATCGACTTTTTCTCCGATTTCCAGCGCGGAGACGAGTTTTCCCTGGTTTTCGAACAGATTCGCTATGAGGATGGACGGACGGAAGCGGGGAAGCTTCTCGCCGCAATGATCGAAGCGGGGGGCGAGGTCTTCCGTGCCTTTTACTTCGTCGATCGAGAGGGCCGGGGATCGTACTATGGCACCGACGGAAGGTCGGTGCGGAGAGCTTTCCTGCGCGCCCCGCTCAGCTACCGGCGAATCTCTTCCACGTACAACCTTAATCGGCGCCATCCGATCTTTAGAACCCTGCGACCGCATCGAGCGATCGACTACGCCGCGCCTGCGGGCACGCCGGTGGTTGCCGTCGGATCCGGCCGGGTCGTCTTTGCGGGCTGGCGCGGCGGTTACGGCAAGCTGGTAGAGATTCGACACGTCAACGGTTATGCCACGCGGTACGCGCATTTCTCCCGGATCGCGCCCGGCATCCGCAGAGGAAAGCAAGTTACGCAGGACGACGTAGTAGGCTATGTTGGAGAGACCGGGCATGCGACCGGCCCGCACCTCCATTTCGAGATGCTTCTACGAGGAGAGAAGATCAACTTCCTGGCGTTGCGCATTCCCCGAACCGAACAGTTGAAGGGCAATGACCTTCAACGCTTCGTCAAACTGCACGATGAGCGGCTGGCGCTTCTACAGAACAAGCAGGCAGACGTCGCAAAAGCCGATTTCTAGCGTAGAGAGGCAAGGGCGACGGCACAAAAAGTCAAAAAGGTCTGCCTGACCCCTTTACGGCAGACTTGATAATCATCTAGCAGGCTTCTCCGAGAGGCACTAAGGTTGGCGATGAGCCAACCCCACAACTCAAAGGAGGAGA
>MGSS01000098.1:402-17021 GCA_001798595.1 Deltaproteobacteria bacterium RIFCSPLOWO2_12_FULL_60_19 | reverse complement strand
GTTCAAACGGTTCAATGGGGCCGGTGCCCTGGCGAAGCGGAGTAGATAAGCGTGGACAAGCGTTGGATACTGAAACAAGCGGATGAGGCTCTCGTCTCCGTTCTTACCAAAAAACTTCAAGTCAGTCCGTTGATCGCCCGCCTGCTGGTCAACCGCGGCTTAACCGAACCCGGGGCCGCGGAAAAATTTCTCTCTTCGAGTTTGCGCTCCGATCTTCCGTCCCCCTCGCTCATGGCGGGCATGGATGAGGCCGTGGCGCGCCTCGCCACCGCCCTGGACGGCAAAGAGCAGATTTGCGTTTGGGGAGATTACGACGTGGACGGGACGACCGGCGCGGCGACTCTGGTGTCGTTTCTCAAGGAAGCCGGCGCGCGGGCGAGCTATTATGTGCCCCACCGGATCAACGAAGGCTACGGGCTGAACGTCGCGGGAATGAAAGAACTCGCTGGAGGCGGAGTGAGTCTTGTCGTGACGGTAGACTGCGGCATCTCGAACGCTACAGAAGTCGCGGCCGCGCGGGAGCTGGGTATCGATACCATCGTCGTCGACCATCATGAGCTGCCCGCGAAACTCCCGCCCGCCGTCGCGATCATCAATCCTCACCGCAGCGATTGCCGCTTCCCCGACAAGGGACTATCGGGCGCCGGGCTGGCCTTCTACCTTGTCATGGCGCTCAGGGCGAAGTTGCGCGACAGCGGCTGGTTTGGCGGCGGTGGGGCGAAAAGCCCCGAGGGCGAAAAGCCCCGAGGGGGCCTCGCCCCTGTTCGGGGGGCCTCGCCCCTTTACGGGGTGCCCGATGTCCGCCGCTGTCTCGATATCGTCACGCTGGGCACGATCGCCGACATGGTGCCGCTCCGCGGAGTCAACCGGGTGCTGGTCCGGCGCGGGCTGGTAGAGCTCGGCGGCTCGACGCGTCCCGGCATTGTCGCGCTCAAGCGCGTGGCCGGGATCGCTCCCGGCGAGGTCGGCGTCGGACAGGTCGCTTTTCGACTCGGGCCGCGCATCAACGCCGCCGGCCGGATGGACGCGGGGCTGAAAGTCGTCGAGATGCTCACGACCGATTCGGAGGAGGTCGCGCTGAGGATCGCTCAAGAGCTGGATGCCGACAACCGCGAGCGGCGGGAGATGGAGGCGCGCGTGCTGGCCGAAGCGCTGTCGACCTGCAACGGCGATGGCTTTTTGCAAGATCGCTACTCCGTGGTCGTCGGCCAAGAGGGCTGGCATCCGGGCGTGCTCGGCATCGTCGCCTCGCGCTTGACCGAGCGCTTTTATCGTCCGACAGTCGTGGTGGGATTTCGCGCCGGGGAGGGCAAAGGCTCGGCGCGGAGCATTCGCGGGTTTCACCTGGTCGAAGGCTTCGGCCGCTGCGCCGACCTGCTGGAGAAGTACGGCGGCCACGAATACGCCGCAGGGTTGACGATCCGGGAGGAAAAGTTTCCGCTGTTCAGAGACCGCTTCGAAGAGATCGCGCGGGCCGGCCTCCGCTCCGAAGATCTCATCCCGGCGCTGGAGATAGACTCCGAGCTGGAATTTTCGGCGATGGGGTTTCCTTTGATGCGCGAGTTGGATGGGTTGAGGCCGTTCGGCGTCGGCAATCCCGAGCCGCTTTTTCTGACCCGGTCGGTCGAAGTGACGCGGCGGCGCGACTTCAACGGCGGGACGCGCGTGAAGCTCAGGCAGGGGAGCCGCAGCTTCGACGCCGTGATGTTCGACGATCATCGTGGTTCGACCGGCGATCCCGGCCGAGAACCTGCTCCGAGGCTCGTTCCGGGCGCCAAAATCGACCTGGTTTATCGCCTGAGCGAGAACGAGTGGAACGGAACCAGATCGGTGGAGTTGAGGTTGGTGGACGCGAGAAATTCCACATGATAAGGAGAGATGCGATGTCGGCGGCGAAAGGAGAAACCCAAATGTTTGCACGACGTATAATTTCGCGTGAGAGCGTTTTAGCCGCGGTTGTTGGACTGACGTTGGCGCTTTTTGTCGCGGCGAGCTTCGCCCAGAGCGAGATCGGAGGAAAACCGGAGAAGACGGACGTCGTTGTGACCTATGCGCAGCCCAGCGGCGCCTTCACGCCGATCTGGGTGGCCGCCGACGCCGGGCTGTTCAAGAAATATGGGCTGAACGCCAAGCTCCAGCTCCTGAACCCTCAGGTGTCCGCGCAGGCGGTGATTTCAGGCGAGGCCGATTTTTATACCAACGGCCCCGACCTCATCAACGCGCGCATGAGAGGCGGAGAGGTGAAATACTTCGGCGGCACGATGCAGCAGCTGGTTTTTCAAATGTGGGGCGCCAAGGAGATCGGCGCCGTCCAGCAGCTCAAAGGGAAGACGGTGGCGGTCAGCACGCCGCGCGCCGCGCTCGACACCGCGACGCGCGAGGCGCTCAAGAAAAACGGACTGACGCCGGACAAGGAAGTTCAGATTCTCTATGTGCAAAGCGTGCCGGCCATCTTGAGCGCGATCATCGGCGGCAAGACCTCCGCCGGCACGCTCTCCGCTCCCAACACGCTGAAGGCGAAAGAGGCGGGGCTCAATTTGCTGGTCGATATCGGCAAGTTGAATATCCCCGGTTTGCAGGTGACCTACGGAACGACCGAGAAGTATCTCAAGAGCAACCCGAATACGATCTACGCCTTTTTGAAAGCGATGGCCGAAGCGGTGGTCCTGTCGAGAAAGCAGCCGGAGATCGCGAAGAAGGCGATCGCCAAATACGCCAAGATCGACGACGCGCCTACCGTCGACGGCACCTACGAGGCGTTCGCGCCCTATTGGGACATGAATCTTCACGTGCGGGGCGAGGCGATCCGGGCCCAGTTCGCCTACATGGACGAGAAGGAATTCCCGCAAGCCAAAAATTCAGACCCCAAAGAATTCTTCGACAACTCCTTCGTCGATCGTCTGGAGAAGTCGGGGTTCCTGAAGAGCGTGGGGTTGACGAAGTGATTAGGAGAGATGCCAGGATGAGCAGATGAGCAAGCGAGGGCCTGCCGCGTTCTAACCATTCCCGGTCTTCGCCTGCGATTCCAATAATTGCCAACGGGCGTAGCAGGCTTCAAGCTCCCGCGCCACGGCCTCGAGGCGATCCGTAGCAGCGGCGATTTTGTCGCGCGGCTGGCGGTAAAAGTCGGCGTCGCTCATCGCCGCGTGCAACTCGGACCGCTCGGTCTCCAGCGATTCGATTTTTCCGGGCAGCGCCTCCAGCTCGCGCCGTTCCTTGTAGGAGAGCTTGCGGGGCCTGCTGTCGCCCTTTTCTTCCGTTGCAGCGGCTGAGGGCGCTGTCGTCGCGCGCTTCGGCGGTTCAGTTCGCTCGGCGGCGGCGAGCCGTCGATAGCGCGCCCAATCTTCGTACCCGCCGACGTATTCCCCGACCTTGCCGTCGCCCTCGAACACCAGGGTGCTGGTTACGACGTTATCGAGAAAAGTCCGGTCGTGGCTCACCAGCAGCAGCGTTCCTTTGTAATCGGCCAGCAGATCTTCCAATAGCTCCAGCGTGTCGACGTCCAGATCGTTGGTCGGCTCGTCCAGGACCATCAGGTTTACGGAGCGGGTGAAGATCTTCGCCAGCAGCAGACGATTGCGCTCGCCGCCGGACAGCGCTTTTACCGGCGAGTCGATGCGCTCCGGCGGAAACAGAAAATCTTTGAGATAGCCGATGACGTGGCGGGAGCGGCCGCGGACGGTAATATAGTTGGAGTCGCTCATGTTCTCCCGCACCGTCTTCTCGGGGTCCAGCCGTCCGCGGTGCTGGTCGAAGTAGGCGACCCGCAGCCGCGTGCCCATCACCACCTGCCCGCCGGTCGGCGCAAGGTCGCCGAGAATCAACCGGAGCAGCGTGCTCTTGCCGGAGCCGTTGGGGCCGATGATGCCGACCCGGTCGCCGCGGAGAATGCCCGTCGACAAATCGCGGATAATCAGGTTGTCGCCGTAGCGGAAACTCACGTGGCGCAGATCGACCGCCAGTTTGCCGGATAACTCGCCGGCATCGATCTTGAAACCGGCTTTGCCCTGCGCCGCGAGGCGTTGGCTGCGCTCGCGCCGCATCGCCTGCAACGCCCTGACCCGCCCTTCGTTGCGCGTGCGCCGCGCCTTGATGCCCCGGCGAATCCATGCCTCTTCTTCGGCCAGCCTCTTGTCGAACTTGGCCGCCGCGCGAGCTTCGATTTCCAGCATTTCCTCTTTCCGGCTGAGGTACGTGTCGAAGTCGCCGGGAAAAGAACTCAACTTTCCCCGGTCGAGGTCGACGATGCGGGTTGCCAGATGTTTCACCAACGTGCGGTCGTGCGTGATAAAGATCAACGCGCCGCGGTAGACCAGCAGAAAGTCTTCGAGCCAGGTGATGGCGGCGATGTCGAGATGGTTGGTCGGCTCGTCCAATAATAACAGATCGGGATCGCTCACCAGGGTCCGCGCGAGCATCACCTGTCTGCGGGTCCCGCCGGAGCAGCCGGCGAGCGGCCTGTCCGCGGGCAGATTCAACCGCGTCAGTACGGTCTCGACCTTTTGGCTGATATTCCAGCCGTCGAGCGCGTCGATGCGCGCGTGCAGCTCGGCCATGCGGTCCAGCGACGTTCGCTCGGCCGCGACGGCCTGGTGCGTAACATGGTGATACTCCGCCAGCAGCGCGCCCAATTCGCCCAACCCGGCGGCGACCACTTGGAACACGGTCTGTTCCGTATCCGGCGGGACTTCCTGTTCGAGATGCGAGGTGCGCAGCGTCTCCTGACGCCAGACCTCGCCCTCGTCGGGCAGCGCCGCGCCGGCGATGACGCGAAACAGCGTCGATTTGCCGGCGCCGTTACGGCCGACCAGGCAGACCCGCTCGCCCGCCTCGATCTGAAAATCGACGTGGGCGAGCAGCGGCAGGTGGCCGTAGGCGAGAGACACGTTATCTAGGCGAAGCAAGGGCGGCATGGATTACCAACGGGTCGCTGAAAAAGGTTTTTCATGCTTCGACGGGCTCAGCATGAACGGAAATTCGCCAACGTTCTTCACATTTCCTCCGTTCGTCCTGAGCTTGTCGAAGGGCGAACGGAGGGTTTTTTCAGAACCTGTCAGAAGCTCCGCCAGTTTAAGAAGGATCTTTCAGCGTAGAGTTTCTCGACGTTCAGCGAAACGGATATGCCGCGGCTTCGCAAGTAGCGGGCGATCGGCGCTAACGGCAGCCCCACCGCCGCCAGGTAATCGCCGTCGATCGATTCGATGAGCGCGCGGCCGCGCCCCTGGATCGAGTAGGCGCCCGCTTTGTCGAGCGATTCGCCGCAAGCAAGATAGTCCTCGATCTCTTTTTCCGAATAGGCGCGCATCTTCACGGAAACTTGCTCTACCATCCTGAGGCCCGGCCCGCCTGAGCCATCGACGATCGCCACGCTGGTGAAAATTCGATGGACCTTGCCCGAAAGAGCCCGAAGCATCTGTCTTGCGTCGGCGATCCCGTCGGGCTTGCCGATCTTTTTTCCGTCTATCAAAATCATCGTGTCGCTGCCGATGATGATGCTGCCAGGATTGTCCTCCGCGACCGATGCGGCCTTTCCGGCGGCGAACTCGAGAACCTCCTCTTCGATGAGGCGATCGGACGACGGGACTTCATCGAATCCCGGAGCGATCGCTTCGAACGGGAGACCGAGCAGCGCCAGGACCTCACGACGGCGGGGGGAGGTGGAGGCGAGGATCAATTTCATGGAAGAGAAAAAAACATGCTCGTGACTCGTGCTCGTGAACCGTGTTCGTAGGACCTGCGGCCCGCCAGCTCAATCTCTGCGAGCCTTGCCGCGTAGTTCCGCAAACACTCGACGACTTCGCTGACGTTGTTGACCTGGACCATCTGCGATCGGAGCTCCGCCGCGCCGGGAGAGGCCTTGCAATACCAGGCGAGGTGTTTTCGCATGCCGACAAAAGATGAAGGGTTTCCATACCTCGCGAAATGGTTGCCGTGCTCCAGCATGACCGCAAAGCGCTCCTCCAGGCTGATGGGAGCGTGATGAATGAACGCGCCGCTATTTGAGCTGAGCGCCTGCTTGACCTGCTCCTTGGCCCTAAAAATCCACGGATCCCCCTGGGCGGCGCGGCCGAGGAGCACGCCGTCCACGCCGGTCTCGCGCACGCGGCGGCGGACGTCGTCCATGTCTTTGAGATCGCCGTTGCCGAGAATCAACGTCGGCGAATTTTTCGCGATCTCGACGGCGCGGGCGATCGCGGTCCAATCGGCGCTTCCCTTGTAACCTTGCCTGAGCGTGCGGCCGTGGAGCGAGATGACCGACAGATTTTCTTCCAACAGGGTTTGAATCCACTCGTCGATGACGACGCGGTCGTAGCCGAGTCGGGTCTTGACCGATACGGGGATGAGACGGCGCTCGGCGGGCGTCTCCAACCCGCTCCTCAGCCGGTTCGCACCCCTGATTCGTTCAATGAACTCGGGGTCGAGCTTTAAGTCGGATAGGGTTCGGCCTTCGAACCAGTCTCGGATGCCTCGAGCTGCGCTGCGAATAATGGATCGGGCCAACTCCGGGTTGAGTATCAGCGCCGCGCCGCTCCCGCTGGCGGCGACTTTTTTAGCGGGACAACCCATGTTGATATCGAGGCCGTCGAAGCCAAGCTCGCAGACGATGTGCGCGACCGTGTAGAACAGCTCCGGCGTGCGGCCGTAGATCTGCGCCACGACCGGGCGCTCGATCTCGGAATAGGCGAGGTCTTTGAGCAACGTGTGGGGCGCGAAGAAAGCGGTCTCGACGTTGACGAACTCGGTCAACGTAACATCGGGGCCGCCGTGCTTCGCCGCGATAAAACGAAAGGAGGCGTCGGTGACTCCGTCCATCGGCGACAGGCCGATGATGGGCTTTGGTATGTTCAGCCAAAAATTCATACGGCTTCGAATCGAAAGCCGCCACCCGCTCTCCGAGCCCGCGCAATGGGGTGCTGCTTATTCCCACCGGCAGTATCGGATGCGCGGGCTCTTCGACCGGGCGGCGGCTTTCGTCGTCAAGGGTGATCCGACGGATTATCCATATTATTTTACGTGATTCGACGGTCTTATGAAAGGGCGGCTTGCGGCCTCGCCGCGCCTGTAATATTTATATTCCCTATGAAAATCGCGCAAATATCGAGCGTCTATCTGTCGATCCCGCCGAAAACGCACGGCGGGACGGAATGGATCGTCCACGATCTCTGCCAGGAGCTGACGCGGCGCGGCCATCAGGTCGAGCTTTTCGCCTCCGGCGATTCGCAAGTGGACTGTCCGGTGCAATCGGTCCTGCCGGTCGCGAGCCTGGACGATCCTGAGAGCACGGTTTATCTCGAAAAGGAATTCGAGACGCGGAACACCTTCAATCTTTATCGCCAGGCGAATCGTTTCGATCTGATCCACGCCCACTGGCCGACGCTCGCGCCTTATTTTTCGGACTTCACCAAGACCCCGACCCTCGTCACCTACGCCTACATCGAAAAAGAATTGCACGACTACTACCGCGCGACGTTCCGCAACTGCGCGCCGGTCTGCGTCAGCCGGGCGCAGGCGAAAAGTTTGGGCGACGAGTCGTTGCCGGTGGTTTACAACGGCGTCGATCTCGGTCAGATTCCGTTCGGCGAGAAGCCGGAAGACTTCTTCCTGGTCGTCGGGAGGATGACGCCGGGGAAAGGGATCGCGGAGGCGATTTCAATCGCCAAAAAAGCCGATGTCCGCCTCCTTATCGTCGGCCACGTCGCCTCTCATCTCCCGTGGAGCGAGGCGTACTTTGAAAACGAAGTGAAGCCCCATATCGACGGCGTCAAAATCAAACGCGTCGAGCGGCTGCCGCGCCGCGAGCTGCTGGAGGTCACGAGTCGCGCCAAAGGTTTTCTCTTCCCGCTTCAATGGGACGAGCCGTTCGGGATGGTGGTCGTCGAGTCGATGGCCTCGGGTACGCCGGCGCTGGCTTACGCGCGAGGCTCGATGCCCGAGCTGATCAAAGACGGCGAGACGGGATATCTTCTGCGAAACGAAGACGAGATGATCGATGCCTTGCGGAAAATCGACAAGCTCGATCGCAAGCGCTGCCGCGCCTGGGTGGGGGAGAAATTTTCGGTGGAGCAGATGGTGGACGGGTATGAGAAGCTATACAAACAAGCAGTAAGCAGCAGGCACTAACAATTTTAGATTTTGGATTGCCGATTTTGGATTTAATCTAAAATCGAAAATCTAAAATCCAAAATGGATCAGTTGCAGATCATCAAATGGCAGTTATGCGGCAAGCGTTTCATCAATCCCTTGATCACGTGCCCCCTGAGCATGTGATAAAAAGCGGAGCGGCGCGTCACGCCGACGAAAACGGCGTCCACCCCAAGCTCTTTAGCCGCGTTGGCGATCGCCTCCGCGGCATTATGGGAGATCGCCCAGATCGGGATGATCTCGATGTTTTTGTCCTTGGCTTCCTGCAGCGCGTGCCTTAAGGTTTTGATCCCTTCTTCGTTGGGCGTGTGCGGCGTCTCGCCGTCGAACAGCCCCGGCCACTCCTCGACGTAGAGGCAATAGATCGCCGACTCGCCCTTGCCCCTGGCGCGCGCGATTCCCTCCTGGACCAGCCGCGGGCTTTCGCCGCGCAGCGCGAGCAGGGTCGAGCCGGGGTAGAGCGGCTTCAAGTCCACGGCGTCGGCCAGCGTCACCAACCCTTTAAGCTCTTCCTCGACCAGGCTCTCGGAAGCCCGGTAGGCGCGGGCCTGGAGACGCTGCACCGCCGGGATCTGGTGCAGCAGGTCCAAAAACCACGACCTGCGGACGCCGACCGCCACCAGCATGCCCACCAGTGTGACGGTTCCGCCGAATAGGGTCGCAAGCTGTTTCTCCGCCAGGTTCACTCCCCAGGCGACCATGACGAGCGCCGTCGTGAAGATCCCGAGCCAAAAGCCGAAGTCGCGCCGGCCGAGACGCCAGCGGATCAAATCGAGACTGAGCGAAGAAAAGACAAACGCGCCGAGCAGCCCGAAGGCGTACATATCGCCCAGCAGGGCCAACTGTCCCTGCGTCATCAGGATCACGGCGATGGGGACAAGGGTGGCGATCAGCACGGCCACGTGGGGCGTGTTAAAGGCCGAGTTGCGCAGCGCGACGATCTGGGGGAGAAAGCCCCGGTTGGCCAGCGCCAGAAAGACGTGGTAGGTGCCGATAATCGCCGTGTTTGAGGCGAAGAGCAGCAGCGTCGAGGCCGTCAAAACCACCGCCAGCTTGATGCCGAGCCCGCCGGCGGCCAGGCCCAGCTCGGAGATAAAGCGCTCGCTCTGGGTCGCTTTAATGTCGGGAGACAAGACCGCTACTGAAAGAGCCGTGAGGATCGGCGAGGTGACGATCATCGTAAAGATGACCGCCGCCATGGCGAGGCGCGTGGTTCGACGCAGCGGCAAGCGCATGGCCGGGCTGATCTGGCTTATGCTCTCCAGGCCGGAAAAGGCGAGCCAGGCGGCGGAAAAACCGACCAGCAGGTCGTATGAGGGTAGATTCTTTGCGGTCCCTAACTGGTTCCATACGACGCTCCAATCGGCCAGCTTCATGGTTGCCAGGCTGGCCGCGATCACAACCAGGTTTACCGCCAGCGCGCCGACGGCCATCACCAGCGCGACCGTCGCGCTCTCGCGGATGCCGATAATATTCAACGCCGCCAGCGCCAGCACCCCCAATACGGCGAGCCATAGGATGTAGTGATCCAGCGCCGGAAAAGCGCTGGCGATGTAGTGAAAGCCGGAAACCGATGAGATCGCCGTGGTGAGAAAGTAGTCGACGGTGATGAGCATGCCGCCGAGACAGCCCCACATCGGGCCCAGGGCCTTGGTCGTGATCGTGACGACGCCGCCGCCTTCGGGGTTGCGCCAGGAGATCTCGATGTATTTGAGCGCGAGCAGCACGAAGCCGCCGCTCGTGAGGATGACGAAAAAGGGCGTGGCGTCCCGCACGTGGCCGTAGAGGATGCCGGGAACGTAATAGACGGAGGTGCCGATATCGCAGAAAACCACCGCCCAGGCCAAGAGCCAGTTGAGTTGCCGTGTGTCTCGTGTCGGGCGCATGAGGAAAGATGAAGAATGCTCATGATAGGGCCGGACCCGCCGGGTGTCAACCGCGGGGGCTTGCAATCGGCGCGGGGAACGACTTATGATTATTAATTAAACCGGCTGCTTTATGTCACTACCCCCCGAGTATTTCCTCAAGCTCGTCGAAAGCTGCCCCGATATCATCATCGCGGTGAACAAGACGGGAGTCGTCGCCTTCTACAACGACGGCGCCCGGCAGAACCTGGGATTTACGCCGGAAGAGGTGTTGGGTAAAAGCGTTCTGGAGATCTATCCCACGCAGGAAGAGGCGCGCAGAGTCATGGCGGCCATGAGGCGCGGGGCCGAAGGGGAGAAGGGGAAGGTCAGAAACTTCGAGACCATTTTCAAAACCCGGCGGGGCGAGCCGATCCCGGTGGCCATCTCCGCGTCGATCACCTACGATGAACGGGGCAACGAAACCGGGTCTATCGGTTTCGCCAAAGACATCCGGGAGATCCGGCGGCGCGACCGGCTGGTGACGCTGGGCGAAATCGCCGTCGGCCTGTCCCACGAGATCAACAATTCGCTGGAAGTGCTGGTGAACCAGGTCGATCTGCTCCAGCGTTATGTAAGCCGCGTCGCCGGCGACGAAGATTATATCGTAGAGTCGGAGCGGCTGGAGTCGGTCGGGCGGGAGGTAAAAAAGATTCAGGATATCACCCATCGCATCGGCGAGATGGCCGAAGGCGGCGAGTATGGGACCAAGGAGTATCACGGCGGCCGCATGATGACCGATCTCGGCGCGAAAGGGGCGTCGAAGGCAAAGACCGCCGCCGAGGCCGACGGTAAAGGCGGCCTGGCCGGGTTGCGGGTGCTGGTCGTGGACGACGACCTGGGCATCTGCCGGTCGCTTCAGGAGCTGCTGCAAAAGGATCGCTGCTCTGTCGCGACGGCGCCGTCGGGAACCAAGGCGATGGAGGTTTTGGCGAAGTCGGAGTTCGACCTGATCTTGAGCGATGTCGTCATGCCGGATATGGACGGCTACGCGCTCTACCATGCGGTGAAGGAGAGCCGTCCCGATCTGCCGGTCATCCTCATGACCGCCTTTCACTACGACAAGGACCACATTATCAAGCGGAGCTGCCTGGAGGGGCTTCAGTGCGTGATCTTTAAGAAGCCGATCGACCCGGACCGGCTCAGAAAAATCATCCTGCAGCAGTGCCGCGGCGAGGACGCGCCGCCGCAAACGGACTCTTGACGATGAAAGCGGCCACCCGCTCTCTGCGACCGGCCGTTCGACCTTGCTCAGGGTGGTGAGCTTGTCGAACCGGCGGCCGCTTTCTCTGCGAGGAATCGCTCATGCCGAAAGAAGATCACTACAACCGGGGGATGGAATTGTTCGCCGAGGAAAAGCTCGACGAGGCCGTGGCCGCCTATCGCCGGGCGCTGGCGGAGGATCCCGACTACGCGGACGCCCTTCAGGCCCTGGCGATGGTCCTGGCCCGCCAGGACCGGCTGGACGAAGCGATCGAGCTGGGCAAGAAGTTAATCGAGGTCAGTCCCGAAGACGAGCTGGCCTACACCAGCCTGTCGATCTTCTACCAGCGCAAGGGGATGATCGCCGAGGCGGAGCATATCGCCGCCAAGGCGCGGACTCTGGGATGGAAAAGACAGCTGGGGGGCAAGGGGGGAGGGGGGGCGTAGCCGGCCTCGATTTTTTTTATTTTCTTGTTGACAGAGGTTATGCCGCCATGTTAGATACGAGATAATTTTTTAGCTCTGGAGAGGCGATTTACAGTTACGAGGAGGGACGATTTATGGGGTTTCTAGATTTTGCTAAGCAGAAGCCAAGGCTGCTCCTGTTGGGCGTGATTGTAGCGAGCGCGCTGGCAGTGGGCTTCACCTATACCAAGTTTTTTGTTTTTCCCTCGAGCGGCGGTTCCCTGAGCCCTTACTTGCTGGGGTACTATGATCTCAGGACCGACGACTGTATCGGCGCCGCCTGCGCTGACAACAACGAGGACGGTAATCCGGGCGAGGCCGCCGGCATCCTGACGAACCGGACGGACGTGGCAATCGACCTGTCCAATCCCACGAGGACGGTTCTCCGGGCTCTCATCAGCGTGTTTGATGACGCTGGGACCATAATCGCCTGCACGACTAGGCCGGTGGAGAGCAACGACACGACCCGTGTCTTCGTGAACAACGACATCTTGATCCCTTTCTTGGGTTCAAACGGGGACGGCAAGTTCGGTGTCATAAAGGTCGTAACTTTCCTGGAGGCCAATATCCTTACAGCGGTTCAAGCCGGGGTCAAAGGCTGGCTGACGCACTACGTGTCTGAAAGCGACGACGGGGGTCATCAGTTGATCTTTACCCGTCAGAGCCAGATGCAGCAGGTTCCGGTGGAGGTGCTCAAGAGAAACTCAAATGCCGAGCTTGGGACTATCGCAGAGCTCTGCCTGTAATCGTTTGGGCGAAAACTAGCTCGTAAAGTAAAGACGGGAGGAGACAAAGATGAAATTCCTAAAGCTGACATCGATCAAGCCAAGCCGTGGGATGGCGCTTGCGGCGGTGGCGGTGTTGAGCGCGCTGGCCGTGGGGGCGACCTTTTCGACCGTATTCAACTTTAGATCGAGCGGCGGCTCGCTGAGCGCTTATCTGATAGGCGCGGCTAACGGCCGAAATCACACCTGCTTTGGCACGGCGTGCGGGCCGACCTACGACCCGTTGGCCGGCTCGGATACCATCGAGGTGGTGGTCAGGCTGGGGAACCCAACCAACGTCGCCTTGAAGGCCATTATCGCGGTTTACCGGGACGGCGACACTTTTCGCGGCTGCGTACAGAAAACCGTGGACCCAAATGCCTACCGCGATGTCAAGCTGGTTCAGCTCTTTGGGCTCTATGACACCGAGGACTTTACCGTCAAGGTTTTGACGCGGGACTTCGCCAACAAGGTCCAGGCGGGGGTTAAGGGCTGGCTCACGCATTTCACGGCGGAGACCTTCGACTCGTGGTCACAGGGCAATACTTTTTCTCAAAACCGGTTCCTCCATATGCACGAGACCGAGCTGAAAGAGGTCCCGCACGAAGTGTTGAGGGCCGGCGAGGCGGACAAGCTTATAGCGCTTCTACCGGACTGTCTTCCTGACACCTAGTCGCGGATGTTGAGCATGGAAAAATTGGGGGCGGTGTTTCACCGCCCCCAATTTTTTTGCGCCTCGGTCCAAAAAAAAATCCTGCGGCGACACCTTCGCCGATCGTGAAATCTACTGGTCCCTGCGCCGCCGGTCTCCGTTCGGTCGGGCGGTCCGGAGGAGAGGATGATCGGTAAACTCAGCAACTTTTGCGAGCGCTTCATAGAAGCCGGGTGGCTGGTCGCCCTTGGCCTGGTGCAGCTCTACGTCAGCGGCGCGAGCAACCAGGGCTATGCCGTCGCCAAGGCATACTTTCTGCGCGTCGTCGTGCCGTTGATGGTGGTGGCGTGGGCGGTCAAGCTCTGGGAGGAGAGGGAAGACGGCGGCGTCAGACGACATCTTCTCTTCTTCGCTTCGTTTTGGAAAACGCCCCTGGCCCTGCCCGTCGCGGGCTACGTCGTGGTAGTTCTCCTGACCACGCTCACCTCCGTGGCGCCGCGCATGAGCTTCTACGGCTCCTTTGAACGGCTGCAGGGCGCCTATACGACGCTCGCCTATGCCGCCTTTTTCTGTTTGGTGGCCGCGCATCTCAAGCGGCGGGAGCAATTCGATCGCCTGATCGCCGTGCTTATTCTCTCCAGCATCCCCGTCTGCCTGTATGCCCTCGCGCAGCAAAGCGGCATGGACCCGGCCCGCTACGCGGGCTCGAGGGACACGCTCATGTGGGCGGCCCGATCGACTATGGGCCACCATCTTTTTCTAGGCGCCTACCTGATCATGGTAATGCCTTGGACGCTGGCCAAGCTGTTTGAGACGGCTCTGCGGTATCTGCGTCAGGAAGGGCCGGGCGATTCCGCCGGAAACGGCAAAGGCTGGCTGGCGGCCGGCAGCCTGGTAGCCCAAAATCTCTTCATGACCTTCTTTCTGCTCTACGGGCTCAGCCACCCGCTGCTCTGGTGGATGAACCTTCCGGTCCTTGCCGCCTATATGGGCCTCCTGATTTGGACGCTTCAGCTCAACGCCAAGTCTCATCCGTTAATCGAAGTAGCGGGCTATACGGTTCTCCTGTCCCTTCAGGGAGTTGCGTTGATCGCCACCCACGCGCGCGGGCCCTGGTTGGGCGCGCTCGCCGCCGCCGCCGTCTTTGGGTTTCTGATCTCGCTCCGCTGGCGGATGCGCCGTTTGCTTGCCGGCGTCGTGGCCGGCGCAGTGCTGGCGATCCTCTTCGTGGGCTTGCTGAACATCCCCCGCGGGCCTCTGGAACCGCTCAAGCGCCGTCATCCTGTTTTTGCCCGGTTAGGCAGCCTCTCGACCGTTGCAGGGAGCGTGAGCTTCCGCCTGCGTCTTTGGCCGAGCGTTTGGCGTCTTGTATGGACCGACCCGGAGCTCCGTCCGGCGGATTCTCTGGCAGGCATTCGGCCTCTGATCGGCTATGGGCCGGAAACCTTGGGCCTGGTGGTCGAGAGGACTCTGGATCGACAGCTCGCGGCGCGGGAAGAGCCGTGGGCCCGCATCAAGGACCGGGCCCATAACGATCTGTTGAACCATCTGGCCGAGAACGGACTCATCGGTTTGGCCGCGTTTCTCCTGTTGATCGGCGCTTTCGCCCGTCTTGGACTTAAAGCGCTTTGGCGAGAAGAAAGCCCGAGACAACAGCTCTACCTCACCGCCTTGCTCGCGGCGATGGCCGGCCATCTGGTCGAGCTCCAGTTCGGGATAGGAGTCACTTCCACCCGTTTTCTCTTTTGGCTGTTTCTTGCCTTTGCCGTTGTGCTCGCTCGGCCCTTGCCCGACTCTGAGCCTGAGCAACCCGCGGCGGGACCTTCTCTTTGGAAAAGCTGGATGGTCCGTTACGCTCTTTACGTGGCACTGGCCGTCTTCGTGATAGTGACCGTGGGGTTGAGGAGTACATTCTCCATAACCGGGGTTTACGTCAGCTTGCTCGTGGCGTTGGCCGGGATGGTCGCGGGGATCGTCCTGCCGGCTCTGGAGTTCGGCCCGCTCCGCGGCGATCGTCGGACCACGTTGCGCGATCTCGGCGTGTACGCCGTCGTCCTTGGGGTTGCGGTGATCCTGATCTACCGCCTGAGCTTCCGGGGGCAGGCGGCCGACACGATCTTCACTCTCGGCCAGACCGACCCGAAAGAATCGGTTTCTGCTTTTCAGCAGGCCGCTATCCTGGAGCCTAATGAGAGCGCCTACCAGATTGCGCTCGGGAGGTTTCTGGCGCAGATCGGCCTTATTCTTTTCACCGAAAAGCCGGAGCTCAAACCGCCTGAAGGATTTAAGCCGGATCTCGCGCTGGCCCGGACGATCCGGATCGACACGTTGCTGCGGATGGGGGCGGAAGGCGTCATGGGCTTGGCGGAGGCTTCGATCCGGGAAGCTCGCCGCCTCGATCCCCTGGACGGGCGCTATGCTTATCTCCTCGGTCGGTTAAATCACCACTGGGGGTTGCGGGGAGACAAAGCGCGCCTCGACGTTGCGATTCGCTACTACAGAGAGGCCGCCGAGATGAGCCCGAGCCGACCCTCCCCGCTGGTCCATGTGGCGCTTGCGTATCTGGGCAAGGGGCAGCCAAAGGAGGCGCTCGAACAGATCCTGGCGCTGCAGGCGCGTGGCTATGACTCCTGGAGCGTCCACTACGCCTTAGCGCAGATCTATCACCGGACGGGCAAGCCGGAACTGGCGCTGGAGGAGGAGAAGAAGGCGATGGCGAGTGCCCCAAAAACCATAAGAAGCATGCTTCCCAAGCTGATCGAGCAGGGTAAGCTCCTGCCCGCGCCGATCCCCGGTCCAAATATGGATTGAGTTTGCAGGCTGAAAGGCCTACGGAAGCGAAGCCCCGATCAGTCTCCTCGCGGCGGAAACTGAGAAGCGCAACTCAGAACTCAACCTCTAGTCCCAGTCCGGGACCGGCCGGGATTTCTCCAGCCCGGGTAAAGAGATCGGTGTAGCCGTAGCCGCGCGTTCCGTCGTCGGCCGTGATTTCGATCAGCAGGGCAATCGCCGCCGTAAAATAGTTCCGCGACGTTTTCATCGGCTCCCGGTACGGGAGCGAAAGCTGTTTGGCGCGAAGCCGGGTGACGTGAATGATCTTAATCTCCTCGCATCGAAGACCTGCTTGTCAGCAGATTGTTGAAAATCTCCGGTTGCAGGCCGGTCAAAAGGGTCCCAGAGGCAAGGCGTGCGAGAAGTCGGCGAGCGCAGGCGTACTGGAAAAGTACGTTGGAGCGAGACGGCCGAGCACAACGAAGCATATGGGCCCTTTTCAACGGCCTGCTAGTGGAAGGCGGTGCCGCCGTCCACCAGCAGTACCTGGCCCGTCATCATATCGCTGTCGGGAGAGCTGAGATAGACCACCGTGCCGACCAGATCCTCCGGCATGAGCCGCCGCTTGAGCAGCCGCGTTCGGAGAGATCGGGCGTCGGTCTCCTCGCCGCGCTTGAGGTTCGCTTCGCTCATGGTCTGGCCGGGGGCGATGGCGTT
>MGSS01000098.1:0-379 GCA_001798595.1 Deltaproteobacteria bacterium RIFCSPLOWO2_12_FULL_60_19 | reverse complement strand
GGGCGATGGCGTTCACGTTGATGTTGAAATCTCCCAGCTCGCGCGCCAGCGAGCGCGTCATGGCGACGACCGCGCCCTTGGAGCTGACGTAGTGGAGGAAATTCTCGTTGCCCTTGAAGAAGGTGCTCGAGGTGACGTTGACGATCTTGCCGCGCTTTTGCGCCTTCATATGGGGCGCGACGGCTTTCACGCAGAGAAAGATGCCGCGCACATTCACGGCATAGAGGTTGTCCCATTCCTCGACCGTGATCTCTTCGAACGGCTTGCGCACGATCGTTCCGTAGATCGCGGCGTTGTTCACCAGGATATCGATCCGTCCGTAGGCCGCCAAAACTTTCCGCGCCATCTCCTGAGTTTGCTTTTCATCCGAGACGTCGAT
>MGSS01000097.1 GCA_001798595.1 Deltaproteobacteria bacterium RIFCSPLOWO2_12_FULL_60_19 | reverse complement strand
AAGGAGCGGGTGCCGCAGATCTTCGGCACCAAAATCTCCGCCGATAGCCTGGAGATCGCGTTGAACTACCTTCAGCAGCTTCCCAAAGAGTTTGCCATTTATGGTTTGGCCTCGGCTCTATTGCCCGGAGCCCTCTACGGCATCCGGGGCACGATCGTGCCGCCGATGATTGCTTACCCAGAGCTGGGAGTGGCGCTCTGGCGCGCGCTCGAAGCGAAAAATCTCGAAGAAGCGTTGCTACAGCAGATGAAAATCAACGAGTTGCAGAAAACGTTGCGGACTCTTGGACGGGTATACGGCCGCGGGGTGCAGTGCGAAGCGGTCCGGCTGAGAGGGTTCGCCGTGAAGAAATTTCCGCGTTGGACCACAAAACCCTTGTCGTCGGAAGATAAGACCGTGTTGGCCCATGCCTTGCGGCAAGCGGGCCTGTCTGTTGTCGCCTGACGGCGCGATAAGGAGAAAGGCTGACTTATGAAAAATGCATCCAATAAGGTCCGCTTGTATCTGTTTGCCGGTGTCGTCGCGGCGTTCGCGGGCGCGTTATGGTTCCAGCCCGAATCAGCGTTCTCGCAAACCAAGCCTGCATGGCAGGAACGGTGGGAAAAAGTTCTGGCCGATGCGAAGAAGGAAGGCACGGTCGTGGTTCTGGGACCTCCCGGTGATCTGATTCGCAACGCCATGACCGAAGGCTTTAGAAAAGCTTACCCCAACATCAACATGGAGTATTCGGGCAGAAGGAGCGGCGAGCAGGCGGTCAAGCTCGGTGCCGAAAGAGACGGCGGGATATTCAGCGCCGATGTTTTTGTGGGCGGGCCGACGACGGCTAACTTTCAGCTCAAGCCGATGAAGGCGCTGGACCCGGTAAGACCGGCGCTGATCTTGCCTGAAGTCGCCGACGTGAAGTACTGGCGCGACAACCGGCACGAGTTCTCCGACACCGACGGTCTCTACGATTTAGTGTTTGTCGGTCAGGTCTCTGCGCCTCTCATCTACGATCCCCGGCAGGTCAAGCGCGAGGAGATTGACGAGCTCTACGAGCTGCTCGATCCCAAGTTCAAGGGGAAAATCGTGATTAACGATCCTCTTGTATCCGGGGCGGCGGTTCCCGTCTTCCGCTTTATCTGGGAGACACTGGGGCCGCAAAAGGCGACGGATTATTACAAAAGATTGCGCGCCCAGGCAGGCGCCGTAGATCGTGACCAGCGGCGGCAGATCGAGTGGATTGCCCAGGGCAAGTATGCGATCCTGGTTGCCCCGAGCGATGGGGTCATGGCCCAGCTTCTCCAGCGCGGGATAAAGTTCGAAGTGCTGGAGGACTTTAAGGACCACGGGACCTATATCGGCGCCAGTTTCGGCACCGCCATGCTCATTAACAAAGCCCCTCATCCCAATGCCGCCACGGTCTTTCTCAACTGGTTGCTGACCAAAGAGGGGCAGTTGCTTTGGAGCAAGGCGATGAATCACGTCAGCAGAAGATTGGACGTGCCCATTGACCATTTGTTTGCCTATACGATTCCTAAGCCGGGCGTGAAGTACTGGATCGGATACAGCGAGAAGGCTCAAACCCGAACTCCCGAAGAGGAGAAAATACTGAAAGACCTCTTCGCGAGGTAGCCGCCTTCGTTCGTCATCACAAACGAAACGGAAAATCGTGGAGTATCGGGTTTTACTGGGGGTGATGTGCCGCGACTATCCTGGACATCGATTATTTTGCTGCCGCTTTTCGGAGTGGTGCTTCTTGTAACCGCCTACCCGGTCGCTCTTATCTTTCTCAAGAGTTTTGCCCTGAGCCGTCCGGGACAACCCACGGTCTGGGGCTTGCAGGGATGGATCAGCGCCTTCGGCGATCGCGCCCTGCTGCCGGTCCTCGCCAACACGTTCAGTTTAGCCACAGTCAGAATCGCTATTACCACCGTCCTCGCGCTCTTTTTCGCGTGGGTGGTGGCCCGCACCGACACTCCCTTCAAGGGCGCCATCGAATTCGCGCTCTGGTTGGGTTTTTTTTTGCCGCTGCTGCCTATGACCATGGGCTGGATTCTGCTGTTGGATTCTCATTACGGGCTGCTCAACAAGGCCTTGGTCAAAGTGCTGAATTTATCGGCCGCGCCGTTTAATGTCTTCTCGTACTGGGGGATTATCTGGTGCCACCTGGCGTTCAGCACGTCGGTGCGGTTTCTTTTGCTCACGCCGGCGTTTCGAGCGATGGACGCGGTATTGGAAGAGGCGGCGCAGGTCTCAGGGAGCACTACGCTGGGAACGCTGTTGCGAATTACGATCCCTGTCCTCGCGCCGGCCGTGCTCGCTTCCACGGCATTAGGTTTCATCAAGAGCCTCGAATCGTTCGAGATCGAACTGGTCCTGGGGGTTCCGGCGGGGATTTACGTTCTTCCTACGCGGATCTACGATTTTCTCCATTGGGAGCCTCCCCTCTATGGCCGGGCCACCGCGCTATCCAGCGTTTTTCTGGTAGTCATTTTCGCGCTGGTTTGGCTACAGAGGTTAATGCTCGGAGCGAGGCAGTACACCACGGTCACGGGCCGCGGCTACCTTGTCAGACCGTTGGCCCTCGGCGCCTGGCGATGGGTGACTTTCGCCATCTGTGTTCTCTTTATCGCCGTCATGATCCTTCTCCCCCTGGGCACGCTGGTGATGGGGACCTTTATGGAGGTCTTCGGATTTTTTGATCTCGCCAAGGTGTGGACGGCGCGTCACTGGAACGCCGCATTTCACGATCCGACATTTCTCCGCTCTCTCTGGAACACTCTTACGCTGGGGCTCGGAGCGAGTATTTTGGGCACGCTCTTTTATTTGTCGGTTAGTTATTGCATCGCTCGAACCCGGCTTCCCGGGCGAAAGCTGATCGACCTTCTGTCTTGGTTGCCCTGGGCCCTGCCGGGAGTGCTGATCAGTCTGGCGATGCTCTGGGCGGTCTTAGGTTCGGGCGGCGTACTGAAGCCACTCTACGGAACCGTCTCGCTGCTCATCCTGGCGATCATCGTCAAAGAGATGCCTTTAGGGAGCCAAATCATCAAGGCGGGCGTCCTTCAGCTCAGCAAGGAGCTGGAGGAGGCCTCCGACACTTCGGGCGCTTCCTGGCTTACCACCTTCCGGCGCATCTTGATCCCGCTGCTCACGCCGACGCTTTCCGCGGTCGCGATTATCACGTTCATCTCGGCGGTGAGGGAGATCCCGGCCGTCGTCTTTCTCTCGACCAACCAGTCCCGGACGATTTCCCTGCTGATGCTGGACTCCATAGCCGAGGCCAACATGGAGCGAGCCGCGATTATCGGCTTATTCATCGTATTCCTCGTTCTAGTTCTCCTATTGCTGGCGCGCCTTGTGGGTTCCGGTCTGCGCCCCTGACGGCAACGGTCGAGGGTCTTGTGGCGCGTTGAGGGCAGAGTTTCCGGGATTGTACGACTCTCAACCTATTATTAGAAGAGGAGCTTGGCTGATGGCATATTACAAAGATGTTCGAGAGCACCTCGCGGCGCTGGAGACGGCCGGTTTACTGGTGCGAGTCGACCGCCGGATCAACAAGGATACGGAGTTGCACCCGCTGGTGCGGCTGCAGTTTCGCGGCCTTCCGGAGGCCGAGAGAAAAGCGTTTGTGTTTACCAACGTGACCGACGTGCTAGGACGGCAGTTCTCTATTCCCGTTGTCGTTGGATGTTTGGCCGCCTCCCGTCGTATCTATGGCATGGGTCTGCAATGCGACCCGGAAAAAATCTCCGAGAAATGGGCCAACGCGCGCGAAAAACCGATCGAACCCGTGCTGGTGAGCGGCGGTTTGGCACAGGAAGAAGTGCACATGCGTGACGAGCTCGATCTGGCCGGTATGGGATTGGAGGAGTTTCCGATACCGATCTCCACTCCCGGCTTCGACGCGGCTCCCTACACCAGTTGCAGCCAATGGATCACCAAGGATCCCGAAACCGGAGTTAGAAATATCGGGACCTATCGCGGCATGGTGAAAGCCCGCACGAGACTTGGAATGAATGCCGGCGGCGCGCAACATATTTCCCAGCACTGGCGAAAATGGCAGAAACTCGGCAAGCCGATGCCGGCCGCGGTTGTGATCGGCGCCCCTCCCAACGTCTCCTACGCGTCGGTGATAAAAATACCGTATGGTGTCGATGAGTACGCGGTCGCGGGAGGGCTGGCCGGAGAGCCGGTGGCGGTGGTGAAGGGGAAAACAGTCGACATCGAGGTGCCGGCAAACGCCGAGATCGTGATCGAAGGGTTTCTCCGCACCGACGTGCTGGAGCCCGAGGCGCCGTTCGGTGAATTCACCGGCTATATGGATCCCCAACAATGGAACCCGATCTTCGAGATCACTTGCATCACACACCGCCGGAATCCGGTCTTCGTCACCATGCTGAGCCAGTTTCCCCCTTCCGAATCCAGCAAGATACGGACTGTGGGCAGCGAGGGAAACGGGCTTTCGTATCTGCGCGGTCGTGGCTTCGAATGCGTCAAGGACGTCGGTTACAATGAATCGAGCGGGGGTTGGGGACTTTGCTGCATTCAGGTGAGTCATCCGAAAGAAGGCGAAGTGGACGCAATTTTAGAGGCGTCTACAAGTTCGCCCGTGATCCGCAGCAAGATGATCGTCGTCGTGGACGACGACATCGACCCCAGAGACACCGAGTCCATCGTGTGGGCCATCACATATCGTTTGCAGCCGCACAGGGACATGAAGGTCAAGCAGATGGGCCTGGTTTCTGCGGACTGGTCGGCATTTCCGCCGGGCAGCGGCGATCCAGGCGGCTTTCAGACGCATGAGCCGGAGATGAGAGTATCGGTGATGCTCATGGATGCGACCCGGAAGTGGCCGTACCCTCCGGTCTCGCTTCCGCCCAGGGAGATCATGGAGAACGTCGCTTCCATTTGGCGGGAAATCGGCTTACCTCCCCTCCAACTCCGCACGCCCTGGTACGGTTACGATCTCGGATGGTGGTCTGAGGCTGAGAAAAAAGCGGGGAAACTGGCAATCGAGGGCCGTTACTACGAGACCGGAAAGAGAATGGAGCGCGAACGCGTACCTGCACCCGGGCATGAACCGGAGTGACGGAATTCTTTGTTCAGCAAGTCGCCGGTTCGAGTCCGGCGGGTGGCTCCAAAATTTCCTTTACGCCGGCGATCGGTTCGTCGGGGATTTCAGCCGCTCAGGGCTCAGAGCTTCAGGAGCTTTTGGACATTCCTTCCTAGAATCTTTTCTTTTTCGTCCCCGGATATATCCATCTCCTCGATGCTCGGAACGGCGGCCTGCAGGTCGCCTATAGGGAGCGGGAAGTCGCTTCCCATAAGCATCCTGTCGGCGCCGAAAAAATTATAGGCCATCATGAGCGTCGGCTTGTAGAAGCAGACGGCGTCGCAATAGAGCTCCTTTAAATATTCAGTCGTCGGCTTTTTGGTTTTGATGCCGCAGGTCGGGTCGTAGTATCCCCGGTCGATCCTGCCGGCGAGAAACGGGATGCCGGCGCCGAGGTGGGCGATCACGAAATTCAGCTCGGGGAACTTCTCGAGAATTCCGGAATAGGCGAGCCGCGTCGCGGAAAGCATGATGTCGAATTCAAAGCCCAGGATGATCGCCAGCCGCCACTCTTTCATCACCTGAGCGCCCACGGGGGTCGTGGGATGGATGAAAATCGGGATGCCCAGCGATTGGGCCCTCTCATAGACCGGCAGAAGAAAATCCGAGTCCGAAGTTTGGCCCGCCACGTTAGTCAACATGCAGATGCCCTTCAGCCCGAGATCGAAAATCCCCCGGTCGAGCTCCTTGAGCGCGAGTTTGGTGTCGATCAACGGCAGCATGGCCAGCGCCTGAAAATTTTTGGGATACTTCTTTACGACCCTGGCGAGGCCGTCGTTTATGACCCGGCTCATCTCGGCGCTTTCCTCGGGAGAGAAGCGGTCGATGCCCGGATGGGGGGTCGTCAGGATCTGCATGTCGATCTTGTTCTGCTTGATCTTATCCAGCCGCACTTCGATATCGAAAAAGTCCTCGGTCACCGGCCCGGCCTTGGCCCCCATGCTCAGGATAATTCTTTCCCCTTTTTCGTTCCTCTCGATTCTCGCGTCGCCCTTGGACGCTTCGAGTCGTTTCAAATATTCCTCGGGGTAAAGGTGGCAATGGAAATCGATGTTCATGGCTTACATCCTTACTAATCTCGAATATTCGCGATCTCGGGGACGAGCCCTTCCGGTCAAGGGCAATAGAGCGCTACCTTTAGCCGACCTTCGCGTCCGGTGCCCTTGTCCGTCATGGCTCGCCCCCTCGATCAACACAGTACAATATTCCGCCTCGCAGTGAGAGCCGCCGCCCGTTCGGAGAGCCCGCGCATCCGATACTGCCGGTGGGAATAAGCATCACCCCATTGCGCGGGCTCGGAGAGCGGGTGACGGCTCTCACTGTCAAAGTGTACATGAAATCGGTACCCGATTTATGAAACCCCAAGCTACAAACCCAAAATCCGCTCGGCGTTGCCGTGGAAGATTTTCTCCATCAACGCGTCGGAGTAACCGAGTTCCTGCCATTCGCGGAACAGTCGCTCGTAAGGAATGCTGGGATAGTCGCTGCCGAACATGATCTTATCCTGGAGCCGGCCTTTAATGTCGCGCTTCAACGCTTCCGGAAAATACTTCGGCGCCCAGCCCGACAGCTCCCAGGAGACGTTCCCTTTGTGCAGCGCCACGGCGATCATCTCCTCGGTCCAGGGCCATCCCGGATGCGCGGCGACGATGCTCAAATTGGGAAAGTCGGCGGCGAGCTGATCGATCGCCGCGGGATGCGCGTGGCGAATGACCGCGCCCAGGCCACCGGGCATGCCGGCGCCCATGCCCGTCGTCCCCACGTCGATCATGACCGGAACCCGCAGCTCGTCGATCGTTTCCCACAACGGATAAAGACGCCGGTCGTCCGCGGAGAAATGGCCCATGATCGGATGAAAGTGAAAGCCGAACAGGCGGAGCTCCCGGATCGCCCGCTTCGCCTTTTCGATGGCCCGCTCGCCCTTGAACGGATCGACCGCCGCCCACGCCTGTAAGATCACGCCGGAGTTGCGGTCCCGCATATGCGCGACGTATTCGTTGGAACAGGGCGAACTGCCCGTTACCGTCTCGATGTCGAAGGCGACGAGCAGCGGCTCGACGCCGGCCTTTTTGAAGTCGTCGATAACCTCCGCCTCCGTTTTGGCCGTCCAGGAACGGTTCCAGTATTTTGCCAGCGCCTCGACGTACGGCCCCTGAGATTTGATCCACGGCTCGGTGTTGGGATAACAGTGAAGGTCGATGATTCTCAAAGCTTCTCCTCCTCCTTGAGCTTCATCGTGATCGTTTCCGTCAGCTCTTTTTTTGAAACTTTGCCAAAGGGCGAGAGCGGAAAGTCGTCCACGATCTCCAGCCGCTCGGGCAGCTTGTGCCTGGCGATCTCCTCGTTGGCGAGGAAGGCCACAAGCTCTTTCAGAGTCAACACGCCGCCGCGTCGCAGGACGACGCAGGCGCACATGCGCTCGCCGAGCAGCGGGTCCGGCATCGGCACGCAGGCGACGTTCTGGACGGCGGGATGGGTCAGGATGAGATTCTCGATCTCCTCGGCGCTGATCTTCTCGCCGCCGCGGTTGATCAGGTCCTTTTTCCGCCCCGCGACCAGATAGTTTCCCGACGGGTGGCGTCGCATCAGATCGCCCGAACGGTAAAAGCCGTCCCTGGTAAACGCTTTGGCATTATATTCCGGCACGCCGTAATAGCCGCGAAGCGTATAGGGGCCGCGCGCCAGAAATTCACCCACCTCGCCGGGCGCCACTTCATGGTCGTCCTCGTCCACGAGGCGAACTTCATCGTCGGGGCTGATCGGCCTTCCCACCATCTCCATCCGCACCTCTTCGGGATCGTCGAGACGGACGAACATCAGCATCCCCTCGGCCATGCCGAAATTTTCCTGGACGGTGACGCTCGGGATCAGCTCCTCGGCGCGGCGGCGGACCTCCGGCTGCAGCCGCTGGCCGCCGCTCTGTATGACCTGCAAAGAGGATAAATCGAATCCTTTAATCAGCGGGTCGTTAAGCCAACGGATCAAGAGCGCCGGAACGACGTGAACGTGCGTGACGCGGTGGCGCTCGATCAACCGGAAGATATCCTCGCCGCGCGTCGTAGTAGCCAGGACGACTTTGCCGCCGTGGAGCAGGAAGCCCTGCAAGCCGGGGCAGGCGAGCGGCAGGTTATGGGCCAGCGGCAGCACGTCGAGCAAAACTTTAGCGGCGCCGACCGCGGTGACGGAGGCGGCCAGCTTGGAATTATAGACGTAGTCGTTATGAGTCCGCGGTATGAGCTTGGAAATGCCGGTCGTGCCGCCCGAAAGTTGAAACAGCGCGGGATCTTCGGGATCGATGATGATTTTCTTGAGCTCTCCCGGCGAGCGCTTGGTTTGCCGCTCGATCAGATCGGTTAAAGAGAGAAAGCCCGGCGGCGCGTCGCCCAGGATCATGCCCCAGCGCAGCGTTTTGCTTGTGTCGCGGATTCTACGGATCATCTCCCGGTAGTCGAACTCTTTGGCACGGTCCGGCGCGGCGCAGGCGACGGCGCCCGACAACTCGACGAACTGGCTCACCTCGCGGAAGCGGTGGGTGGGGAGCGCCAGGATGGGAATGCAGCCGATTTTCTGGAGCGCGAAGTAGAGATAGACGAACTCGACGACGTTGGGAAGCTGCATGACGACGCGGTCGAGCGGCTTGATCCCTTCGTCGAGCAGGTTCAGCGCAAGCCGGGTTGAACGTTCATCAATCTCGGCGTAGGTGATGTGCCGGTCGCGGTCGATAATCGCCACGCGATCGGCGTATTTGGCGAATACTTCGGAAAAAGTGTCGGCGAGAGAGCGGTCCTCCCAATAACCCTTCGCGCGGTAGCGCGCGGCGAACTCAGGAGGAAATCGAACGACGCCGTCAAGCATGTGTCCTCGCTCCGCTCGGAATCTCAAATCGCAGATCTCAGATTTCAAATTGCCATGTGAGATTTGAAATTTGAGATGCCCGCAGGGCTACGTGGTGCTGGAGAATCCGCCGTCGATGACGACGATCTCGCCGGTGACGAAGCGGTTGCCCGAGATGAGGGTCATCATCGTCTCGGCCACGTCGTCGGCCGTGCAGCAGCGCTTGAGCGGCGTATACTTGGCGCGGCGCGCCATCAGCCCGTCGTAATTTTCCGCGAGCGTCCGCTTCATCCAGTCGCCCTCCATCCAACCGGGAGCGACGGCGTTGACCCGGATCTCGGGCCCCAGGGCGTTGGCGAGGGTCTTCGTGAGATTCGCGACGGCAGCTTTGCTGGCGGCGTAGGGGAGCGGCTGCGCGCTCGGGCGCAGGCCGGCGATGCTGCACGCATTGACGACCGAGCCGTTCGGCGATTTTCTGAGCAGCGGCACGGCGGCGCGGGTGACGAGAAACAATCCGAGAACGTTGACCGCGAAGACGCGGTTCCACCCGTCGATTTCTACGGCGTCGAGGTTTTTCGGCTCGACGTCGATCGTGGTGCCGGCATTGTTGATCAAAGCGTCGAGCCGGCCGAACTGTTTTTCGGCCTCCGCCAGCATGGCGCGCACGCCCGCGTCGTCGCTCACGTCGCAGCGGTAGAGGAACGTCCGCGCGCCCGCGGCTTCGGCATCCCGAGCCGTGCTCTTGGCCGCGTCCTCGCTCCGGCTAAAGTTGATCACGACATCGTAGCCGTGTTTCGCCAGGGCGAGGGCGGCGCTCCGCCCGATTCCGGTGGCCGCGCCCGTGATCAGGCCTACGGGCTTATCGTTGTTCAGCGTGGCCGTTACTATTTTTTCCCTTTCCAAAGGCTGTCGGAAAAGCCGCTCTTGTCCATTTCCGCCAGATAGCGGCGGTCAATCAGCTCCTCGGCTTTGACCTTTTTGGCGCGCGGATCGACCTTGGCGATCTCCTCCAAAACGGATTGGAGCGCGTCGGTTTTGATGTCCAGCCTCGGTTCCAGGCTCTTAATCTCGCCGTTGTAAGAGGAGTCGAGAATCTTTCGATCGGTCAGCCTGAGATACTTTCCGAGCACTTTGTAGACGTACTCGCGGTCGGTATGGAGGATGACGGCGGCTTCGGCCATGGCGCGCATAAACCTCCCCACAACCTCGCCGCGTCGGGCGAGCGCCGGGCGCAGGGTCACAAACATCGTCGCCGGATAGGAGATGCGCAGCTCGGGCCCGTAGATCGCATAGTGAAAGCCGCGCGCGATCGCCTGAGTATCGGCGGGCGGAGCCAAAGAAGCGGCATCCAGGGCGCCGGAGACCAGCGCCGCGAGGGTTTCGGGCGAGCCGCCCGACTGGATGAACTGTACGTCTTTCGCGGGGTCCAGCCCCGCCTGCCTTAGGGCCTGAACGGCGAAGAAATGGGGGTTGCTGCCGATGCGGTTGATGCCGATTTTTTTACCTTTAAAATCCTCGGGCTTCTTGATCTCGGGACGCGCCAGAATGCTATGGGTCAGCACGTTTTTCACGCCGCCGATAAAAACAAAATCGGCGGCTCCCTGCACATAGGCCCTCAGAACCCCCTCGCCGCCCGTCAGGGCGATCTCGGCGTCCCCGCCGAGCATCGCCGCCGTCACGGCCGGGGAAGAGGCGATATAGACCAGGCGAAAATCGAGATCGTATTTTTTGAAGAGGCCCGCCTCCTGAGCGATCCAGGGCATCGCCTGCGACAACACGCGGGCCGAGTGGATTCCCACCAGCTTGTCCGCCGCCGCTGCAACGGGCGGCGGATAAAAGGCGAGGAAGCACGAAACGAGCGGGAGGAGGACGGCCGTCGGCCAAACCTTCGAGAAGTTCATAGGGATGCGCCTCGCGGGTTTTTAAGGCCCTCTTACTCTAGCGAAGGGGAAATGTCTACTGGATTGTGGAGGCTGCTCCCGGATCGTCGGTTGGAATCGTGCGGTAGCGCCTCATGCGGCTCGCTTGAAGCCTTCCTGCAAAGTCACTGTGAACTTCGATCCTTTGCCGTAAAGGCTCTCTACTTGGATTTCCCCTTCTAAAAGCTCAAGTGACCTCTTCACGATGGCCAAGCCAAGTCCAACACCGCTGTTAAAACGGGCGTCGAGATGATTTCCGCGGTAAAAATCTTCAAAGATCCTAGGCAACTCATCCGGCTTAATCCCAATCCCCGTGTCCTCCACGACAATCATGACCCGGCCCAGAGCCAAGTCTCTCTCCAAACACACAGCGATCTCCCCGCTGGGAGTAAATTTGAGGGCGTTGGTTACAAGATTAAAAACCACCTGCTGCAGCAGCCTTTGGTCAGAGTTGATGATCACAGGGTCCGAAGGGACCGCCAAGCTCAGTTTTACGGTGCCGTTTCCCGAGAGAAGGCGGAGGTCGTTCGCGACTCCCCGGAGAAGCTCAATCAGCTCAACCGGTTCTCTTTGGGGCTGGACATCGCCAACCTTGAGCCGCGAGAGTTCCACAATTCTTGCGAAATGGGAGAGAACTTCCGCAGCGGTGTTGCGCAACTTGTCCAACGGAGGTTTCGCTTTCCTTGTTTTTTCCGGCAAGTCCCCGAAGGCTCCATGCCAGAGAAGATTGGCGTAGCTCATAACGGCGTGAGGATTGCGCACCTCATGCGAGAGCTCGGCGAAGATCTCGTTTTTCATCCGGGTAGTTTTAAAGATCTCTTCTAAACGGTCGCGGAGTTCCTGATTCTGCTTGTGAATGACTACAACCGCGCGGCCTAGACCGGTGAAAGAAACGGCCAGAAGAAGCCCTAAGCCGCCGACGACGGTTAGCCCGATCAGCCTGCTGGTGTCCCCAATCGTTGCAAAGAGGGGGTCGAGGTTGAGATACACCTCCACCACTCCGGCCGGCGGTTCTCCTTGGGTGAAATGAACGGGCACATAAAGTTCCATGAGGCTGCGGAAAGCGCCCCGCTCAAACCGGTGTTCCTCTTTCCCCAGAGTGGAGATATTGGCCTCGACACGGCCGGCGAGCGCGCTGATCAATTGCGGGTTCTTCTGTGCCTGAGGAGCAAGTTCCATAAGCTTCACGGAGTCGGACCAGATCAGAATTCCCTCTGGGTTATAAATTTTAACTCGCACCACCTCCGGCATAGAAAAGAGATCCGAGATCTTTTCTCGGAAGACCGCCCACTCGGCTCCCTTTTTAACGCCGGCGAAGTCGTCGCGCGTGAGCATATGCCCAACCAGAGCGTTGGTGTATCTTGCTCGGGTCTCTTTGGTTTCGGCGATCAGGCGGCGCTCGAATGTCCGCGTCCAAAGATAAAAGAGAAGAAGAGAGATAACAAGAAACCCAATGAGCCCCGCGACCGCAAAACGGGTAAAGAGGCGCAAGGGAGAAGAAGGAGTCTTGAAATCTAACCTTATCACGGGTTAATTACTTGCCTGCCCGGCAGAACCAGGATGGTGACGGCCATGGTTGGGGCGTGCTCCGAGCATACGAGATGGTAGACGCCGGTTTTCTCCGCTACGAATTGAAGCACGTACTCTCGGCCCCGGCTCCAAACCGTATCGCTCACGGCTTTCTTCCCATCGGGAGCAGCGATCCATACCAGGTGCTTATCGCCGTTGACAATGAAAACAACCAGCTTCACGGTATCCCCTTGGCGAACAGTTACAAAACCTGGATCAAACCTATAGCTGGAAACCTCCCACCTTTTCGGATTCGCCTTGTCAGCCTCCCCCGGCGGCTTGAAGTCGTAGCCCCTGGAGAGATCCTTTGGGTTAATGGAAGGCGGCGCTAACTTGTCTACGGTTGTTCCCCCCTTGACTTCCAAACCCGTCACAAAGATCGTGTGGCTAGCGGGAGGAGTGGTATCAGTTTGACCCATTCCCTGCGCGGCTGTAAGAAATAGCGCGGCCAGAGCTATCCCGGCAGCATTCCCCAATCTGCTATGGGCTTTGCTTAACATACCGTTTCCGCTTTCTTAAGGCACCACAGAGTCCTCAGCAAGAAATAATTAAAACCTTTCGGCGTCCCTACAGGGATTCGAACCCCGGTTTCCGCTGCGAGCCTCCCCGTTTAATGCGGCGCGATTACGGGGAAAAAAACGGCGTCCTGGGCCGCTAGACGATAGGGACATCACGAATCCACCGCAAAAATCATACCACTATAAGGGAGAACTGTACAAAGGGATGGCAACGCCGATCCCCCGCTGCGACTTTTTGCACAGAAGAAAGCTGTCGCGCCCGTTCTCCCTCTCTAACAAGCGCTGCATCAGGAGTGGCAGCTCCTTCTTGTCGCACCTACGGCCGGCGGTTCATGGCATAAGAATTGCTCAGCGTGAGCGAGTTAAAATCTCAACAGGAAAGGAGCACATAATGGGTCGATTAATGAAAGGATCAATCGTTGGGGGGCTGTTTTTGTGGGGATTGGCCTCGTTGAGTGGAGACCTAATCCGAGCGGTATCCGCCCAATCTACGGGGAGCATATCCGGGCGGGTGATGATCAGCCGTGACGCCCCGCAGCTTCGAAAGCTGGAGATAACAAAGGACAAGGAGAAATGCGGCACAGAGCGATTTGCGGATGACCTGGTTGTATCTGCGGACCGAGGTGTTAAGAACGCCGTGGTGAGTCTCATAGGAGTCAAAGGCAGCGGTGTCAAGACTGACAAGAATGTCGTCCTCGATCAAAAAGGTTGCGCGTTTACTCCACGCGTTGTCGTTGCTCCGGCGGGCGCTCCGGTCGATATCCTCAACAACGACGGCATCCTGCACAACGTTCACACCTACAGCACCAAGAACACGCCGATCAATAAGGCACAGCCGGGCTTCAAAAAGAAAATGACGGAGACCTTTGGCCAGCCGGAGATTATCAAACTAACCTGCGACGCCCACCCATGGATGGTAGGTTGGATTGTGGTTACCGACCATCCTTATGCAGTGCCAACCGACGGCGCCGGCTCGTTTAAACTTACCGATGTCCCTCCGGGAATTCATAAGATGGAGGTCTGGCACGAGACGCTGGGAAAACTGACTAAAGAGGTTACGGTCAAGACAGGTGAAGACGCCAAAGTGACGTTCGAGTTGGTCAAAAACTAGTTCCGGTTTCCTAGATTCTAAAAAATAAAGGGCCTTTCTCCTTTTCCTGGGAAAATTCCGGAAGAGGGAAAGGCCTGTTTCGTTTGTGCGGATTCCGCACAGCAGTCCACAGTGCATACCGTAGCTCAATAACCAGCCGCTCAAGCGTAAATCACTCAGAAAATCAACCAATTATGCATTGTGATCCATAGCTTGCGAGCACCTCTCTTGCTCGTCTCAGTCGTGTATCGGCGGGAGACAACGGCTGGGCAAAAATGGCACAGCGTTTGCGGGTGTTATCAATTGGGAACTTCTATGCTGAATTCTCTGAGTCTCCGATGGAAGCAGCCTCTCGCAGAGAGGGTGGATTTCTATTTTCTGGCTCTGCGCCTTTTTACCGTCGTCGGCGGTTGGCTGTGGTATCTCGTTGTCCCGTATGATCCGCTGCGCAAAGAGATCCTGATCTGGCTACTCTCGCTGTACTCGATTTATAGTTGCCTGCTCTATGCGGGCATCTTTCGTTGGCCCGACGCCGTTCGATCTTTTTATTTGACCACGCTCGCAGTGGACCTCATTTTTGCCTTCACCTTGGTACGATACATTGGGCAGGTGCGGGGAAGCTATTTCCTAGCATTCTACCTGCTGGTTGCCGTCCATTCATTTTACTTTGGCCTCAAGACCGGCCTGGCCGCGGCGCTGCTTTCGTCCATCTTTTATCTCGCTGCGCACCTCGATCGCGGCGGCTTGTCCATCGCTTCGTGGCCGGACTTTGCGCTGCGTATTATCTTTCTTTTCCTGATCACTTGCTCCCTGGGTCTCTTGGCGGAGCGAGAAAAAAAAGCGAGGAAAATCGTAGAGGAGTTAAACCAGGAACTCTCCCGCAAAAACACAATCCTTGAGATGACCTACCGTCACCTCTCGATCGGCAAACTCATCGGCGAAATCTCAGAAAGCATCAACGGTCCTTGCGGAGTCATGGCCATCCGTGCGGAGGTCTTGATGCAGGAAGCCCGCGAGCGCGGCTTCGCGCAAGAGTTCATTTCAGGATTGGAGGTCATCCACAGGTCCAGCCATCAGTTGGCTCAGGTCACCAAAGCCCTGTCGACTCTCTCGAAGCAAAAGGGCTTTGAGATGAAGCCGCTCGATTTCAACCAACTGGTCGAGGAAAATCTCCTGCTGATGGAAAGAGGACTTAAGGAGAGGGGTATCAAGTTAGAAAAGCGACTTATGCCCCGCCTTCCTCTGATTATGGGTGACCCCTACGAACTTAAGGGCGTGTTGATCAATCTCATCAGCAATGCCATAGATGCCCTTCCTCATGGTGGGACCATCGAGATCGCCACGCGCCTGAGTTCCGAGGATGGAGGAGTCGTGGAATGCGCGATAACCGATAATGGGGTGGGAATTTCCAAAGACAACCTCGAAAGGATCTTCAATCCGTTCTTCAGCACGAAGCACAATACAGGCGGGATCGGGCTGGGTTTATCCACAAGTCTCAGCGTCATCAAAAAGCATAATGGCTTGATTTCAGTCAAAAGCAGTCCTGGAGAGGGATCGTTCTTTTCGATTTCTCTCCCCGCTCATCACCCCTAGGGCCTGGTGCGAGCTATGGTGGAAGGGAAGGCGCGGATTCTGGTCCTCGATGACAGCGCCGATATGGCGGAGTCAATCGGCCTGACGTTGGCCCGGGCCGGCTTCGACTGTACGGTCAATTCCGATGGCGGCAAGGCGCAAGATTTAATCGCCAACAGTCAGCCGGACCTCCTTGTCTTCGGGCCAAAGATCGCGGGAGGCGGTGGCTTGGAAGTTCTAGAACTCATTAAAAAAGATTACCCCTATCTGCCCGTCATCGTGGTTACCGGCTGCGCGACCATCGATGCCGCTGTGGAGGCAATGAAAAAAGGGGCTGACGATTTTCTGTCAAAGCCGTTCCACTCGGACGATTTGCTTCTCAAAATAAAGAAAGCCTTGAATCATGCCCGGCTCCTCGATGAAAACCGCTCCCTCCGTGAGGAGATGCAGGGGCTGTCTTCCGCGCCCGAGATCATCGGGAAAAGCGACCCCATAAAAAGAATCCTCGAGGCCCTGGACCGGCTGAAGGAGACGGAATGCCGAGTTCTCCTGACAGGAGAAAGCGGAACAGGCAAGGAGGTGATCGCTCGGGCAGTTCACCGGATGAGTCCAAGAAGAAAAGAGAAGTTCTTCGCCGTTAACTGCGTGGCCCTGACGGAGAGCCTCTTGGAGAGCGAGCTGTTCGGCCACGAGAAAGGAGCATTCACCGGCGCCGTTGCGAGCAGGAAAGGACTCTTCGAGCTTGCGGATCGGGGGACGCTCTATCTCGATGAGATCGGTGATACGAGTCTCGCCTTTCAGGCCAAGCTTCTCAGGGCGGTGGAGGAAAACGAGCTCAAGCGGGTTGGCGGCACAAAGAATCTCAGCGTGGACGTGCGTATTATCTCCGCCACAAACAAGGACCTTAAAAAAGAAATCGCAAAGGGCGCATTTCGCGACGATCTCTTTTATCGTCTCGGCGTCGTCCATATCCATCTGCCGCCTTTGCGAGAGAGAAGGGAAGACATCCCTCTGCTCGTGGAGCATTCCTTGCACCGGCTATCCTTGAGAATGACGAAGAAGATCGAAGGGCTGAGCAAAAAGGCGCTTGACGCGGTGATGGCCTATTCCTGGCCTGGAAATATTCGGGAGCTGGAGAATGCTCTTGAGAGGGCCATGATCATGGCTTGCGGTGGGGTCATTCAGCCGGGCGATCTTCCGTTGGGCCCGCCGACCAACAACGGTGCGCATCCGCTTTCCACTTTAGAAGAACTCGAGAAGCAACTGATCGAGAGGACCCTACTCGAATGCAACTGGAACAAGAGCGAGGCGGCGAAGAGAATCGGCATCGGCCGAAGGACCCTGTACGACAAGGCCACGCGACTCGGCATTCCCCTGAAGCCGGGCGACGAATAGAGCCCGAAGGAAGGTCTGTGCCATGAAAAATCTCCGCAGCATAGGTTTGTGCTATACGGTTGTTGTGCTCCTCGCGGGTTGCGCCCCTCAGGCAGTGGAAAAACCCGTGGATATGGTTTGGCCCAATCCCCCGGAGACGCCTCGCATCAGATACATCAGAAGCCTTTCCCAAGTCGATGAGTTTGGCCGCTCTGGAAGGAGCTGGCTTGAGACTCTCTTCGGCGAGGACGTAAGCGGCGCCATGTCCAAGCCCTATGGGGTTGCAACCGACCAGGAAGGGAGAGTTTACGTAACCGACAGCGGGCAAGGGGCAGTCTGGGTCTTCGACGAAAAAGAAAAGAAAGTCAGTTTTCTTGGAACTTCCGGTCAGGGACAACTCAAACAGCCTATCGGGATTGCGGTGGACGATCGGGGCATCATTTTTGTTTCGGATGTCGTTCTGCAGCGAGTCTTTGGGCTTGACCGAGAAGGCAACCTTGTGGTGGCGATAGGTAAAAAGGACGAACTGATCAACCCTTCGGGCCTGGCAATCGACAGAGCCTCCGGCCGCCTCTACGTAGCCGATCCCCGGGCGCACAAAATCAGGGTTTACAATAGCGCTGACGGAAGCTTCGCCTTTGAGTTTGGCAAAAGAGGTAAAGAGGACGGTGAGCTTAATTTCCCAACCAATCTGTTTATCGGCAACGGCAAACTCTACATCACGGACACGGGCAACTTTCGTATTCAAATCTTTGACCTCGACGGAAAGTACTTAAAGAAGTTCGGCGATGTCGGAGACGGTCCCGGACAGCTCGCCCGGCCGAGAGGCGTCGCCGCGGACAGCGAAGGCCATATCTACGTGGCAGATGCCGCCTTTGACAATTTCCAGATCTTTGATGAAGAGGGAAGGCTCTATCTCTTTGTAGGGGCTGCCGGTCACCGCCCCGGAACTTTCTGGCTTCCGGCAGGTATGCACATCGATAACGAGGATAAGATTTACGTCGTGGACTCCTACAACCGCCGGGTGCAGGTCTTCCAGTACCTGGGAGAAAAATACCGTGCGAAGGTGGCTAAAACAAAAGCTGGATAATCGCTCCGAAACTATGCGGAATCCGCACACTGTGCGAATTAGTAACAATCGTTCTTCCAGGCCTAGTGATCAAACAAACACTTTCGCTCCCGTCTCCTGCCCCATCGAATTTCTAACTCGTTAGTATCACGCCGGTTTTTTTCACGTTTCACTGGCCCTTCAATTTTGTGAAAGCATGGCACGGCGCCTGCTCTAAGGTCTGACCGAAAGGAGATAACGCCCATGAAAAAATTTATCACATTGGTTGCAGTGGGGATCGGGTTCTTAGCCTTCGCCTCCCTTGCATCTGCCCAGATCGCAAGCTCACTGCATAATCTGAGTTCCGGCGGCCCTAACGGTATAAAAGGCGCAGTGGACGAAATCTGCGTATACTGCCATACGCCGCACGGGGGTAAAAAGGCGATTGATCCTGCTGGAGATTGGGCTCCTCTGTGGAACAGGAATTACGACCCGACCACAGGTGGCGCATTCACGGTCTATAACAGCTACACGGTTGACGCCGCGCGAAGCAACCCTCCCACCGGAGTCTCCAAGGCCTGCCTGAGCTGTCATGATGGAACCTTGGGCTTGAATCAATTGATCAACTGGCCAGGCAGAGGGAGTGGGGCAGCGTTTGTTCCCAACCCTGATTCCAGCAACCAGATCGGCACTGTTCCTCCGGGGGTCAACAATATGGCTCTTATCGGCAGGGATCTCAGCGACGACCATCCGGTGTCGATGAATTACGCTGATGCCCTTAGCTATGGGACAGGGGGCGCCATCGGCGAGGACACCCATGCGGCCGGCTTTAGAGCTTCAGCCGGCTCTGGCAACAGGTGGACCGTAGTGAACGGTACGGTCACTTTACCCCTTTATGGATCGAGTCAAGCGACTGCGAAGGTGGAGTGCGGCTCCTGTCATGATCCCCATGAGGCCAGGAGCTTTGCCGCCCAGAGCGGGACCGGGGGAAGCGTGATGTTTCTACGGGCCGCCAATACTGCCAGCGCCCTCTGTATCACCTGCCATCTAAAGTAAAGATAAGGAGAGTAAGAAGGGCTCGGGAACGTCACCGAGCCCTTTTTTTGCCCAAAAAAAATAAGGGTCAAATGAGCCGATAGGAGAGCTGTATGGAAGCGGTGAAATTCCTTGAACAACCACTCCACGAACGAGGAAAGATACTCCACGATGCCTATATCGCAAAGCCCGCCACGTTATCTCTGAGAAAAAAAACGGTGCTTCTCACCGTCATCGCCGAGGAGGATGATGAGATCCTTGTCAACCGGGGACTGGCTTTTTTGCGTCAGGCCCGCCTCTTGCGCCTCTGCACAGAGGCTCATGAACAGGAAGCGCTTCTTGCCTACGAGGATCTGACAAATCTTCTTCTAACCAGCAAAAGCACCATCAAGCGGGATCTCCGTTCCCTTAGAAAACAGGGATTAGCCGTTCCCGTCTACCGCAAGAAGCAGAGGTCGATGAAGGGGTATTGATGCGCCATCCCCGGACAAACACACTGCTTTTGGTTTTCGCCGCTTCCTTCTTTCTCAATTTGACGGACGCGACGGCGCAATTGGGCCTTAATGTTTCCGGGAATCTAGGGAGCGGTTTCAGTTATTCGAAGCAGATAGAGGGAGAGGTCGCCAACTGGAGCATGGCTAGGACCAACAGTTACAATTTGGGACTCCAGGGAAACATCCTCGACGCGCGTCTCGCCACGTTTAACATCGCAGGCGCCCTGTCAACGTCGGATCTCAGTTCCAATCAGCAATCCGCGGCCGTCGACTCCCGTTTGCTATCGCTGCTCACTAACGTCACGTTGCTACCGGGGAAACCCTATCCGCTGGATCTCCGCTTCTCTAAATCTCGTCTTACCAGCGCTTCAAATACGGACGTCCTATCCTTCGGCGGGAGCTGGCGGGTCGTCTATCAGGAGTGGCCGTCGGTTTTTCTTAACTTTGATCGGGTCAACATTCAAAACACGGGACAAACAGAAGCCGACACCACCTTCACCACGGGTACCTTGCGTTTGGCGAAAAGGATCTTCGACTCCGACGTCGACGCGGAATTTGGCGTACAGCATTTTTCCGACAACGTCCAGGGCACTTCTATCTTAAGACACTTCGGCAGGTTCAGCGACACAACCCCCTGGAGCCCGGCCACGACCCTGCGACTGATAGGAGACTATTTCATGCAAGAGGGGAGCCGCAGCATGGGCGCCAACTTCTCTCTGCTTAACCGGCCCGACCCGACTCTCACCCGCAGCTTAGGCCTCGGGGTCCGAAACACAAGCATCGATGGGCAAGAACAGACCACCCTGGATGCCAATGGGAGCTTGTCCAAAGCGTATCAGCCGTATCCGACCCTGTCGATCAGGCCCTTCGCCGCCACTTTCGTCTCCCGGCGGTTCGACTCCGGCGAGATGGGGAACTCGCCCCTCGCGAACGGGTCTTCGGGAACATCCACGGGGAACTCGCTGCTCGCGAACGGGTCTTTGGGAACATCCGTGGTATCGACCTACTTCCCCTCCCTGATCGCCAGTGTCGACTACGGCGCCGGCGTTTCCTACACCAAAGAAGGATCGGAAGAGACCAATATAGGCATGACCCAACAGGTTCACGCGGGTCTTGAGAGCACTTTTCTTAAACCGGTACGCCTACGCGGCGACTATATGTTTACTCTGGAGCGCACTCTCACAGAGCGGAATCGCCACCAGGCAAGCTTGCGCGCCGACGCGCCCGTTACCCCAAGCCTTATTTTGCGCTCCAACGCGGATTTTTTCCGCGAGGATGCCACATTTTCCGATCGCGAGGCCACGATCTCCTCGAAGCAGACAACCATCGCCATCGGCAGCGGCTTGAGTTACACGGGTATCCCGCAACTCTATCTCGATCTGGGGGCGAACGCGGTCCGAACTCAGACCGATATAAGCTCCTCTTGGCTGATGCGCGTCACGGCTAACGTCAACTATCGGCCTAGAGATCGGTTAACCATTCAGCTGAGCGGCCTGTGGGAAACCGATACCTTGAACCAGCTGACCCGCTATGAACTAACAACTCGGGCGCTTTACCAATTCGGTCAATCGACGGTTAATTTCGAGTACCGCTTCGAATCCCATAAGAGCTTTGACCAGCCCGGGCAGGCGCACGCCGTGATGATCACGATCAATCGGCCCTTCAGATTCCGTTTTTGAGGGCTGTATTGACCTTTGGCGAGCTGGACGATTACAATGAAGCGCTCTAGGCAAGGATTTTGCATTGGCTAATTGTTGGACCTCCCAGCATGCCAGGATGAAGCCGATAAAGCATTTTATCGTTACGGCCGGTCTTATACTTTTCCTGGTATCTTGTGCAGTTAAGGGATGCGCCCTGGTGGGAGCGCCCCCTCCCGAGGTGCCCCAGCCAGCTCCGGAGTTGGCCTGGCCCAATCCGCCGGAAACCCCTAGGATTAGATATCTTAGGACAATCGCCACACCCAAGGACCTGGGGATCGCCAAATCCTTTTGGCGCAGGATCTGGGAGTTTGTCGTCGGAAGCGAAGATGAAAGGATCGTCAAACCCTACGGCATTCAGACGGACGCCAGGGGAAGGATCTATGTGGTCGACTCGGTGGCCCGGCTGATCCACGTATTCGATCCCGAAGGGAAAAGCTACAACAAGATCGGCGATCCGGAAAAATTGAAGTTCCCGATCGATATCGCGATCGGCGCGCAGGAACAGATATTCGTCACGGATGCGGAGCTGGGCCGCGTATTGAAGTACGACACCGGAGGAAAACTCATCGGCGAGATCGGCGGTGAAGGGAGCCTGAAAAGGCCCGCGGGTATCGCCTACAACCCGGTCAACGGACTCATCTACGTGGTCGATGTCCTCCAGCACGAGGTTCTGGTCTACGATCCGCAGGGAAAACTTCAACGCCGATTCGGCCGCCGGGGGAATGGCAGCGGTGAATTCAACTTTCCCACCAATATCACCGTGGACCGAAAGGGCTTTCTCTACGTGACCGACTCGCTTAACTTCCGTGTCCAGGTCTTCGATCCTCAGGGAAACCTTATCTCCCTTTTTGGCCGTCTCGGAGACGCGCTGGGCGATTTCTCCAAGCCCAAGGGGATCGCCATCGACAGCGAGGGACACGTGTATGTTGTGGAGGGGCTTTTTGACACGGTCATAATCTTTGACCGGACAGGGCGGTTGCTGCTGAACTTCGGCGGGCCGGGCAACGGTCCGGGGCAGTTCTGGTTGGCGACGGGGATCTACATCGACCCGCAGGACCGCATCTATGTGGCCGACTCTTACAATAACAGGATTCAGGTTTTTCAGTATTTAAGAGAGGCCGGGGCGGATGGGCCGCGAAGATAGGAATCTCAAATTGCAAATCTCAAATTGCGCATTGAAATCTGCGGCAACTATTCAGATCGTCGGCCTCATCCTGATTCTGAGCTCACCGCATGCCATAGGCCAGGTAACGGGGATTGCCAAGACCAAGCACAACCTCTCGGTCACGGGTCCAGGAGCTATCAAGGCAACCACGGAGACTCAGATCTGTGTTTTCTGCCACACGCCGCACGGCGCCAACCCTCTCCAGCCTCCTCTTTGGAACCGGGAATTTGCTTCGGGCAACTATGTGCCATACACCAGCCCTTCACTGCAAGCCTCCGTGGGCCAACCCACGAGCTACTCGAAACTCTGCCTCAGTTGTCATGATGGAACGATCGCGATCGGCTCCGTGCGTAACCTTGGCGGTCAGCCCAGCGTAGTGAGCGGCTTGGAAGCGCCCTTGCCGCTTGGCGCGACTCTGATCGGTACGACTTTAACCAACGATCATCCGATCTCGTTTGTCTTCGACCAGGCGCTCCGCTCCGCCGATCAGGAGCTGGTCGATCCAGCGCTCCTCACTGGGCCAATCAAGCTCTATCCGGGAGCCAATCCCGGTGTGATTGACTCCGTGCAGTGCACCTCGTGTCACGACCCGCACGAGGGGAGGATCGGCAAATTCCTGCGCAAGAGTCCTACGGGGCAAAGCGACAACCTGTGCCTCACCTGCCATCAGAAGCCCGGCTGGGTCGGAAGCACGCATGAGTCGGACACTTTTTTCTGGCCGAAGAACCAGACTACGACGCAGGTGAGGGACCACTCCTGTTTTGGCTGCCATACCCCGCATACGGTCGACGGGGCGGAGAGGCTTTTGCGCAACGCAGCCGTTGGTGGCGCCTCGGCGATAGAAGAGACCTGCTACCTATGCCATAAGTCGGCAGCCGCGGGTGGGATAGCCCAGGATATTCAGTCCGAGTTTAACAAGATCTCGCGTATGCCGATAGCGTCCTATGCGGGGCACAAACCGGTTTTCATTCCCACTCCCCCGACGGGTTTGCCGGAAGGAGTTCTGCTAAAGCCTGGACAGGCCGCGCCCGACCCGCGCTTTACGGACTCGAAACATGTCGAGTGCGTGGACTGTCACAATCCGCACAAGGTTAAAAGGACGAACCGCACGGAGGGAATGCGCGGCATCGACCTGAGCGGTAATACCGTCCAGAACGTCATCAATGATCCGGCGCCGGCCGATGGCGCGCCGAGCGCGCAACAATATCCCATCTGCCTTCGTTGTCACGGGGACACCTATTCTACCGTCATCGGTGTGGGCACGCTGCCGAGCGGCGCCACGCCGAGCAACAAGAAAATCGAGTTCCAGACCGCCAACAGCGCGTTCCATCCCATAGGAGGGCCCGGACGAAATCGCTCTGCCAACCTAAACGATCAACTCACCCCCAACGGCCTCAATACCAACTCGGTCATCAAATGCACCGATTGTCACAACAGCGAAGCCTATGAGAGCACCTCCGGCCGGGCACCGAGCTACGGGTCGGTCTCCACTGCTGTGGGGCCCCACGGGTCGAGTTATGGGAGCATTCGCCGCGCTAGGTATGAAACCACGCTCCCGGGGCCGTCGTTCTGGAGCTCGGCGAATTTCAATCTCTGTTTTCGCTGCCATGACGTCAATCGGCTCACGTCGCGCAGGTTCGGTGAGGGCGCGCGGAGCAATTTTGATGACGAAGGCTGCGGCGGTTGCGCCAACGACAGGGGCAAGGGCAACCTCCACTGGTTTCATTTGGTCGATAAGGTGGACAAAGCGCGAGCCGTGTGCAAGTCGTGCCACTATAATATCCACAGCAACCAGGAGGCGCCCAACACGCAGTACAACATCAGCGGCTTCGTTACCACCACGCCGCCACCGAGCACTCCGTCGCGGCTGGTCAATTTTCACCCCGATGTCCGCGCCATTGGCGGGAGGGCCAAGCCCGAGTGGGAGTTCAGCACCCTTACAAAGGAGCGGCGTTGCTGGGTCCAGTGCCACGCGCCCAGCAATGCTGTGATGAGCGGGTTTAGCTATCGGCCGCCGTCGGGAGACCTGCCGTAAAAAGGGGACAGCTATGAATCCGTATGGTCAGAGACTAAACGCTAAGCAAAAACAGAGAACGGTAAACCGGTTGTCTGCGCTGGCCGCTCTGTTTCTATGGCTTCTTCCGTCTGTGGTAGAACCAGCGGAGGGCCAGGCTAAGATCCAAGGGGCGGTCTTTATCAGCCCATCGGGAAAGCTCGAAGGCGACCTCGTCATGCGAGGCGCCGGCGTGGAAGTCATGATACTTCGAGGAGATGGAAGTTTTGAGGCGAATCTGGCGGCGCTGCGCCAGAATCGCTTGCCTACGATCAACAAGCAGCTTGGGGTGGTCAACAAAGCGCAAGATGATCTTCTCCGCGCCGGACGGGGCAGTAAAGCAGAGACGGATAGAAAGAGCGTAGTTCTCAGACAGGAGCGGGCTAAACTCGCCGAGCTCAAGGAGACCTACGCAAAAGAGGCGAACGAGCTTATAGCCAAGCATACTTTTGCCAAGACAAAAACGGATTCCGAAGGTAAATTCACTTTCGCCGGAATTGTTCCGGGACGCTATCTTGTCTACGCCCATTTTGAAATCGCCGGCATGGAGGTTCACTACTATTGGCTCCTGCCGGTGGAGGCGCGAACGGAGAAAGAAATCGAGGTTTCTTTGGACAAGCTAAACAGCACATCGGCGTTTTATTATTAAAGGAGGCGAGCTATGAAAATTACGTTTCGGCGTTGTGTTTATCTCTTAGGGCTGAGCCTGAGCCTTTGCTTGATGAGCGCTGCGGCCTTTGCCGCACAGCCCCCAACCAAGCGGAAAATCCCTGAGCCAATCTCTCCCATCTATCCCCCGTCCGGAGTCCCGGGGATGCCCGCAATCCCGGGAGCTCCGCCGAAAGGAGATCCACAGAGAGGGGAGCGGATTTATCAATCCTGGGGGTGTCCTACCTGTCACACGTTGGATGGCAAAGGGGGCAAGCTCGGTCCTGACCTCGCCCGCGCGGGAGAGAGCCACACCGATGCCTATTGGTTTCGCAGATATCTCTCCGATCCTCGCTCGATCATCCCTACCTCGGTCAAGCCGCCGGTGAAGCTCTCGGATGCGGACATGGATGATCTGACCGCCTATCTGCTGGGCCTCAAGAGGTTCCGCTAGCCGCTGTGCGCCGGGCAAGCGGCGCTTGACGGAAGCCGCCCTTTCGTTTACAGCCTGCGTAGACGGCGATGATTCGGGTCAAAGGGGTGCAACCGTGAAGCTCTCGCTTGGGTCTTTAGCCATCGTGGATCTTTCCTTTGGGGGTTCAGTTCTCTCCTGGTTGCTGACCTGTGCCTTCGTGGCGGTTTACGCGGGCCCGGCTTTGCCGTTCGACAATTACGGAAATATCGCGAGTGAGATGCTTCGAGGCTCCCGCTTCTGCCTGACTTGTCACGACGGGACCATAGGGCGCAACATTCTCAGCCAGGATTTCAGCCAGCGGGGAAATTTTCAGGGGGATACGCCGGGGGATTTCTGCGTCGACCGCGGTCACCCTGTCGGGGTTGACTATCTCCCGGCTTCTCTCAAGAGCAGGGGACGGTTGAAACATCCAAGCCTGCTTGACCCGGCAGTGAAACTGGAAAATGGTCAGGTAGGTTGCACAAGCTGCCACGATTCCAATTCGCAGCTACGGGCGAAGCTGGTGATGAGCAATTCCGGCTCCCGCCTCTGTTTTTCTTGCCATAACCTGTAATTCAGAATCCGGGAGCCACAATCCCCAGTTCCATTATTTTTTGTGGCAGGTCCAGCAAAGCTGGTAGGCTGTGGTGGCATCGAAGTTCCACAGCTTGGGCGCATTGGACGCATGCGGGTTGTGGCAGCTGCGGCAACTGAACTCTCTCTCCGGTTTCATAGGGTCGGGGCGGCCCCGCGTCGGATGCGTGTCGCCGGTAGGGCCCCAAGCCAGAATATGCCGCCCCGATGCTTTGTCACTGTGACAGGTCGTGCAGAGGTCCCACGGCTCTTTCTTCAGCCAAAACTCGTGGTCGCTTGCGTGGGGGTTATGGCAAATGGTGCACATGCCGGTGGCGGTCGGGCCATGTTGAAACTGCGCGGAGAAAAAATAATTCTTCTGATCTATATGGCAGCCGTAACAAAGGTCGCGCACCGGGACCGGGGTCGTATATTTTTGCGGCGCAGAACTCGAATTATGGCATGCCAAGCAGTTCCACAATGCCGCGGGTCCGTGCACCTGCTTGAACTGGGTTATTTCTTTGTGACAGGTGTAGCAAGTGGAAACACCGGGGGTTGGAGGGGCACGATCGGTCCTTTGAGGCTCCAGAGTGTGACAGGCCCTGCATTTTTCTGACGTCGATCCTAGTTTGTGAAAGGGAGTTGAAACAAATCCTTGCGGGATCTCTTTCTCTTTGGCGATCGGGGAAAAGAAAAACAGGTCGCGCTTGTCCCGCGCCAGCACCGTTCCGCCCGCGGATGCTTCCACCTCAAGCGTATTCAGACCGAAATCCAGACGAACCGAATAGTGGTAAATCGTTTCCTTGATCTTCGCGTTTTCCTGAAGCTTGCCGTTTAGGCGGACTAACAGGCTCGCCGGCTGGCTCAATTCGACAATGATATGAGATAGGCCCGCGCCACTTACGACGGACTTATCGGCGGGATGAAGCAAATTGAGGGCCGACGGGGCCGCGGCCTTGCCGTCTCCCCGAACCAACAAGATCAGCAAAGCGGCGGATATTAAAAGGACACCGACCTCGAGGTGCCGCATTTATTCGAACTTTCTAATCTCGGGGTAGATGACGACTTTGAGAATTCGATCCGCAGTCAAGGTCTCCATTTGGCCGCCTAGATCCTGAGGATGTAACACCTCATATTCCTTGCCCAAGATAGCCTTGGTAACGGAGCCGTCGCCTCCCTCCACTACAAACGTGACTTCCTGCGTAATCCTTGAGCTCTTCAGTTGTTGGCCGCGAAGCTTGATCTCCAATAGGATCAAGGGATAGTAGGTTTTGCTTACCTGGCTGTAGCCGGGGTGATACTCCGCAATTATCTCTTCGATTTGCCAAATGGGAATCTCCTCCTTGCCCTCTAATCCCAAGAGATCCGTGCGCAAGTTCGCTTTGACTTTGCCGGTGATGATTTTTCCGTTCTTCAGAATGACGTTACTGCTGTGCTCGATTTTGGGCAACTTTTCCTGGGCGGAAGCGGCGCGCGCCGCAGCGGCGCCTTTGCCCTTTTCGACGAGGAGCCGCCAGGTTTCCCTCGCGTAATCGAGCCGCCCTTTCTTGAGCCAATCCGATGCCTCGCGCAGAGCTTCCTCGGCGGCCGTTTCGGGAAGAGCTCCGTCGATGATCTCGACCTCTTTGCCCGACCTAAGGAGCACTGTCTCGGCTGCAAGAGGGACAGCCTGAAAGGCCAAAGCCATAGCACCCAAAATTACGGCGACTGCTCGTCTCATAATCTTGCCTATGGAATGACCTGACCGTTTTTCATATTAAACCGGAATTCAGTCCGCACGGGCTTCCTCCACATCTCTTTGTTTTTGGGCCCGCGGGCAAAAGTCGGTGGCTCCACCGTGACCTCAGCCACATAGACACCGTCCCCGGGCAGAGCACCATTGGCCGCGTAATGAAGACCGCTGCCGCCCCACATGGGATGGAGCTCTTTCTCCACGGCTTTTCCGGTGGTCGTGTTGACCGCGCGAAACTTCACCGACGCATAGGGGAGCCGTGTCTTCGAACCAGGGTCCTCAGGCTTAACTTCGAAGTGATGAATCTCGCCCTTTGCAGGCTTCATCTCCGTCCAGGTCCCGTGCATTTGCATGAACATACTCTGCGCCGGCTCGATCTCAAGTTTGATCATCATGCCGCCGGCCTCGTTGACCCCTATGAGCACGGTCTCTTTCGTGGGGTCCCTAGCTTCAGCCGCCACCGAAACGCTCACGGACGAGGATGCGAAGAGGAAAAGTAAAATTCCCCCCAGTACGATATTTATTCCTTCCTGTGCCATGGCTCGACTCCTTTCTCTGTTTGTTTTAGCGCCTCCCCTGGAGGAGCTTTCTGACGGCCCACTTATAGGCGTGCATGGCCTCTTTAAGATCTCCCTTCTTTTCGTATGCGCTCCCCAGCTCGAAATAGCCCTGGACGGGATCGGGGTTGATTTGCACCGCGTCCTTTAGCATCTCTATTCCCCTGTCCAACTCGCCGAGACGCACAGCGCATATGCCCATCCCCAATCTAGCGCTTGGCGATGCCGGATGTTGCTTCAAAACCAGCTCAAACTCCTTCTGCGCGCTAGATGGCTCTCCTAAATTGAGGTAGGCGTAGCCCAAGCCCAAATGGGCGTCGAGCAATTGTTGGTCGAAAGAGAGCGCTTGCTTCAGCTCCTGAACGGCCTCCCTCGGCTTGCCTTGACGGGATAAGCGCAGGCCGGTCTTGAGGTGGTCCTCAGCCCTGGCCCTCTCGCTGCCCAATTCTTCCCCGATCCGCTTCATCTGCTGGTCGAACTCGCTCTCTTTCATCAGGCCGAATTCGACCTTGAGTCTCGCCTGAAGAATTTCGCGGTAATTGCTATTGCGGCTCGGCAGATAGAATTTGAGTCGTCCATCCGCGCCCACGATTCCCGTGCTCGGAAAGACGATAACGCCGAACCCCAGCTCCGCCTTGCGTTCCGCATCCAAATAAATGGGATAAGAAAGGTTCAGACTCTTAATCGCCGCTTGCACGGTCGAGTTAGACTCCCTTCCTTCCGCGACGGCCAGGACCTCGAGGCCCTTCTGAGAGAATTCTTTCTTAATCTGTTCCAGATCCTTTAGCGCTTCGAGGCTAAAAGCTTGATTCGAGCGCCAAAAAACCAGCACTACGGGGCGGCGGCTCCATGCCAGCTTGACCTCCCTCCCGCCGAGATCTTTTACAGCCGTCGCAGGCGCCATGTCCCCTACGGAGACCGCGCGAAAGGCGAAGGGAAGCTCGGGTAACAACAAAAACTCGACAAACAGAAAACAAACCGCCAAACGCCGCGCCATACGCCAACTCCTTAGTAAAAGAGAACGAACTGCACGAGATAGTTTCCCGAAACGACGTCTTCTTGTTGGTACAGAAACAGCACCCGGGATTGGGGAAAGAGCTCGCAGTACGACTCAAGACCGATGTAGTGGAGTTTTTCGTCGGGTCGGGTCCCGGCGCCGACCTTGACCTCGCCCATTGTCGAGAGAAATTGTCTATAGGTCATCTTTCTGCCATTGCCGAAAAAAGGCCGAAGCTCCCGATCCGTAGTTCCCCACTCGGGTGACAGAAAAACCGACTCGATCATCCCTTTCGCCCCGACATTGAGGACCACGGTACTGAGCCTTATCTGCCCGGCGTCGGGGCCGGCAGGGTCAAACACTTGGTCCTCGTAAAGAAGTTGTTCCCGATACTCCCGGGTCGGTTCTCCGAGAGCTTTCTTAACGTCATTGACCGTAGATTGGTGGACCCGGATCCCGCGCCAATCGTAGCCACTCGAGGCCGCCTGCGCGACGGCGGAAAAAATCATAAGCGCGCCCATCAACGGTAAGGCGGTCGCCTTCATTATTGTTTTGCTCCCTCAATCTTCAGGCGATAGGAATTACTTTGGTGCCACTTGATCCATGCGTCATATTCCAAAGGCGGTTCGCCCGTCATCCTGTCTCTCGTCATATCGATCAGGAAATTCCGCGCGATGCGTTGAATGAATCCTTCGTCATCTTTCAGTAGTTCGATCAGCGCCGGTATCGCCCTGTCGTTTCCTATGGTGAACAGCGCCACCGCCGCCGAGCGGCGCAAAAAAGGGTTGGGACTCTGCAGCACTTTGATTAAAGGGTCGATCGCCTGAGGATCTTTGAAAGAGGCCAGAGCGTTCATGGTGATCACCTTGCCCCACTCATAAGCCTCGCTCTTCTCCAGATACTCAATGAGCGCCGGCAGAGCCCGCTTGTCCCCTAAGTCCCACAACGCCTCCGCGGCGGTCCAGCGGATAGCCTTGTTGCTGTCCTTCAAACCGTCGGTCAGAACCTCCAGATACTTTGGATCCTTCGCCTCTCCCAGTTTCCTCGCCGCCTCCATTCGCAGGTTGGTATCGGCGTTGGTGTCGGCGGCGATTTTGGCCCAGTGATCCGCGTTCGCCGCCTGGCCGGCGGACAAAGGACGGAACACGCCGGCTAACGCCAGCGAAACGATCACCGGCAGCGCAAGCCACCGCCCGATTTTTTTCTCAACGCCCATAGGAAAGCGGGAAAAGCTCCCTTTCTAGATACAGCAGCTCATAAACCTTCTTGTAAAAGGCGACCGCGTTCTTTGGCAGGTTTTTCTCTTCGTAGGCATTGGCCATCGAGAAATGCCCCTGATAGTCTAAAGGATTCAACCGGACCGCCTTTTGAAACTCGGTCTCGCCCTCCTTGATCCTTCCCTCGCGCACGAGCAGCGAAGCCAAAAGAAATTGCGCCGGAGTGTAGGAGCCGTCGCTCTTGATCGCCTGCGTGAGTTTCTCCCTTGCTGGATCTCTCTTGCCCATGGCCATAAGCACCAGGGCATCTTCCACCAGAACGGGAGCGCTTTGAGGCGCCAGCTTGGATGCGCTTTCTATGAGCTTAGCGGCCTCTTTCAAGTACTTTTCCTTTTCGGCCTTGAAACTCGCGGTTACGACCGCCGTGCCCCGATACTCGATGGCCTCTTCGGTCTCCGCCCTCTCGCGATAGAGTCTGGCAAGGAGGAGCAGCGGGAGAACAAATTTCGAGTCAGCGGAAATCGATTTTTTGAGCTCGTCATCCACCGCATCCGACATTCCCCGGCCGATCATGGCGCGGGCCAGGTTGTAATACCGCACGGCCCTCGGAGCGGGCTGATAGCCGGTTTGCGCCTCGCGTTTCGCTATCTCCCGCTTCTCCGCCAACGCCTCGATCAACTCAAACAGATCCTCTCTTTGGGCGAGCGGAAACGAGGCCATCTCACCGCGAATCGTCCCCTCCTTGTCGATCACCACGGTCGAGGGAACCGCCACTACGCCATATTCGCGAAAGGTCTTGAGCCCCTCGTCCATGAGCACGGGAAAGCTCAGTCCCAAACGCGCGGCCGTCTTTTTGATCTCGGCAAGATCCTGGGCGTCGGGCTGCTGCTTTTCCACGTTGACCGCGAGCACCCGCAACTTCTCTCTCTTCTGCGTGCGGTAGAGGCGCTCCAGGCGCTCGAGCATCGCAGGCGAGTTGTCGCTCCAGGTCGCCCAGAACACGACGACCACAGCGTTGGCATCCCGCTGGTCCGCCAGCGCCACTTCCTTGCCCTGGAGATCCTTGAGCTTGATCAGGGGCGCCTTCATGCCGACCTGTAGCCCATCGAGAGCGAAGGCGGGCAAGGCAAGACATAGGGCTCCCAGCCACAGGGCGAGAACCGTTTTCATCTTACGATTGATCGGGATTGAATTTTTCATAGTCGATCGGGTTTTGAACCTTTCTCGCCCGGCTGTAGCCACGGGGAACATGACAGCCGGAAGCGCATTTCCCTCCATTCCTAAATTTTACGTAGTTCGTTGGAAGGTTCCACTCGCCGTAGGGGACGGAATCGCGGATATGTCTCGGGTTGTTGCTGGCGTGGACCTCGTGGCAGGCTCGGCAGGTCCTCCCTTTAACCGTCTGATTGACGTGACGGAAGTGCAGATTCTCATCTCCGTTGCGAAAATTGGTGAGCGTGGTGGTGAAACGATCGAGGGCCAGGGTCTTCTCGTGACAGCCGAAGCAGAGCGCATATTTTTCCACGGCGAACGGCGCGTAAAAGTCCCGAGGATAGGAGCGCTTCAGGATGCGCATGTTATCCGAGCCGTGCGGGTTATGACACGCCGGGCAATCTTTTTGCCGGATCGGCCCGTGCCAGTCGCGGTTTTGCTCGAGCAATTTCTTCATGTTGGCGATCTTTCCCGTCGGAGTATCCAACTCCTTGTTGTGGCAGGAAAGACAAAGCTCCGCCGGGGCTGCCTTCAATTGCTTGGGGAAGTTCGTGTAGTGGGGATCGTGGCAGTTCAAGCACTTTTTATCGATTTTGTAGGCGTCGTGCTCGGTTTTGACATTGCGGATATGGTCCTTTTTTTCCGGATGGCAGCCAAAACACAAGGCCGGAACCGAGTTGTTTAGGCGCAGCGGATTGGGGGAGGTATGCGGATCATGGCAGTTCGAGCAGTTGATCACCGCCGGCGGATGACCGAATCTCTTGGAGAGAAACTCTTCTTTTTTTTCCGTATGGCAGGTGAAACAAAGATTCTGCCCCTGGGCGATCAAGCGATACTGATAAGGCGAGCTGTGGGGATCATGGCAGGCGACGCAGTCCCCCACGGCCACCGGGCCGTGCACTTCCTTATCGGTGGTCTTGTCGTTGATGTGGCATTGAAAACAGAGCTTGCTCGGCGGACTAGCCTTCAAACGATAACGATTCGGCGACTGGTGTGGATCGTGGCAAGCCGTGCAGAGCCCGAAGCGCACCGGGCCGTGAACGACTTTCTGAACATCGAGGCGCCTTTCGTGACAGGTGTAGCAGATGTCCCGCTCTTCCCGCGCCAGCTTGAAGCGATGTTTACTGGCATCGTACATCGTCTCTTTGTCGACCGGTTCATGGCAGCGGACGCATTCCCCGGCCGCAACCGGGCCATGGACATAACGCTGCTGTGCGAGATTGCTGTGGCAGCCGAGGCAGGACTTTTTCTCGGCCGCAGCGGCATCGGCCGTCCTGGCGGGCAACAAGAGCCAAACGACAAGAACCGCGAAAAGCGGAAGCCGGCTTCTGACGTCCATTCTCATGCTGCTAATTTTTGGGGCCAAAAACGTAGGCTGCCAACGCCCTGGCCTCCTCCGGCGAAACTTTCAGATTGGGCATGCGTGTCTCAAGGTAGTGCTCGGGTTTCTGAATGAATTTAATGACCCATCCCGGGCGCAACCTCTCTCCGGCCGCGGTCAAATCGGGGCCGATGCCTCCCGGACTGGAGCCGATTCGATGGCAGTTGTCGCAGGTTTTTTCCTTAAAAAGCCTTCGTCCTCCTTTGGCAAGAGAGGGATCGATCCCACCATCCTGCTGGACGTTCTTATCCACCAGCGCCTGGGAGATATACTCGGCAACGGCAAGGGTTTCCGCCACTGTCAGAGGAAAAGTCGGCATCCGCGTCGGACTCCCCATCAAGGCAAATTCGGGCTTGATCGTATGAGGCGCGCGCAGAAAACCGATCAGCCAATCTTTTCGGACCCGGCTTCCCTCATAGGTGAGATTGGGCCCGACCTTTTTGCCTTGCGGGAGAACTCCGACCTCATGGCAGCCAACGCAGTTAAGCCTCACCATCAATGACCTTCCCTCAGATGGCGTCACGTCTGCAAATCTAGCTTTGGCCTGGGCATACTCAGGGAAACTTTCAGCCTTCCCAATGCTCATGAGATAGTCCCGGATCGCGGCCATCTGCCTCATCTCGTCGCCGCCCAGAATATCATCCGGCCCCGAATCCTTGTCCGGGAAGAACGCCGGCATCTTTGTTCCCGGCCGATATTTGCTCGGGTCGCGCAGCCACTTCAAGAGAAAGTCCGGGTTGATCCGGCCCTTTATCTGCGCCAGGTCCGGCGCCCATTCCTCCGGCTGTCCGGTTGGTTTCTTGTCGCCCAGCATATGGCAATTAAAGCAGTTCAAATAATCCGGAGAGACGAGCTTCTTTGCCGCTTCCGTCTCCTCCGCCGAGACCTTTCTCGGGTAGCGAAACTCTTTGGGAACCGTCTCCCCATCCCGCAAGCCCGCGAGGAATTCCGTGATCGCGAGGGCCTCCCTGTCGGCGAGCCTCAAATTGGGCATGCGTGCCTTGATGGCGGGTCTGATTCCGTGGGGTTTCTTGATAAAATCATACAGCCAGTCGCGCGGGACGATTTCGCCTTCGTAGGTGAGATTCGGCGCTTCGCTTCGTACAGCTGTCTCCTGGTCTTTGATCTCATGGCAAACAACGCAGCCAAGGTCACGGATAAGCGCCCTCCCATTATCTATGCGAGACTCTCCCTTTTCTGTCGACTGACTCCACGCCGCCCTGTGTCCCGTTGTCAGTAAGAAAACCGTCGCAAAGATAGACGCAGTCAGCAGACGTAAAGAGAAGAAACCCTGGGTGTAGGTAGCTTGCAAGAGCATATTCCGCGGCTAAATCCTCACTCGGCCGAGAGGTTTTGAGCAAGGGCTATGCCAGCGATATAAGGGTAAGCTCTAGATTGCAGAGAAGCTGCCGAATGTTGTGACAATGCGAGGACTTGCGTAAGAAGTGCTTGGCAGGAAAAGAGAGGCCAGAGAGATATTTCTTCTTATGCCTGAGAAGGAGCGCGAAAGCAGCGAGGAGCCTTGGTTATCGGAGGGATGTCGTTGTGCAATTCCCGCACACTGCCGCCTCCGCCAGGAGGCGGCGGATCCACGATTCGCTCTCGCCGTAGCCGCCCTCGCCGATGCGCTGGTAACGAAGAATTCCTTTAGCTGCGGCTGTGAGTTGCCGCGAAGAAAGGCGACATCCGCTCCTGGCGAAACATGTCGAAGATGAGAAACGGCGGAGGGGGAGGACCGGTACGCCGGCGGTCCGGCGGAATTCGTTGGAACAATAGTTCGTCGAGAGCCGAGGTTAGTGGGTGGCGGTGGTGTTCATCTTGCTCTTGAGCCAGCGGTCGAGGATGCTCCGTTTAAAGCGCCACTGGTTGCCGATCTTGAAGGCGGGGATCTTTTTCTGAGTGACCAGGCGGTAGATCGTGTACTGATCGACTCGCAGATAGCGGGCAACCTCTTTAGTGGTCATGAACGTGTCGCGATTCATCGAAGCCATAACTTCTCCTCATGACAAAGTAACGTAGGCCGGCTCATAAACAGCCGGATACTCCTATAATGGGGATCAACTGTCAACAGGCGGCTGAAAAAAGGCCCATCCGGAGTCGTGCTCGTGTTCGTGAATCGTGCTCGTGCCGGAAAAACACGAACACAGGCACGAAACTTGGGAGAACGGCTTCGGAGTGCCACGAACACGGCTCACATGCTCACCTTCGCTCTAAAATGCTCCCAAGCGCGCTGATTGGACGCCGGCTTGAACGTCCGGCGCGCGACCCGCTCCGCCTCCTCGCGGCTGAGAAAGCGCGGCTCTCCGAGCTTCATCGCTTCCGTCTGCAAGCGCGCCGATTCTTCGAGGTAAAGCGCCAGCAGGCAGACCTCGGGGATGCTCTGTCCGGCCACGACCGCGCCGTGCCCGCGCAGCAGAACCGCCTTAGCAGGTCCCAGAAGCCTGGCGATTTCCGCCGCGCGCTCCGGCGTCTCCACTTGTCCCGTCCCTTCGAACAGCGGCACGCCTTCGAAAAAAATCGCGCTGTAGTTGTGCATCGGGCGGACGGTTTCACCCACCACGGTCAGCAGGATCACGCGCGGCGAATGAAAATGGATCACCGCGCCGATGTCCGGGCGCGCTTGGTAAAACGCCTGGTGGACGGACGATTGCGGCACCTGTTTGGTAAAATCGACGAGGAAAAGATTTTTCGGTTTGACCAGCGCCGGGCTTTGGCGCGGCATAAAGAGCATCTTGTCGCCATCGACGCGCGCGCTTAAGTGCGCGAAGGCGTCGCTCAGCCCCTCGCGGCTGATAATTCGCATGGCGGTCACGAAGTCCTTCTTGAGCGCCGCCAGGTTGGTGTTTTTCATGAGCCGAACTCCTTTCGATAATGTTATGCACAACGACTGCAAAAAAATTTATCGCGCCAAGACGCCAAGAACGCAAAGAGAGAAATATTTCTCCGAACTTGGCGCGCTTTGCGTCTTTGCGCGAGTCATCTTGTCTTCCTTTGAGTCTTTACAGACCGCCGAGGAAGCGGCCGGGGTTCAATATTTCCTGAGGATCGAACCGCCGCTTGATCTCGCGCATCAGCCCCAGGCTTGCCGGGGCCGGCCCCCACACGTCGATGCCGGCTTTTAATTCCGGGGGCGCCGCCGCGACGACCACGTGGCCTTTGTGGCCCTGAGCCAGCGCGATCAGTCTGGGAAACCATCCCAGGCTCGATGGATCGTTGCCGGCGAGCAGCCACACCGTTCCCGTTCCGGCGTGCGCCACGTAGCGCGCCGGCGTCGCCGCTTCGCCGCTCCAGCGATCGATGGTCGCCAATATCTCCCCCATCGCCCCTATGGGGACGGCGATCCGGAAGAGCACGCCCTCGCCGTTCGCACCGAAATCTTCAACTTCTTCCCATAGACGCCGGTGCGGCTCCTGGCGGAGCGCTTCAGAGGCCAGCCCGGCCTCGTCCGCCAGCGCCGCCAGGTCGCGGAGCTGGCGCGCGACCGCTTCCTCAAATCCCTCCACCCAGGTTGCGACCGCCGGTGTTTGCGCATTGCCGCCGGCGCTCAAGATGGTTACGGCGGCCGGCAGCAGCGGCCCGTCGGAGAGTTGCTCCACAAAACGGGCGCATCGATCCAACGGGCCTGCGGCCACAACCGAAGCCGCGCTGTCGGGGAGCGGCGCCATCCTGAGCGTCACCTCGGTAATGATGCCGAGCGTGCCCAACGAGCCGACAAAGAGCTTGCACAGATCGTAGCCGGCGACGTTTTTCACCACCTTGCCGCCCGACTTGATTTGTTCGCCGGTAGCGAGCGCCACTTTCATGCCGATCGTCAGGTCGCGCACGCCGCCGTATTGCATCCGGCGCGGGCCATTGACATTTGCGGCGACGATCCCGCCGAGCGTGGCCAGCTGAGCGAGAGGCGGATCGACCGGAAAAAACTGGCGACGCTGTCCCAGGAGCTCCTGAAACGCGGCGACCTGCATCCCCGCCTGGGCCGTAGCCGTGAGATTGGCGTCGTCGTGCTCGATCAACTGCGCCAACTTTTCCAGTCCGACCACGACACCCGCAGCGCGCGGAATATTTCCCAAACTCATGGATGTCCCGCCGCCCCACGGGATGACTGAGGCTTGATTCTCCGCGCAGAGGCGCAGGACCGACGCCACCTCTTCCGGCCCGGCGGGAAGGCAGAGCAGGCCCGGCGACTTGCCGTCGACGGCGTACGCTTCCAAAAAGAGCGGACGGAATTCCACGGACTCGGCGCCCAGCTCTTGTTCCAATCGGGCGCGCAAAGCTTCGCCGGAGAGCTTCATCTGAGCGAAAAACCCTGGTTCGCGTCGTAGGCCCGATCCAGGAGATCCATGAGGTGGAGAACTTCGACCGGCGGGCCGTAGCGCTTGGCGCCGTAGCGCAGCTGCAGCATGCAGCCGGGATTGGGCGCGACGACGATTTCGGCGGAAGTCTCCGCGATCGCCGCCATTTTTTCTTGCAACAGCTCCTGCGACATCTCGGGATGGGTGAGATTGTAGATCCCGGCGCTGCCGCAGCAGCGGTCGGCGCCGTTCATCTCTCTCAGCTCGATTCCGGGAATGGCCTTGAGCAGCTCGCGCGGCTGGCTTCTGATTTTCTGGCCGTGGGCCAGATGGCAGGGATCCTGATAGGTGACGACCCGTTCGATCGGGCGTTGCGGCGCGCGCGGGCCGAGCTCGAACAGATATTCGCCGGCATCTTTTACCAGCCGGCCGAAGCGCTCGGCCTTTTCCGCGTAGGCCGGATCGTCGCGCAGCAGATGGCCGTACTCCTTCATCGCCGCGCCGCAGCCGGCGGCGTTCACCACGACGGCATCCAGCTTCGATTCGAGAAAGGCGTCGATGTTTTGCCGCGCCATCGCCTTGGCCGTCACGGTCTCGCCGTTGTGAACGTTGAGCGCGCCGCAGCAGAGCTGCTTTTTCGGGAGGACCACGTCGCAGCCGTTCAGCCTGAGCACTCGGAGCGTCGCTTCGTTGACCTCGGGGAAGAGGACGCTCATCACGCAGCCGCTCAGCATGCCGACGCGCGCGCGATTTTTCGCGATCGCCGGCATCACCTCGGACCGTGGGTTGAAGAAGCGGCGCGGCACGGCCGGCATCATCGACTGCATCTCGCGCAATCGTTCCGGGAGGGCGAGCTCAAGCAGGCGCCCAAGGCCGCTCCGCTGGTAGAACCCGAGCAGGCGCGCGGCTATTCTCAAGCGCAGGGGAGAGGGGAGCAGATATTGAAACGCCGCCCGCTGAACGGCGCGGGCGAGCGGCGATCCCGGCGGTCCCAGAATCTCTCGCGCCGCCTCGGCGATGCGGCCGTATTGGACTCCGGAGGGGCAGGCGCTCTCACAGGCCCGGCACATCAGGCAGAGATTGAGATGGCTCGCGAATCTTTCATTGAGCTCGATGCGGCCTTCGGCAGCGGCCCGCACCAGATGGATACGGCCGCGCGGCGATTCCGATTCGATGTGCAGCGCGCGATAGGTCGGACACTGGTCCAAGCAGAGGCCGCAGTGGACGCACTGGTAGAGTTCGGGGATATCCAGAGCGGGAAGGCCGGATACCTTTGCCTCGATGGAAGCTTCAGTTTGTGTCAATGCGCGCTCCATAGACGACTAAGACGGTCAATGCAAAATGCAAAGTGCAAACTGAAAAATGCAAAATTGAAGAAACGCCGTCCGGAAGCCGAAATCTAAAATTTTGACCTTTGCATTTTGCAATTTTCATTTTGCAATGGGTCAGATCCACAGTCCCGCCGGAATAGTCTGCGGCTGGCGGCGCACCTCGCCGCAGCTTACCGGCGTCGGGAACAATTTCGCCGGATTGAAGCGCCCCTCGGGGTCGAACACGCGCCTGACCCGCGCCATGGCCTCGAGGTCATACTCATTAAACAGCAGGCCGATGTAAGCCTTTTTCTCCAGGCCGATGCCGTGCTCGCCGGTGATGCTCCCGCCCGCGTCCACGCAGGCCTTGAGTATCGCCGCGCCCGCCTCGATCACGCGGTCTAATTCTCCGGGCGCGCGCATGTCGAACAAAATATTCGGGTGCAGGTTGCCGTCGCCGGCATGAAAGACGTTGGCAATCCTCAGACGATAGCGCTCACCGATCTCCGCCACCTGTTTCATGATCTCAGGCAGCCGGCTGCGCGGCACGACGCCGTCCTGCACGTAGTAGTTGGGCGCGAGGAGGCCCATCGCGCCGAAGGCCTCTTTGCGTCCTTTCCATAATAATTGGCGCTCAGCTTGGTTCGCGGCGATCCTGACCTCGCGCGCGCCGCTGCGCTCGCAGATCGTTTGCACGAGACGGATCGCCCGCTCCGTGGTCTCGGTTAACCCCTCCACTTCCACGAGGAGGACGGCCTCCGCGTCGCGCGGGTAGACACCGGGAACGGCCTGGGCGACGGCGGAGATCGTCAGCCTATCCATCATCTCCAGCGCCGCCGGGATGATGCCGGCCGCGGTGACATCGACCACGGTCTTGGTGGCCGCCTCCGTGCGATCGAAGACGGCGAGCAACGTGCGCACCGACTCGCGCGTTCGCATGAGCCGCACCGCCGCTTTGGTCACGATCCCCATCGTTCCTTCGGAGCCGACGAACACGCCGCAGAGGTCGTAGCCCGGCGAGTCGGCCACGCGGCCGCCAAGCCAGACGACTCGGCCGTCGTCCAGCACGACCTCGACGCCGAGCACGTGATTCGTAGTCACGCCGTAGGCCAGCGTGTGGGGGCCGCCGGAGTTGTTGGCGACGTTGCCGCCGATGGAGCAGGCGGCCTGGCTGCTGGGGTCGGGCGCGTAGAAAAAACCGTCCTGCGCGATCGCTTTGCTCACGTCCAGGTTGATCACGCCCGGCTCGACGACGGCCAGGCGGTTTTTCAGGTCGATCTCAAGAATGCGGTTCAAGCGGGCGAGGGAGAGGACGATCCCGCCTTCCGCCGGCACCGCGCCGCCCGCCAGGCCGGTGCCCGAGCCGCGCGGGACAATAGGAGCGCCGGCGCGCTTAGCCGCTTTCACCACCTCCGCCACCTCGCCGGCGTTGCCCGGCAGGACGACAATCTCCGGCATCGCCTGGAGGATCGAGCCGTCCTGCTCATAGACGATGACGTCTTCTTTCTCCAGCAGGAGATACTTTTCGCCGACGATGGCGCGCAGTTGATTAATGAGATCGTCGCGGCTCATTTGACAGAAGCCTATCCGAGGTGTGGAGGGGGTGTCAAATAGGGATTGACGCGCGGTCCCAAAATATATATAAGCGGCTGACGTTATGTAACGGAAGGAGGAGATGACCATGACCGATCAAAACAAGCTCCAGGCGAGAGGTGATAAGGATAAGAAAGTATCCCGCCGCAACATCCTCAAGGCGGCGGTGGCCGCAGGCGGGGCCGCGGCGCTCGGCTTCCCGATGATCGCCAAGGGGCAGGTGGGGCCGATCTCGATGCGCTGGCAGAGCACCTGGCCGCAGAAGGACATCTTCCACGAGTACGCCCTCGACTACGCCAAGAAGGTCAACGACATGACCGGCGGCGACTTGAAGATCGAGGTGTTGCCCGCAGGCGCTGTCGTGCCGGCCTTCCAACTGCTCGACGCCGTGTCGAAGGGCACGCTCGACGGCGGCCACGGCGTGCTCGTGTACCACTACGGTAAGAGCAATGCGCTCGCGCTCTGGGGTTCGAGCCCCGCGTTCGCCATGGACGCCAACATGATGCTTTCCTGGCACAAGTACGGCGGCGGCAAGGAGCTGCTCAGCAAGCTCTACGCGTCGATCGGCGCCAACGTCGTCTCCTTCCCCTACGGGCCGATGCCGACGCAGCCGCTCGGTTGGTTCAAGAAGCCGATCACCAAGCCCGACGACTTCAAGGGGCTCAAGTTCCGCACCGTGGGCATTTCGATTGACCTATTCCAGGGTATGGGCGCGGCGGTGAACGCGCTGCCCGGCGGCGAGATCGTGCCGGCGATGGACCGGGGGCTCCTCGATGCCGCAGAATTCAATAATGCGTCCTCAGACCGACTCCTCGGCTTCGCTGACGTTTCCAAGGTCTGCATGCTGCAGAGCTACCACCAGAACGCCGAGCAGTTCGAGATCACGTTCAACAAGACCAAGTATGACGCGCTGCCGGACAAAATGAAGGCGATCATCGCGCTCGCCGTCGAGGCGGCGTCCGCCGACATGTCATGGAAGGCGATCGATCGCTACTCGCAAGACTACATCGAGCTGCAGACCAAAGATAAGGTGAGGTTCTACAAGACCCCGGATTCGGTGCTGCAGAAGCAGCTCGACATCTTCGACGGGGTCCTGGCGAAGTACTCGGCGCAGACGCCAATGTTCAAGGAGATCGCCGAGTCGCAGCGCAAGTTTGCCGAGCGCGCGGTGAAATGGTTCCTCGACACCCAAGTTAGCTCCCGAATGGCGTATAACCACTACTTCGCCAAGAAGCCGGCCGCTAAACCGGCCCCACAGGCAGCCAAGCCCGCAGCGCCGGCCGCCAAACCCGAGGCCCCGGCGGCCAAGAAAGGCTAGCTCTGCGTGGCCCCTGCTAACTAGGCCAGCCATCAGCCTTAGGCTGATTAGGCTGATGGCTGGCCATTTTCCTGCCTCAATGAACGCCCAGCGCTTGGTCCACGCCATCGACGAGGTCAGCTACTGGTCGGGCAAAGCCTTTGCCTGGCTGATCGTGGCGCTGACGTTCGTGGTGTCAATTGAGGTCTTCAAGCGCTACATCCTGAACGCACCGACCGCCTGGATCTTCGACTTCAATAACATGCTCTACGGCACGCTCTTCATGATGTGCGGCGCCTACACGCTGGCACTTAGCGCGCATGTGCGCGCCGACTTCGTCTACATCTACCTGCGCCCGCGCGCCCAGGCCGCCCTCGACCTCGCGCTCTACTTGCTGTTTTTCATCCCGGGCATTCTGGGGCTTATCTACGCGGGCTACGGCTACGCCGCCGACTCCTGGCGCATCGGGGAGCACTCGACTATCACGGCGGAGGGACCGCCCATCTACCACTTCAAATCGGTGATCCCGATCGCGGGCGCGCTGGTGATGCTCCAGGGGCTGGCCGAGATCGTCCGCTGCATCGAGTGCCTGCGCACCGGCGCCTGGCCTTTGCGGCTCGAAGACGTCGAGGAGATCGACGTGATCGACACGCAGCTCTCCCACAGCGAGTACGTGGACGAAGAGTCGCGCCTGGCCGCGATGGAGACGGCGCACGCCATCGACGAAGCCGCGCGCCACCGCAGCGTAATGGAAGAAGGCGTGGTGCACGAGAGAGCGATAAAAAAGGACGAGCAGAACAAGCCATGAGCGATCCATCACTCGGCCTCACCATGCTGGGGCTCATCGTGGTCGCGATCATGATGGGTTTCCCGACCGCCTTCACGCTCATGGGTCTGGGGATGATCTTCGGCTACATCGCGTTCTGGGTGCCGGGTCACCTCTGGTACGATAATCGAATTTTCGACCTGATCGTGCAGCGGAGCTACGGGGTGATGACCAACGACACACTGCTCTCCGTTCCGCTGTTCGTTTTCATGGGCTACATCATGGAGCGCGCGGCGCTGGTCGACCGGATGTTCCACAGCGTGCAGCTCGCGTTCCGGCGCGTGCCCGCCTCGCTCGCCGTCACCACGCTCATGGTGTCCGCGTTCTGGGGCATCGCCTCCGGCATTGTCGGCGCCGTGGTGGTGCTGATGGGCGTTATCTCGCTCAGGCCGATGCTGAATGCCGGCTACGACGTGCGGCTCGCCTCGGGCGTCATCACCGCCGGCGGCACGCTGGGCATCCTGATCCCGCCCTCCGTGATGATTATCGTCTACGCCGCGGTGGCCGGGCAGTCGATCGTCAAGCTCTACGCGGCGGCCATGCTGCCAGGGTTTTTTTTAACGTTCCTCTATCTCGTCTACATCCTCGGCTGGGCGATCCTCAATCCGAAGATCGCGCCCAAGCTGCCGCCCGACAAGTACCGTGTCGCGGTGCCGGATTATCTCCAGCGACTCGAGCGGGGCCATTCCCGGCGGGTTGTCGGCGGGCTGCTTGCCACTGTGTTCCGGCCGAGCCTGGTGCAGGGAGCGACGGCGCCGGACGGCCGGCCGGTGAGGTATGGTCTCATCGTCAACGATGTGCTGGCGCTCATGGTGCCGTTGGCACTCACGGTCGGCACGTTCGGCGCGACCTGGTGGTACGTCGTCATTCACAACGCGCCGACGGCGGCGACAACTGCGGCTGTCTCGGCGCCGAAGGCTGCAGCGATCACGGCGCCACCCGCCGCAGCGCCCGCCACGGCTGATTCGGAGAAGCCGCAAGAGCTAGGGGAGGCGGAGACCGAGGTGAAAAGCGACGAGCCCGGGCGGGCCGCGGACGCGCCACCCGAGGAGATGGGCTCCGTGACCGAGTCGGGCGTGGCTGGAGCGGGCGAGGTCCCCGCGCATTTCTATCAATGGTTCTGGGGACTGGCCGCGTTCTCGGCGCTCCTTCTCGCCATCTACTACCGGCGCATGGACGGCGAGCAGCTCGAGATCCTCAAGGAGCTGTCGGCATCGGTGGTGCCCCTCGGGGTCCTCACGTTCGTCGTGCTCGCGGTGATCCTGTTCGGCATCTGCACCGCAACCGAGTCGGCGGCGGTGGGAGCCCTGGGCGCGCTGTATCTCGCTGTCATGGCGAAGTACCAACGCCAAGTCTTGTGGTGGAGTTTAGCTGGAGCCATCATCGGCGTCAGCCTCGGATGGTGGCAGGGCGAGGATTTCGCCTCCCTGATCGTGTCGGGCTCACTCGGCGGCACGTTCTTGGGCACGGTCGTGCCGGGGCTCTGGAATCTCAAAACCTCACCGGATCTTCGGCGGAACATCAAGGAAGCGACGTTCCTCACGGCGAAGACGACCGCGATGGTGTGCTGGCTGTTCGTCGGCTCGGCGCTCTTCTCCGCCGTGTTCGCGCTACACGGCGGCCAGGGGCTGATCGAGCGATGGGTGCTCGGCATGAACCTGTCGCCGCTCGGTTTCATGATCGTGGCCCAGCTGATCATCTTCATCTTGGGCTGGCCGCTCGAGTGGACCGAGATTATCGTGATCTTTTGCCCGATCTTCATCCCGTTGCTGAGTCACTTTCAGGTGGACCCGATCCTGTTCGGCACGATGGTGGCGGTCAATCTCCAGGCGGCGTTCCTGTCGCCGCCCGTGGCGATGTCGGCGTTCTACCTGAAGGGCGTCGCGCCGAAACATGTGACGCTCAACCAGATCTTCGCCGGCATGATGCCCTATATGATCATCGTCTGCATCTGTCTGGCCTTCATGTACATCTGGCCGGGAATGACGTTGTGGCTACCCGAGTTTCTCTATGGAAGCTGATTGCAAAATGCAAAGTGCAAAATGAAAACTGAAAGATTCCGGACTCCCGGCCATTTTGATTTTTGCATTTTAGAATTTTCATTTTGCATTGAAATTACGAAAACGATCCTGTCACCCAAATGGATTTGAATAACCTCCACTTACTCTCCGCTTCCGAGGCGGCGCGGTTGATCCGCGACGGCATTATCAGCTCGGAGCAACTGGTCGAAGTCTGTCTCGCGCGCGTGCGCGAGATCGACGAGCAGGTGCAGGCCTGGGCGTTTCTCGATCCGGATTATGCGCTGGCGCAGGCGCGCGCGGCCGACGAGTTGCGCCTCTCCGGAAAGCCGATCGGGCCGCTGCACGGCGTCCCGGTGGGCGTCAAGGACATCTTCGACACCGCCGACATGCCGACCGAGTATGGCTCGGCGCTTTACGCCGGCAACACGCCGTCGCGCGACGCAACGGTGGTGGCAAAGTTGCGCGCCGCCGGCGCGGTGATTATGGGCAAAACCGTGACCACTGAGTTCGCTTACCTGTCGCCAGGCAAGACGCGCAACCCGCAAAATCCAGAGCACACGCCGGGCGGCTCCTCCAGCGGCTCGGCCGCGGCGGTCGCCGCCGGAATGGCGCCGCTCGCGCTCGGCAGCCAGACCAACGGCTCGACCATCCGTCCCGCGACCTTTTGCGGGATCGTCGGCTTCAAGCCGACGCACGGCCTGATCCCGCGCCACGGAATGCTCGCGACTTCCCGCACGCTCGATCACGTCGGGCTGTTTGCGCGGACGATCGACGATATCGCGCTGCTGGCGGAGCAGCTTGCCGGTTACGACGAGCGCGACCCCGACACGCGACCGCGCGCGCGCGTTCGGTTCGTTGAAGTGGCGGCCGAGGAGCCGCCGCTTGAACCGATGTTTGCGTTCGTGAAGACGCCGTATTGGGAGCGGGTGGACGAGGAGACGAAAGAAGGGTTTGCGGAGATTATCGAACAGCTGGGAGATCGCGTAGAAGAGGTCGGGCTCTTTCCCTCCGCTATGGCCGCATGGGACTGGCACCGGACGATCGCGCAAGCCGAGATGGCGGCGAATTTGGAGCGGGAGTGGGAGAAGGCGCGCGACTGTCTTTCGGAATTATTGCAGGCACAGATCGAGAGAGGGCGGGAAGTCCGAGCGGTCGATTACCAGCGCGCCCTGGGCCGCATCCGGCCGGTATATGAAGGTTTTTTAGAGCTGTTCGAGCAGCGCTATGACGCGATCCTGACGCCGGCAGCTCCGGGCGCGGCGCCGAAAGGTCTTGCCTCTACCGGCGATCCCTCGTTCTGCACGCTCTGGACTTTGTGCGGCATGCCCGCGATCAGCCTGCCGCTGCTTCAGAGTTCGAATGGTTTGCCCATCGGCGTCCAACTCGTCGGTCCACGAGACGGCGACGCCAAACTTCTCCGCACCGCCCGCTGGCTCGCCGCCAAGGTGGCGGCATCGGAGCGATAAGCATCGAATTCGCGGATTCCCTCTGGTCACGGATCAAAAACGGCAGGCTCCGGGCCCGGCTTCCGCCTTCCTGATTCGTCCGGGCGGGCAAGCTGGAACCGGCTGGACTTGGAGCACTGTGTTTTGATATGGATACGACCATCGGCGTAGAAGTGGCGGACGAATCGAAGGGCTTTCTCGATAAAGCCGGCCGGTGAAGGCGATATGTTGCGACTTTTGGTGGTCCAAAAGACGGGTAAGATTCAGGCCTTGCTCGCTCAGAGGTTTGCGGGCCATGACCTCTCTGTGGACGCCATGCCCTTTATTAGTGGCGCTTTGGAAAAGTTTAAGCCCGGTGGCTACGACGTGCTCATCTGGGATGCGGACACATCGAAAACGGAGCAGTCGAAAGGGCTTGAGCTGCTCAATCTCCTTACCAAAGATTCGAGCAGAACGTACACTATCGTTTTGACGGATCCGGAGGGAGGGCTTCTGCCCCTCGATCGACTTAAAGGCTACGCTCACCGGACCCTGACTCAGCCCGTGGATGAAGATGAGATCTGCGCGCTTGTCACTCAAGCCTTGCGTCAGCAGGCCTTGAAAAATGGGGCGAGCATCGATCAGGAAGCGCGCATTCCCCTTGAGTTCGAGGGCATGCTGGGGGTCAGCCTGCCGATGCAGGAGCTATTTCAACGGATTTTGGAGGCGGCTTCAGAGGACATCTCCGTATTGGTCACCGGCGAAACGGGTACCGGCAAGGACATGGTCGCCGCGGCGATCCATAAGAGGAGCCGGCGGAAAAACAGCCCCTACATCGCCGTCAATACCGGCGCCATGCCGTCGGAACTGGTCGCAAGCGAACTCTTCGGCCATGAACGAGGCGCTTTCACAGGCGCGGTAGAGACCACCAAGGGGCGTTTCGAAGAAGCCCAGGGCGGGACGATCTTCCTCGATGAGATCAGCACGATCAGCGAAAAGGCGCAAGTCAGCCTCCTCCGTGTTCTGGAAAGCAAGAGCATCCGCCGCGTCGGAGGGGAAAAGGACATCCCCGTTGACGTTCGGGTGATTGCGGCCACCAATGAAAACCTGGAAGAGGCGGTCAAACAGAAAAGGTTCAGGGAAGACCTTTTCTATCGTCTCGAGGTTTTTCACATTCATGTGCCGGCCCTTCGGGAGCGTCCGGGAGGAGTCACGCTCCTGACCAACCATTTTGTGCCTCATTTCAACTCCATCTATAAGAAAAAGGTCCGCTCCATCGCGGTCGAAACCTGGCGCTGTCTTAGGAGCTACTCCTGGCCGGGCAACGTGCGGGAATTGAGGAACGTTATTCAGCGCGCGGTGTTGATGGCTAAGGGCCCCGAGTTGACGCCTGACCTTCTCCCATTGAGAATTAGAACTACGGGCACAGCCGAAACCACCGCCGCAGCCCCGCACCTTCCGATGCTTGCCGGCACCACCCTTGATGCGGTCGAGAGAGAGTTCATTAAGGCGACTCTTTTCTTGACCAACGGGAATAAAAAGGAAGCGGCCGAGAAGCTCGGAATCAGTCGCCGGGCGCTTTACAACAAACTCAAAAAGCACGGATTAACCTAAAGTCATGGGAGGCGCGATCGGGCGAGTCTGTTTTTAGCCGCAACTTGCTAAGATCCGTCCACCAGTCCTGTGCAGTAATCTGCACACTTCCCAAGAGAACGTGCGTATTTGTGCGCACTCATAACTTTTTTTTGTGCCTGGTTGATCCTCGATACATTTGCCTTAATAATTTTACACTTACCTTGTTTTACCCGACCGTTTTCATCGCTGGCATTTCGATTGCATCCCCTGAGTAAAGTCGATCCGTGCCGTTCGCGGCACGACTTAACGGGGCTAGGTCTGGCGGCGTTTCAAAGAACGTTTAATCACTATCGTCCAGTCTCAGCTACGGCTTCGATCAGCGGGACGATTAGCGTTGCTCGTTTCGGGTGTTCGATGTTGCGGCCTTTTGACAGAACCTTGCTGGTTTGTTCGGACGGTTGTGAGGAGGTGGAGGAGTGTCTGACCCGCGCCGGCTGCAGGGTCACGAAAGTCGGCAACGGTGACGGGGCTGTTTATAAGATTCGTCGGGAAATCTTTGACGCAGCCGTTCTCATTTCTACAGGGAAAGAAATGGACTTGGCCGAGACCGTTTTCAATTTGCGCGACATCAGCAGCTCGACCGAAATCGTAATCGTCGCCGGCTGCGGCGAACCGGGCGGAAACGTCATTGGGACCATCGCCGCAACCGTGCCTGACACAATCTTGCTCAACCTTCACGGACTGGAAGTGCTCCTGGAGGCGTTCAGAGACGCGAGTGTGAGAAGAGCTTGAGGCGCCGAATCCAAGATGGACATAAGGCCAGTTCAGAGGAGGAAACTTAAAATGAAAGCGATCCTCGTTGCGGTCCTGTTTTTGGCTCTTCTGTTGAGACCCGGCCAGGCCGAGGCAGACGTTTATCAGGGGAAAACAGTCACAATCATTACGGGAACGAGCGCGGGCAGCACCTATGACACGTACGCGCGGCTCGTCGCCCAACATCTTGGCAAACATCTGCCGGGGAGCCCGAGCTTCGTCGTTCAAAACATGCCGGGGGGCGGCTCCATGATTGCCGCCAATTTTGCCTATGGAGTTTCGAAGCCCGACGGCTTGACCATCGCGTCGATCAATCCGGCGCTTTATTTTAATCAACTCGCGGGCCGAAAGGAAGTTCAGTTCGACTGGAGCAAGTTCAACTGGCTCGGCAGCCCCGACCGGTCGGACCACGTGCTTTATATGCGAACGGACACCCCTTACAAGACGATTCACGACGTGCGCACTGCCGCCAATCCTCCCAAGTGCACTGCCACGGCGACGGGCACGACGGGACACTATCTACCCAAGCTTTTGGAGGAAACGATCGGCACGAAATTTCATATCATCCTCGGTTATCCGGGCGGTCCGGAAATGGATCTGGCGGTGGAACGAAACGAAGCCCAATGTCGCGCGTTCACGACCACGGCCTGGTTCGGCGGTGAGCTGTACCGGAACTGGCGCAAGGATGGATTCGCTCGCCTGCTTATCCAGACCGGCCGCAAGCGCGATGAGCGGCTTCCTGACCTGCCGAGTCTTTACGAGCTCATGGATCAGTACAGGACGGGGGAGAACGACCGACGCTTGGCCGATGTCGTGCTCGCCTCCAATATTTTCGGTCGGCCATATGTCGCTCCGCCTGGAATTTCCCCGGATCAAGCCAGGATGCTCCGTGAGGCTTTCGCGAAGACAATGGCTGATCGAGAGTTCTTGGCCGAGGCAAAAAGGCGGAATCTGGAGATCAAACCTGCTGCGGGTGAGGAGTTGGAAAAACTGGCGACGGCCATAGTGGTCCAACCGCCGGAGGTCGTCGCACGGATGAAAAAACTGTTGGGTAAGTGATCTACGGAAAAGGAGGTAAAGGTCATGAAGCGTAAAATCTTATGGGTGACATCCGTTCTCTCGGGATTGTTTGTCTTTGCGTTTCTGTCGCCGGTCGGCGCCGCCGACTTCTACAAAGACAAGACGATCCGTTTCGTGGTGGGGCTCGCGGCGGGCGGGGGCTATGACCTCTCGGCTCGGACCATTGGACGGCACATGGGAAAGCATATTCCCGGAAACCCCACCATCGTCGTGGAGAACATGACCGGCGCCGGAAGCCTTATCGCCGCGAACTACACCTACAATAGCGCCAAGCCTGACGGCCTTTTCGTTGGGATCTGGAATAGTTCCCTGGTCCTGCGCCAGGCCCTTGGCGACAAAGCCATGAGGTTCGACGCGCGAAAGTTCGGTTGGCTTGGCGCTCCAACCAAAGGGACGCCTCATTGTAGCATCATGGCCCACACCGGGTTGAAATCACTGAAGGATATTCTTGTCGCCGACCGGGAGATCAAGATGGGTTCAACCGGACCCGGCTCCACCTATGACGACACGCCTCGGATATTGAACCAGACCATCGGCACGAAGTTTAAAGTGGTCAGCGGTTATGAGGGAACCAGCACGATCCTCGTGGCCATGCGAAGAAAGGAAGTAGACGGCGGTTGCTGGGGCTGGGAGTCGGCGCGGACCACAGCCAGGCCGATGTTAAACGCGAAAGGGGAGGAGAAGCTGATCCCGTTCTTGATCCATAGCCGGGAGCCGGATCCTGAAGTCAAAGACCTTCCGCTCATTCCGGAAGTCATCAAAGGCGAGGACAACCTTTCTGCTTACCGGACGTGGGCGGGAACCTACGAGTTTCAGCGGCCGTTCAGCGTTCCGCCAGGCACGCCGAAGGAGCGACTTCAACTCCTGCGCAAAGCTTTCGCGGACACGATGAAGGACCCCGGGTTCATAGCTGATACCGAAAAATCCAAGTTGGAAACAACTTACGTCTCAGGGGAAGAGGTAGACAAATATGTGAATCAGGTCCTATCGATTACTCCCAAGGCGAAAGAGCTTCTCGACTTCTTAGCGACCAAGCCGAAAAAATAGGCCGGGTTTAATGGATGGAATATATCGAGGCGCTTTATAATGCCCTAATTAACATCTTGCCTTTTACCAGCCAGGGCCAGCAGGCCTTCTTTTTCATGCTGGTGGGAGTCTTTATCGGCTTCTGGGTCGGCATCCTGCCCGGCCTGGGAGGCGCCGCCACCCTGGCTCTCATGCTCCCTTTCATCTACAAGATGGATCCGACGACGGCCTTCGCCTTTCTGCTAGGGGCGAATGCCGTAACGGCTACCACCGGAGATATCACCTCAATTTTATTCGGCGTCCCGGGCGAAGGGACAACCGCTTCCACGATCGTCGATGGCCATCCCATGGCGAAGAAGGGGGAGGCCGGGCGAGCCTTGGGCGCCGCTCTGATGAGCTCACTGGTGGGCGCTATTTTTGGCGCCTTTGTGTTGGCGGCGGCGATCCCCATTGCCGCTCCGCTGGTCCTCTCCATCGGCTCTCCGGAGTTTTTTATGCTCGCCATCCTGGGCATCACCTTCGTCGGATCGCTGAGCGGCGGAAACATCGTCAAAGGCCTGATGGCCGGGGGTCTCGGGTTGATGATCTCTATCATCGGCTTGGACCCTATACGGGGCGTACCACGATTCACTTTTGAGGGAATTCTCGGACAGGGGCCTTCGATCTTCTTGTGGGACGGCATAGACCTCGTTGCGGTGACTATAGGGCTTTTTGCCATCCCCGAAATTATCGATTTGGCCGTCAAGGGAACCAGCATCGCCCGCGAGCAGGTTGGAAAACTAGGCGGTGTCATGGAAGGGGTGAAAGATACCTTCCGCCACTGGTGGCTGGTTCTCAAGTGCAGCGCTCTCGGCGCCTATGTCGGCTTACTTCCTGGAGTAGGAGGCGGCACAGCCCAGTGGGTGGCATACGCCTACGCGGTTCAGAGCTCCCCTGACAAGGAGCGCTTCGGGAAGGGTGCTGTCGAAGGAGTGCTCGGCCCTGGAGCCGCCAATAACTCGACGCGGGGAGGGGATCTCATTACCACGGTTGCCTTTGGCATCCCGAGCAGCGTCTCCACGGCCATCTTGTTCGGAGCCTTCCTGATCCAAGGGATCGTGCCGGGCCCGGATATGCTGAATCCGGCCAAACACCTCACGCTTACCTTTTCCTTCGTCTGGATCATCATCGTCGCCAACATCATCACCGTCGCCGCCTGTTTCCTTTTTCTCAACCCGCTGGCAAAGATCACCAAGATCAGAGGATCCCTGCTCATCCCTTTCCTTCTTGTGCTGATTTATCTCGGCGGATTCACCGCCAAGAACAGCTTCGGCGATATGATCATGGTGCTCATCTTCGGCGCGCTCGGCTGGCTCATGGTCCAGTTCGACTGGCAGAGGCCGCCCTTGCTCGTGGGGTTGGTTTTAGGGACCATCACAGAGAGAAACTTCTGGATCTCCACCCAGGCGTATGGGGCCGCCTGGCTCACGCATCCGGGAGTTCTTATTATCGGTTTGTTCATCGTCGGGGCGATTGTCTACTCGATTAGCCAAATCCTGCGCGAGAAAAGGAAATCCCGACCGGCTGTTCCAGAAGCAGCGCCGGAACCCGAAATCGTGATGCTCAGTAGCCCCATCCATCGGCCGATTTTTGCGCTCTTCTTCGTGGCCCTGTTTATCTATGTGCTGCGCGAGACTTTTTATGAGATCCAGCCCATGGAAGAGCGGGCCGCCCTATTTCCCATGGTTCTCGGCATTCCGTGTCTAGCTCTGGCCCTTTTAGCTTTTGGCCAGGAATTTTTTTATATCCTACGGCGCACTACCGGCCGAACCGATCCCCCGGCAATCTCGTCGTCTCCCGAGCTAGGGGCCATACGCAGACGCGCCGTCTCCATCGTCGCGTGGACTTTAGGATTTTTCCTGGCCATTTGGCTCCTGGGCTTTGTCATCGCGGTCCCCGTGGCGAGCTTTCTATATTTTCGCTTCGCGGGAGGGGAGAAATGGCCGATATCCATCCTGTTGAGTTTAGCGGCGGGGGTGTTTTTTTACGGTCTATTCGATTATTTCCTCCACCTGCCTTTTCCCGAAGGAGTGGTTTTTGATTGGTTCAATCTGTTCGACTAGCGGTTACAGACCGGTCGCTTCGCGCTTTCGGCGGCGCTGGCGATCTCAGGGTGAGAGCTATGTTTACCTTCCTGCAGAAATATACTGCGGGGAATCCGATGCTCATTAACGAGTATATGCCCGGCGGGGGAGGCCGGAAGGCGGCCAATCACGTTTACAAAAAAGTTATGGGGGCCGACCCGCTCCCGCCGCGCTAGGAGGCAGCGGTATGAAAAACTTAGTCAGGGTATGCCTGACCACAGACGACTGACCACGGACTACTATTTCGCTCGTTAGTTTCTTCTACGCTTTGCACTTTGCGCTCTGCTACCTAATGACCTTGTCCGCCCTTGCCAGCACATTCGGCGGAATCGCCTAACGATTTTAGATTTTCGATTTTGGATTTTAGATTGTTCGGTCATCGGATTACTTTGTCGGCTCTAGCCAAAACATTAGGGGGAATTGTTAACCCGATTTGCTTGGCCGCCTTTAGATTGATGATAAACTCAAACCTCATCGGCTGCTCCACCGGCAGGTCGGCGGGCTTGGCGCCTTTTAGGATTTTGTCCACGTAAATGGCGGCTCGCCGGTGCAAATCAGGCAAGCTTGGAGCATAGCTCATAAGTCCTCCCGCTGGCGCCCAGCCGCTCTCTACATAGACCGCGGGAAGGCGGCTTTTTACCGCAAGTGACAAGATCTGTTTATTTTGACTGAAGAACAGCGGGTCTTGGAGCACCATAAGCCCACCCGCCCGTTGTCGGGTCATTGCTGCGAAGGCTCCCTCGATTTTCTGGGCCTCTCGCACCTCATGTATCTGAATCCGTAGGCCCAGAGCGTTAGCCGCGCTCTGTATTTCACGCATCGTCGGGGCGGTCATCGGGTGTGAAGGATTCGCTAAAACTGCGACGCGAGTGACTCTTGGCGCGACCTCCTTCAGTAGCTCCAGCCGTTTGCCGCTCAATTCCAAGGTGAGGCCTCCCAACCCCGTGACGTTTCCCCCCGGTCGTGCAAGACCGTCGACCAGTCCGAGGCTCACCCCGGATCGCCCAGCCCGACAAAGACAATCGGTATGGTGGTTGTAGCGCGTTTAGCAGCGAGAGCAGCTGCGGCAGCCATGGCGTAGATGACATCTACGTTGAGACGGATCAGCTCGGTGGCAAGCTCAGGGAGCCGTTCGTACTTTTCTGCCGCCCAGCGGTACTCGACGTTTACATTCTTTCCCGGAATCCAACCCAGATCACGGAGGCCTTGCTGGAAGGCTTCCAACGAAGGCTTGCTTGCTTCGGATGCGGGAGAAAACGGCGACAGATAACCGATTCGGGGAACTTTCTTGGTCTGCTGCGCCGCGGCGGGATGGACAACTGCCCAGCTCAGGATCAGAGCGAATAGCACCACAAGGCGGCGGCTCATGGTTTTCTCCAGCGAAGTTCAAGCGCAAGGCCCGTGCCACAGTTGCCCGGATGGCACGCGAATGTCAAGTCGTTGAAATTATGGCCAATTTCTTCGGAGATTGAGACGCTCGAGAATTACGAGCGCGATGGAATGCGTATCAGCTTTGCTACACCCGTGTAGCAAAAATGATTCGGGCGTGATGAGACCGGCTGGAGATTAGACTTTTTTCCGCAGGCCCTTGAGCTTCTCGCCGTTTTTCAGATACTCGCCCTCCACCGCGAGCCTTGCCTCTTCGTCGAGTTCCTCGTCCCAATCGCCCAGCTCATAGCCGTACCAGGGATTTTTCGGCGAGAGCCGCGGCAGCCCCAACTCTTCCCAAATCTTTTTGGCGTTTTCCATGTATTCCTTCTTCGGCAAAGAGACCGGCGGAAATTTATCGCGCAGGATGGCGTTGATCAACAGCGCCGATTCGTCGGCTGTGCGCGTCTCGACGGGCTGGTCGTCGCGGCCGAACGGCGGCCCGTGGCCGGCCTCGCGGCCGCGCAGGATTTGCGTGTCCCGATGTGGCTGGGAGCGGTAGCTGATCGCCCACATCACCATGTCCATGTCCCAGGGGTCGATATCCTCGTCCACCGCGACCAGAAATTTTCCCACGCCCGGATGAAACGTCGCCGCGCCGGTGAGCGCGCGCCAGATCTCCGCCTCAGTCGGTTTTTTCATCTGCACGACGATCACCTTGCGCAGATTGGTGAGCGGCTCGTGCATCGCGACCCGCACAACGCTCTTGATCCCCAGCTCGGCTTTGAGAAATTTGAGAAACAGCGGCTCGTAGCCGACTCGCTTGATAATACTCGATTCGCTCGGCGTGACCTGGCTGGTCCAGGAGACGAGAATCGGATTCTTCTTGCGCGTGATGCAGGTGACTTCCATGAAGGGGTTCATCATGCGTGGGTGCATGTAGCCGTGCGATTCGCCGAACGGCCCCTCCGGCTCCAATAGATCGGTGGCGAGAATCCCTTCGATGACGATCTCGGCGTCCGCAGGAACTTCCAGATCCACCGTTTGGCACTTCACCAGCCGGATCGGCTCGCCGGCCAGGCCGCCGGCGACGGCGATCTCATCGACGCCGTAGGGGACTTTCTGCACCGCCGCATAGGAAACCACCGGCGGCGGGCCGACGACGACCGCGGCCTGCATCGGGATTTTGCGCTCCCGGTGTTTGTTCCAGTGGGCCAGGACATGCTGTCCGGGGCCGGGAAAGATCCCCAACCGGTCCTGCGCTTTCAGGTGGCCGCGGTAGTTCCCCACGTTGCGGATGCCGGTCTCGGGATCTTTGGTGATCCAGTGGCCGGCGGTGATGAACGGCGCGCCGTCGAATCCCGGCGTCGAGATCGGGACCGGGAACTGATCGAGCCCGCCGGCGCGCTTCAACTCATCCTTCGTTTGTATGATCTCCTGTACCGGGCCGCTCTTCACGATAGTCGGCTCGATTGGATTGCTGAAGGCATGTTGCCACTTGTCGGGGATCTCTTCGGGCTTGCAGGTCAGGCCGACGGCGCAGATATACTTCGATCCCGCCATCACGCCGACGCCGACCGGAATATCGTAGCGCCGTCCTTTCGCGCCGGTGACGTTCTCGAACAAAAAGCCGCGCCAATCTTTCTCCGGCAGGCCGCCGCGATACTGCCAGCGGACCAGCGGATGCATCTCGGTGTCCTTGTTGATCTCGCGCTTGACCCGGACCAGCAACCCCGCGTGCTCCAGCGCGTCTATGTGATCGCGCAGATCGGCGTATCCTCTTTCTGCTCCCGCAACTCTCGCAGCGCTCTTTGCCATCTTCCCCCTCCTGTCCTCTGCCGCATCCGATTTTGGATTTTAACTCAAAATTCAACACTCAAAATTCACAATTATTATTTGATCCCCAACTCCCGGTTGACCTCGCGGCGCAACGCGAAGTCGAATACCTGCGAGGGCGCCATCGGCTCCGGGAGCTTGAGGATCTGAGCGTCGAGCGCCAGGTATTCCTTGATCTCTTCATCCGAAGGAATCCCCGATCCCGTGAACGCGGGCTTGGACATGCGATAGGATTCCAGCGCGATCGGCAGCTCAGTGTTCCACATCTTGGCGAGCATCTGGCTCACCTCTCTTTCGTTTTGTTCGAAATAGCGCGCCGCCTTGGCCTTGGCGCGCAGTATCTTCTTCACCAGGTCGGGTTTTTCCTGAAGGGTTTTTACATGAACCGCCAGGCCGTTCTGAATGCTGGCGAACTTATCGATCGAGCTGTCCAGGATATTCATCTTGAATTTGTCGCGGCCGATCAGCACCCACGGCGGGCTGATCGCCGAAACCTGGATCGCGTTGGTGACCAGCGCCTGGAGCTGCCGGCTTTCCTCTCCCGCCTGGATCGCCGTGAGGTCTTTGTCCGGATCGAGGCCGCCAAGGCTTATCAGTTTCCTCGCCGCCGTGTGCTGGCTCCCGCCGAAGGTCACGATGCCCATGATCTTTCCTTTAAGATCCTTGACCGATTTGTATTCGGGCCGGGAAATCAGCCAGAAGAGCGGGCGGCGCAGCGTTACGGAGACCGCCTTCAGCGGAAGGCCGCGCTGGATCGCCCGTATGGCGCTGCCGATCGAGCTCAAGCCGATCAAATCGCCCGTGATTCCGGCGGCGATCGCCGCGTTGGCGGACATTTGAACCAACTGCGGCTCCAGACCTTCCTCGCGAAAGAAGCCTTTTTCTTTGGCGATGAAAAATTCAATCGAAGTGATGCCGCTGCTGGAGTAGCTGATCGTCACTTTCTGCAACGGCGCCTGCGCCCGGCTCTCAGGCACGGCGGAAAGAAAAAATAGCGCCCCCAGTAACGCGGCTAAAGTAGTCCTCATCCTCATGCTCCCTATTTTTTAGTGTTTTGCCTGTGCGACCGCCGGGACGGGCGGGGCCGAGACGGCGCCGAGCGAATTCTCCGGCTCCTCGCGGTAAAGCCCGAAGGCGTTCAGCACCGGAATGTCGTTGACGGAAAACAGAATCGCCTCGTCGCCGTGCGAGCGGTTGACATGCTCGTGCCAGGCCCAATTCGGAATCACGAAAGAGTCGTGCTGTTTCCACTCCAGCGCCTGCTCGCCGACCATCGTTGTCCCTTCGCCGCGAACCACAAAATACATCGCGCTCGAAGTATGGCGATGTTTTTTTGTCCGCTCGCCGGGCCGGAGCATCTGGATCCAGCAGCCCATCGTCGCCAGCGTCGAGCCGCCCGCGACCGGATTGACGTATTCGAGCGAGACGCCGTCGTAAGGACTGCCGGGAGTTTTCGCCAGGGCTTTGAGCTGCGCATCGGTGTCTTTCCAGCGATAGCGCATCGGTAGGTTCGCCGTCTTGGCTTTTTCCCAGGTGGGGCGCACGGTGGCGGCCCTGCGCTGCAGGTAGTCGCCTTCGTCCCTCAGCGCCTGCAGTTGATTCCCCGGATAAGGCTCGTAAAACGGAACGTTGAGACCCAGCACCAGCGGGACATCCAACGCGTCGAGCCAGATCGTGCTCTTCGAGGTCGGATTGCGGTGGTCGTGCCAGGTCCACGTCGGCGTCAAGATGAGATCGTAGTCCTCCATCGGGCAGGGCTCGCCGTCCACGGTCGTGCAGACGTTGCCGTCGCCCTGGATGACGAAGCGGATCGCGGCCATCGTGTGGCGGTGCGCCCAGGCATGCTCGCCGGGCTTGATCATCTGGATACCCATGAGGAGGGTGTGCGTCGTGCCGTGCGTTTCGATGCCAGGATTGTCGAACAACAGGCTGCGCCGCGCGGTCTCGCTTTCGGGCAGGGCGTCGCAGGCCTCCAGCAGCTTGGGATAGACCAGGTCCCACGGCCAGATGTAGGGAACGCCTTTGGGCCGCGGGCCGCCGATGGCCTTTGACAAAAGCTCCTCGTAGATCCACTGGCCCGTCATGTGGACCCGCTTCAGCTCCTCGTCGAACGCTTTGAGAGCCGGTTTATGCTCAGGCTGTGCCATACCAGCGCTCCTTCATCGGGGTCCGTTCGATCCCGGCTTCATACATGCCGTCGAAATAGACTCTCCAGGCCATCATCGATTCCTCGGCGGCGCGGATCGCCGCTTCCCGCTCGGCGTCGGTTTTCAAATATTTCTCCAGCATGCGGAACGAGCCGTCGCCGTGCACCTGGTCGACCGAGTCGTGCAGCAGCCAGAACTCGACGTCTTTGCGCGAGAGCTTGAGCTGGCGCATCCAGCGCTCGCCTTCGAGCGCGGAGAAGTTTCCGCAGTGGGGGTTATTGGTCCGCTCCAGCACCCCTTTGGCCGCCAACCCTTCATACCAAGTGCGGTTCTTGGTCAGGGTCTCCCAGGCGTGGAGCGCGACGACCGTGGTCGGCAGCGGCTTGGCCTGCTCGATCTCCTCCCGGCTCAGCCCCACGGCCTGGCCCATGCGCACGAGCAACTCATAATGGGAGTGGCCTTCGAGCGCCTCTTCTTCATAGAGATTCTCGGTGACGACGAATTTGCGGATTTCGAGATGGGAACAGTTGCCCACGACGTAAGCCCAGCAGCGGCGGCTGTGGCGGGTGAAGATTCCCCACTGCTGGACCAGCGTCCGCGCGCCGTGCACGGTCAGCCGGTCTTTGGAATAGGCGCACCATTTGAGGCTGAGCTGGTAGTCGGCGACGATACGATCGAGAGCTTCGATGAAACCAGATGAGACGCGGCCCATAAATCCATTCCTCCCCTAGGAGTATCCTTATAAGCTAACCGGCGGGTTATTGTCTAGTGTGTTGACGGGGAAAGCCGCCACCCGCTCTCCGAGCCCGCGCAATGGGTAGCGGCTTAATCCTACCGGCGGTATCGGATGCGCGGGCTCTTCGACCGGGCAGCGGCTTTCCCGGCGAGACCGACGGGCGCGAGGGAGAGGGCCGCGGACGTCCGATGAGAGAGCTTCGACTCATGGTAGCTACCTATCGGCCGCGGCCCGAAGACTTGCGCCATGAGGTCTCGCCTGCGGGGGGATGATGATAGAGGCTACGGCGCTTTTGTCGGGCGGAGCGCGGCCTTCTCAATGAAGTCCTTGATCGTGGCGAAGTAGGCGTCGCCGCCCACGACGTAGGTGTCGTTGTGGTGCGAGCCGGCGATCGTGTAAAACTCTTTGGGTTCCGGGGCCGCCGCGAAGACCTGTTTGCCCTGGTCGAAAGGCACCACCTCGTCCCGGTCGCCGTGGAGGATGAGAATCGGCGCCTTGACTCGTTTGATCGTTTCGATCACCTCGTAGCGGGTGCGGATGAGCGGGCCGATCGGCAGCCAGGGGAAGGCGACGCGCGCCATCGCCCGCACCGACGCGAAGGGCGCTTCGAGAATGAGGGCGAGGCAGGTTTGGCGACTCGCCAGCTCCGTGGCTACGGCGGCGCCCAGGGATTGACCGAAGATCACGGTGTTTTTAGCGTCGATCTCCTGCCGTGCCCGCAGATGGCGGAGCGCGGCCTCCGCGTCCCGGTAGGTGCCTTGCTCGGAAACCGTTCCGTCGCTTCGCCCATAACCGCGATAGTCGACCGCAAAGACGTTGGTTTTGACCTTGTCGTGGAGCAGGCGGAGATTTCCCAGCCGATGGCTGATGTTGCCGGCGTTGCCGTGAAACCAGAGGAGCGTAGTCGTGGCCTGCGGGTGAGGAACGAACCAGCCGTTCAGTCGAACGCCGTCGCTCGCGGTGAAAAACACGTCTTCAAAGGCAAGCCCGATATCGCGCGGAGTTTGTTCGATGGCGGACGAGGGAAAAAAGATGAATTTCTCTTCCATCGGACAACCCCACAGCATCAACGACACGAACGGCAGCAATCCGAAAGGGCGAGTCCTCATGAACGATAGGAGATTCACGCCGGGCCTAGTGTTGAAAGCTCCGTTTTCAGGCCGCTCAAAAAGGTCCCAGATACAAGGCGCGCGAGAAATCGACGAGCGCAGGCGTACTCTTTTAGTACGTCGAGCGAGGCGTTTCGAAGCGCAACGCCGTAGATGGGCCTTTTTCAGCGGCCTGCTTCAGTGTTTGTGCTCCCCGCGCAGCTTCCATTCCAATCCGTCGATAATGCAGGCGACGCTCGCCTGTAAAATATCCTCCGCCACGCCGACGGTTCCCCATCTCTCTTTCCCATCGGAAAAAATCCCCAGCACCCGCACCGGCCCGCCCGCGCCTCTTTCTTCGTCGTCCTCGAAAACCTCCCCGTGGTGTAACAGCCGCACGTCGAACTCTTCGAGCCTGACTTCGGCCAGTTGCGGATAGTGCTTTTCCAAGACCTTGCGCATGGCGTTGTCCACCGCATGGACCGGGCCGCGGCCGGTCGCGGCGACCAGCTCCTCATCGCCGAAGATCTCGATCAACACCGAGGCCTCGGTCGTATTGCGCGCGTCCTCGGGGGCCTCGAAATCCACCTGGTCGTCGATCTTGCAGCGCAGGACATGGAAAGGCTTCAAATAGTCCTCGCGCTTGCGAATCGACATCAGCTCGAATGAGGCCCAGGCCCCGTCCAAGCGGAAAAACACTTCTTTGAGATCCCGTGCCATAAGCGCCTCCTGGGAGATTGAAGAGCCGCCGGGGAGAAACAACGGTCCCATTATATCGCCGCCCGGGAAAATGACCAGGGGAGGCAGCCCGCCGGGAGAATTTTGTTTTCAACGCTTGACGAGTCTGGTATTATTTAGAGACAGGTATGGAGAAGAAAGTCTCCCCGGATCGCTTACACAACTTCTTTCACGAGCTGACGCGCCGCAGTTTCCGGCAGCTCGGCATCGACGACGCGACGGTCGCAACGTACGTGGCGGACGTGCTGACCGACTTCTCCGCCACCGACAGCCTCTACCGCCTCCGCTCGCGCGCCGGCAAGAAGATGGAGAGCGTCGTTGAAATCCTATCGGCAACCCGCCACGAGGGCGCGGGAGACGCCGGGCTCTTAAGAGAGCGGGCGGTCAGAAAATATCTAGGCGATTATACCCTGTTCATGAGCGGCATCTTTCGCTCCCACGTTGAAAAGCGGGGCTTCCTCGATTACTACCTTCAGGAAGGCAGCCGCTCCTACTGGACCGTTTCCGAGATGGATATCTCGCTTTACCGCACCGGGTTTATTCTCTTTCAGGAGCTGTCGAAGAAGTTCGAGTACTACTCGGGCGCCCTCGACTACATGCGTAAAGCCTATTTCGCCCCGGCGCCGGGGGAAGATCCCTTCGCCGGCTTCGTGAGGCAGATCGAGGGTTGGATGAAAGTCAACCTGACCGAGAATTAGCCTTGCAGCGAGCTTCTTCGACTCTTCCCTATAATTTGTCCGAGGCCGTGCAATCGTGAAACGATTTGTTCTAACCTCTCTCTTTGCGTTTCTTTCGTTGCTGATCGTCTTTGGCTCGCTGGTCGCCGGCTTGTTCGCGCCCGGACGGCAGGCCGCGGGAAAAGTGGAGATCAAAATCGAGCGCGGCGAGCCGTTTTCATCCGTCGTCCGCAAGCTCAAGGAAAAATCGGTGATCGCCAACGAGCGGATCTTTTCGATTTGGGCCTGGCTGAACGGCCTGGACAAAAGGGTCCACTGGGGCTTCTACCGCTTTGAGCTGCCGCTGGCATCGGCCGCGGCGCTGGACCAGATGATCCCCGGCAGGGGTTTTTTTTACCGGGTCACGGTCCCGGAGGGGTTGACGCTGCGCGAGGCGGCGGAGCTGCTCGAAAAGGGAGGCGTCGTCGATAAGGAGCGGCTATTGAGGGAAGCCGAGAGCCCCGGACTGCTTTCAGAACTGCGCTTAGATGAAAGCGGCGGGGTCGAGGGATATCTTTTTCCCGACACCTACCAACTCCCGCGCTGGATAACGGAGAAAGAGGTCTTGATCTCGATGGTGGAGCAGTTTCGCGCCGCGTTCAGCGCGGCCATGGAGGAGCAGACGAAGACGATGGGGTTTACGGTCCATGAAGTGGTGACGCTGGCTTCGGTCATCGAAAAGGAGACCGGCACGGAGGCCGAGCGGCCTCTGGTCTCCGCCGTGTTTCACAATCGGCTGAAGCTCAGGATGCCGCTGCAAAGCGATCCGACCGTGATCTACGCGGTGCAGGGGACAAAAAATATTACGCGCAAAGATCTTCGGACCGACCACCCGTACAACACCTATCGCGTCAAAGGCCTCCCTCCCGGACCGATCTGCAATCCCGGCCTCGCTTCGCTCAAAGCGGCGCTCTCGCCCGCCGCGGTGCCCTATCTCTACTTCGTCTCGAAGAACGACGGCTCGCATCTCTTCTCGGTCGACCTCAAGGAGCACAACCAGGCGGTGAAGCTCTATCAGCGCGCCGGCCGCTGACCTGTGAGCCTGCTGAAAAAGGCCCATCGTTAAAGTCCGTGCTCGTGATCGTGGCTCGTGCTCGGGGTAGAGGACGAACACGAAAGCTCGGAGGACTGCTTCGAAGTGACACGAACACGAGTCACGACCAGCGCCCCTGATCGACGGCCAGGGCGGCTTTATTCCGGCGGCGGCCATGTTATATTGAACAGCCATGGCCGTCTCTGTCGCCGAAGCGGAGGCTTTGCGGCCGGAAGGGCTGCTGCTGGGGGTGCGACGGCATCTCGCGCGCCACGCCGCCTGGGATGCGCTGCTCTTTTCTCTCCCCACGCTGCTGGCGTTTTGTTACATCGCCTTTTTCTCCTACCGCTTTGGACGGCTCGCGCCGTCGGTTTTGCTGGCCGCCGGCGCGCTTTTTTTTCTCGGCTGCGGTGCGCTGGGCCTTTGGCGCTATTACTCTCTGGTTCCGTCGCTCGCCGCGGTGGCTCGCCTGATCGACGAGCGAACCCAGGCCGAAAGTCGCTTTGTTACACTGGCGACCGTCGATCCGCGCTCCTCCTCGCCCGCGCTCTGGTCCCGCCTGCGCCAGGAGGCGGTCTCGTTTCTGCGCCGTCTCGATGTCGATAGAGATTTTCCGTTTCGGCTGCGGCGGAGCTTTTATGATTCCTTGATTGCCTCGCTGCTGCTGATTCTGCTGTTTCATCTGTTTATCGAGCTTGAGCCCCGGCTCGCCGGCAGGCAGAAAACGGTTGAAGATCCCGCGGCGTTGGCGGAGCGGCTCAGCCAGGTTCCGCGCTTCGCCGAGCTTGCCGAGCGGCTCAAGACCCTGGCGGCGAAACTTCCCGACCCAACGGTGACAGTGGATGAGAAGCGATTGGCGATCGAACGGGCGTCGGAGCAGGTCAAGAAGCAACTCTCCGCCCAACCGGAGCAGGGGGGCAATAACCAAGAGCTGCTTCAACAGACGAAAAACACCCTCAGCGCGCTGCAAGACAACCTGGAGAAGGGCGAATCGGGCGACGCGGGCGGCAGCGCCGAGCGATCGCCTCTGGGACGAGGCGGCAGGGGAGAGCAAAGCGAGGGCGAGGGGACGAAGGACATCCAACAGCGCGATGGGCAGTCGCCCTCGAAGGACCTGGCAGAATCATCACCCGCGCAGTCGCCAACGGCGGGAGCTATGGATTCGAAGGGAAAGAGCGAAGGGGGCCGGAGCGGCGCTGGCGCAGAGCCGCGGGGAAAAGAGCAGGGGGATGCATCCAAGGCTGATCAGACGGAGGGGGCGCGGGCGAAGCCGGCTACGGGCCTGGGGAAGGGAAACCCGACGGGTAGGGCTTCCGAGCGTTTTCTGCGGCCCGGCGAGCAGGGCGGGCCAGGGGCAAAAGACGCCCGTTTCGTGATCGTCCAACTGCCGGAAGAGGAGATCGAAGGTTCATCGGGCAGCGGTTCGACCGGCACGAGAAAGAAAAAAGGTTCGATAGCCCGGCCGCCGGTCGGCAATCTCCCGTTGCGCCGGCCCGATTCTCCTGAAGCAGCGCCCGAGCAGCAGAGGATGCCGCTGGAATACCGCGGACTGATCAAGTAACAACAAAAGGGAGACCGATGGAGCCGAAGAAATTCCAAGAGATATTTTCTCGCATCGAGGCGGAAGTCAAAAAAGTAATCGTCGGCCACGAGGATGCTGTCCGCAAGGTGATTATCGCCTTTTTCGCCGGCGGCCACGCGCTGTTGGAAGGCGTGCCGGGGTTGGGGAAGACGTTGCTCGTCAAGTCTCTGAGCCGCGCTTTGGCCCTGTCGTTCAAGCGAATTCAATTTACGCCCGATCTCATGCCGTCCGATATCGTCGGCACGCAGGTGCTGAGCGAAGGCGACGGGCGGCGCGATTTTCAGTTTAAGAAAGGGCCGATCTTCGCCCAGGTCGTTTTGGCCGATGAGATCAACCGCGCCACGCCAAAGACGCAGTCGGCCGTCCTGGAGGCGATGGAAGAGCGCCAGGTGACGATCTTCGGCGTGACCTATCCGATGGAGTCGCCCTTTATGGTTCTGGCGACGCAGAATCCCATCGAGCTCGAAGGCACCTATCCACTGCCCGAGGCGCAGCTCGACCGCTTTTTTTTCAAGCTGGTCGTTTTGCCGCCCACGCCCGCCGAGCTGACGGAGATTCTCAAGCGCACCACGCGCGCGGAGCTGCCCGAGCCGGCGCCGGTGCTTGCCGCCGAGGGCGCAAGGTCGATCGCCGAGATGCAGCTGCTGCTGCGCCAGGTTCTCATTGCGCCGCCGCTCGAAAGCTACGTCGTGCGACTGGTCCATGCGACGCAGCCGAACGACCATAAAGAGGGAGGGGTCATTCCGGAGGTCAAGGAATATGTTCGCTTCGGCGCCAGCCCGCGCGGCGCTCAAGCGATCATTCTGGGGGCCAAAGGGAACGCGCTGGCGGAAGACCGGGTCCACGTGAGTGACGAAGATATCGAGACGGTGATCTATCCGGCGCTGCGCCACCGCTTGATCCTCAATTTTCAGGCCGAGGCGGAAAACGTCGGCCCGGATCAGATTCTCGCTGCGATCATCAAAAAAGTTCCGCGAGACTAGGCAGCGGATCATGTCAGGCGTCATTCGTAAACAAATTATTTCAGTTGTCATCGCCACAGCCATCGGCTGGCTGCCACCGGCGCCAAGCGTCGCTCAAATCAAGCCGCAAGTAGAAGTGGTCGCGCGCGGGCTTGAGACGGCGTGGGCCGTCGCGTTCGCTCCAGACGGCCGCATCTTCGTGACCGAGCGTCCCGGGCGCATTCGCGTCATCAAAAATGGAAATTTGCAAAAAGAGCCGTGGCTGGAGATCGAAGTCTATGAAAGGGGAGAATCGGGTCTGTTGGGTTTTGCCCTGGATCCTCGGTTCGAGAGCAACCGATTTCTTTACACCGCCTACACCTATCGCGACGGCGGAGGGCGGGTAAAAAACCGGCTGGCTCGCCTGCGCGACGATCCGACGACGGGCAAGGGCGTCATGGACAAGGTGTTGCTCGACGGCGTGGCAGCGGCGAGCAACCACAACGGCGGACGGGTGAAGTTCGGGACCGACGGGAAGCTCTACTGGACGATGGGCGACGCGCAGGAGACGCGCCACGCGCAGGATCTCTCCTCGCTCAACGGCAAGATCCTTCGTCTCAATGGGGACGGGACGGCGCCGGCGGACAATCCATTTCCGAAATCTCCGGTCTATTCTTACGGCCACCGAAACCCACAAGGCCTGGCCTGGCAACCCGGCACGGGCCGTCTCTACGCGACCGAGCATGGGCCGAGCGGCTTTCAGGGCTGTTGTCTCGACGAAGTCAACTTGATCGAGCCGGGAAAAAATTACGGCTGGCCGGTTATTCGAGGCGACCAAGCGCGCGAAGGCATGGTGTCGCCGGTCCTCCACAGCGGCGACAGCGAAACCTGGGCGCCCGGCGGCACGACGTTTGTAACGCGCGGTCTGTCGGCCGGGTCGCTGCTTTTCACCGGCCTGCGCGGCCAGTCGCTCTACCGCATCGTCCTCGATCCGAATAACCCGCGCAAAGTTGCGACATTCGAGCGCCTCTTCGTCCGCGAGTTCGGCCGGCTACGCGACATCGTCGAAGGGCCCGACGGCGCGCTTTATCTCCTCACCAGCAACCGCGACGGCCGCGGCCGTCCGGATGCCGACGACGACCGGGTCTTGCGGGTGACGGTGAAGTAGAGGCCGGCTTGACCCATAACTTGACTTATACTTGACTAATATGTAGGCTTCTTTTCATGGCCTACCAGCCGAGCTTTACGATTACGCCGAGCCTTCTGAAACTCACCGAGGAGATCGCGGTGCTGCGGGAAAAAATCCAGTCGGCGGCGGTTCAGGTTGCCTGGATTCCCACGCTCCAGAGAGACACGCGGGTTCGGAATACTCACAGCTCCACGGCGATCGAGGGAAATCCCTTGACGCTGGAGCAGGTCCGGGCACTGGAAGAAGGCCGTGCGTTGGCGGCCGTAACGGAACGCTCACGGCGCGAGGTCTTGAATTACCTGGCCGGCTTGCGTTTCATCGAAAAGCGGGCGCACAAGAGGCAGATCGCACACGAAGATGTGCTGGAACTCCACCGCATCATTGGATCGGAAGTCATGGATCAAGGAAGGGCTGGACGCTATCGGGACATCCTCGTCAGGGTTGGTCGTTATCTTCCACCGGCGCCGGAGATGGTCTCCGGATTGATGTCCGAACTCTTGGAATGGTGGAATAAGGCGGCGTCCAAGTGGTCGCCGGTTATTTCATCGGCCGTGATTCACCATCGCTTCGAAGATATCCATCCCTTTGGCGACGGGAACGGCCGGACAGGCCGGACATTGGCGCTATGGGAGCTCTATCGGCGTGGTTTCGACACTCATCGCATCTTTTCAGTTGACGAGTTTTACTGGGAAGACCGGCCGCGGTACTACGAAGCCCTGGATACCGTCAGAAAACAGGGAGGAGAGCTAGCCGGCTGGCTCGAGTACACGGCGGAAGGGCTGCGTTTAACGCTTGAAAAAGTCTGGTCGCGCATTCAGCGCCTCAGCGCGGAGACCGGGAATAAAAAGATCGTGCTGCGGCCGAAACAAGAGAAACTGCTGCTCTTGCTCCGGGATCACAAGAGCCTGACACCGAGTCAGATATGGGAAGGCCTGGCGGTTTCGAGGCAAGGCGCGATGGATATCTTGAACCCGCTCATCGAAGCCGGCTTGGTGCGCCGGGTAGGGACAAGAAAGTCGGGGAAATACATCCTTGCCTGACCCTCAGCGTCAGCCAGCGGTGCGGCCAGAAACGCTCATGACAAGCTGCTCGAAATAGGATAAAAGAGCGGGGACAGGTCCCGGAGCATTACACGATGCTGACAAAACTGACCATCATCAATTTCAAGAAGTTTGGGAAGGACGAAATCGAGCTGGGGGATCCTGTTGTCTTCATCGGTCCGAACAACTCGGGGAAGACATCAGCACTCCAGGCACTCGCTCTTTGGGAAATTGGTCTTAAACGTTGGAATGAGGAATATAAAAGCAGGACAGCTCCAGAAAAACGTCCCGGTGTAACTATTAACCGACGGGATTTAGTGGCAATACCGGTCCCCGGGGCGGACTTACTATGGCGCGACCTCCACGTGCGAGATGTTCGAAAAGTTGACGGACGACAAAGGACAAAAAATGTCCGCATTGATATTTTGGTGGAAGGTGTCACTGAAGACAAACAGTGGAGATGCGGGCTAGAATTCGATTACGCCAACAAGGAATCTTTCTATTGTCGCCCGTTGCGTCTCTCTGAGGACAAAGATTCCCCGCGCATGCCCATTCCGGAGCAAGCCGACAAAGTTCAGGTGGCGTTCTTGCCCCCTATGTCAGGTTTGGCTGCAAACGAGATTCGCCTTGACGCCGGCGCGATTAATGTGCGAGTAGGCGAAGGCCGAACAGCCGACGTGCTGCGAAACTTGTGCTATCGGATTTACACCGAGAGAAAAGAACATTGGGATAAATTGGTCCGCCATATTAAGTTGCTTTTCGGTGCGGAACTTGACCCACCTGAGTACGTGCGTGAACGAGGAGAGATCACGATGGGATACAAAGAGGAAGGTGTCCTGTTTGATCTTTCCTCCGCAGGTAGGGGGCTTCAGCAAACACTCCTTCTCCTCTCTTATATGTACGCGCATGTTGGGGCAGTGCTGTTACTGGATGAACCAGATGCGCATTTAGAAATCCTCAGGCAGAGACAGATCTATCAACTTCTTGTCGAGGTAGCGCGAGAAAATGGCAACCAAGTCATCGCCACTAGCCATTCAGAGGTTTTGCTCAACGAAGCGGCAGAGAGAGACGTTGTCATTGCATTTGTAGGGAAACCCCACAGGCTCAATGACCGTGGAAGTCAAGTACTGAAGGCCCTAAAGGAGATTGGGTACGAACATTATTACTTGGCTGAGCAAACCGGCTGGGTGCTCTACCTAGAAGGTTCCACCGATCTTGCCATACTCCGGGCGTTCGCTGATAAGCTGGACTATCGAGAAGCCCTTGAAGCTTTGGAGAGACCCTTCGTCCATTACGTCGGTAACCAGCCGAGTGGGGTTCAAAAACACTTTTATGGGCTGCGTGAAGCGGTGCCACATCTCCACGGCATTGCTGTCTTTGACCGACTTGAACAGGAGCTGTCGATGGAGTTGGGCGTAAAAGGCTTAACCTGGAAACGTAGAGAGATCGAGAATTACTTCTGTTGCACTGAGACGCTGGAAAGCTACGCGAGAGCATCGGGTCAACAGGAAGCAGCAGGGCCTCTTTTTGCGTCAGGCGAAGCAAATCACCGGGTTCGAATAATGCAAGAAGCGATCAATGAGGTCGAGCGAGCTCTTGAAACTTTGGGAAAGGGTTCCCCTTGGAATGTAGATACAAAGGTGAGTGACGACTTCCTTGCACCGTTGTTTGACAAGTATTTCAAAAAGTTAGGTCTTCCTAACCTCATGGCTAAGAAAAACTTCCATGAACTTGCCCTTCTTGTGCCTAAAGAAAAGATCGATCCCGAAGTGAAGGAAAAACTAGACGCTATCGTTGAGACCAACAGAAAAGCCCGTCCTCGCGGAGAAGAACCGTAGCCAACAGCAAAGAGTTAGGCTAATGCCGCCATCGCCGGTCATGGCCCGGCCCCTGACTGGCGTAAAATCGAGAGCCAGACAGCCATGCTCCCTGCACCGTTTACCACCGACTTTCTCAACCGCCTGGAAGCGCTTCGGGTGCGCACGCGGAAGGCGGTTTTGGGGAACCGGCCGGGCGCCTATACTTCGCCGCGGCGCGGCGCGAGCCTGGAATTCGCCGACTACCGGCGCTACTCGCCGGGCGACGACATCCGCTATATCGACTGGGGCATCTTCGCCCGCAGCGACCGCCTCTATGTCCGGCTGTTTCACGAAGAGGTGGATCTTTTTGTCTATATTTTCGTCGACGCCAGCGGCTCGATGGGTTTTCCCTCGCGCGGAGAGAAGTTTACGCCGGCCTGCAACCTGGCGCTCGCGCTATCCTACGTGGTGCTGGCGAATCAGGACCACGTGAGGCTTCACTGCCTGCGGGACAGCGAGGCCGCCGAGGCGTCGCCGTTTTATCAAGGGCGCCACCGGATGATCGACCTGCTCGACTTCGTCTCCGCCGCAACGCCCGCCGGCGCGCTGGACCTGGCGTCGTCCCTGGGCCGCCACTTAAAGCGCATCCGGCGTCCCGGAAAAGCGATTCTCATCTCGGACTTTCTTACGCCCGTCGAATCGTACCAGCAGGGGCTGAATCTCCTGCGCGCCTTCAACCTCGATATCGCGGCGGTGCAGGTGCTCAGCCGCCGCGAAGTCGAGCCGCGATTTTCGCGCGGCGGCGTGGCGCTGGTGGACAGCGAAAGCGGGGAAGAGCTGAGAATTCGCTGGAACGAGCGGCGCCGCCGGGCCTATCGGGAGAGCCTGGAGCGGCATAACCGAGAGCTTAAAAGTTTTTGCCACCAGAGCGGGATCGATTATTCGCTGTTCGTGACTGACGGAGATTTGAGCGATTTCGTGCTCACGACTCTCCCGTCCATCGGCCTGTTCAAGTAGCCGCCATGGAGTTTCTGAACCCCTTCGGGCTCTACGCCCTGCTGCTTTCGCCGCTCCTGCTGATTCCCTATCTGATCAGAGGGCGGCCGAGGCAGTTCGTCTTCTCGAGCCTGCTGCTCCTCAAGCAGTTTTCCTCCCGCGCCACGACGCAAGCTTTGGGGAGACTCTATCTCCCGCCGATTTTTTTCCTTCAGCTCCTGCTCCTGCTGCTGTTGCTCTTGTCGTTGGGCGAGCCGGTGCTCTCGGTTCGTCCGTTGAGCGTGGCGATCGTGGTCGACAATTCCGCCAGCATGCAGGCGCTCGAAGGGCGCCGGAGCCGTTTTCAACTGGCTCTGGACGAGGCCAAACATGTCCTGGACGGATTGCCAGCGGGCGCCCGCGCCGAGCTTTATGTCACGGCGCCGGCTCTCGCCCGCGTGACCGAGGAGCCTCTGTCGCTGTCCGCGGCGGTCCGGCGTTTGGCTTTGCTCGCGCCGCTCGACCTGGGAGAGGCTGCGATCGACTACGGGGCGGAGCTTTCGCGGCTGGCCTTGGAGAGAGGCTACGAGCGCGTTTACTTTTTCACCGATCGTCCCACTGAAGGGCGGAGCGAGACCGTGCGAGTCGTCACAGTCGGCCGGCCCAGAGACAACCTGGCCATCACCGCATTTCAGATCAGCCGCTCCTCACTCGCTTCGGCCCGGTTGCAGGCGCGGGTGGAGATCGTGAGCTTCTCGACGCGGGCGGAAAAAATCAAACTATCGTTAAAGGGCGGCGGAAAAGTTCTGGCCGGGCAGTCTCATACCGTGCCCGCGGGCAAGAGCCTTACGGCCACTTTCGAAAATATTCCGTTTCACTCGGCCTACGAAGCTGAGATCGAAGCGGCGGATGGGTTGGCGCTCGATAATCGTCGCTTCGCTGTTTCTCCCGCTTCGCAGGCCTTAAAAATTCTCGTCATCTCGCCTCGGCCGCAGCCGCTGCTGAGTCTCCGCTCTATTCCGGGCGTGGAGATCAAAGCGATCTCCGCGGAGGCTTACGCCGAGGCGAGCAACGAGCCCCACGCGTTGGAAATCTTTCACTACTCCGCCCCGGCCGCGTTGCCGAACAGCCACGCGCTGTTTATCCTCCCGCCGGGCCGGAACCCGCTCGCGGCTGTCGGCGCGAGCCTGATTCGCCCCGTAATATCGGGTTGGCGCGAGCCCCACGATCTCACGCGCTATGTCAATTTCACGCTGTTCCGGCCCAATTACGCGCGCGCTCTACGGGCGGTCGCCGCCGGCGACACGATCGTCCAGAGTCCCGACGGGCCGCTGGCGCTCGCCCTGGAGCAGGGCGGCCTTCGCTATGTCGCGCTCGGTTTCGATCCTTTTCCGTTTTTAGGGCGGGAAAACCTGCCGATGTCGATCTTTACATTGAACCTGCTCGGCTGGTTTCAGGCCGCCGGCGGCGGCGCAAGCCGCGTCACCGGCGAGCCGCTCTATCTCCGCTCGCGCCGGGGCGACGTTCTGCTGACGCCCGCAGAGGAAAAAATCCCGCTGGATCAAGCGGCGGCCGTCTACGCGCAGACCTACCTTCAGGGAATCTATCAACTGGCGCGCGGCGCGGAGAGAACGCTCTTCGCCGTTAACTTCCAGGACGCGAGAGAGTCCGATCTCGGCAATCCGACGGCGATCCAACTCAAAGGGGAGCAAGCGGCAGCTGGGACGCGGCCGGTCTATTCGTCGCTCCGGCCGTATCTGCTCGTGGCTTCGCTCCTGCTGCTCCTGCTCGAATGGTTCCTCAATCCGGCGCCGCTGCGGCGCGGCTTCCTTCGGTCCCGGCGCGAGGCATGAATCAACTCATCTCCCAAATCCAGCTTGCTCACCCGCTGTGGCTCTGGCTGCTGCTCCTTCTGCCTTTGCTCTGGCTGAGGCTTCGCAGGCTTTCTCTTGTCGTGGCTCTCTGGCGGTCGGTCGTTCTGTTACTCCTCGCTCTCGCTCTGGCCGGTCCCGAGCGCGTCATGCAAGCGACCCGGCAAGGCGAGCGGCTGTTCGCCTTCGATCTCTCCCGTAGCGTTCCGGAGGGGATAAAAAGCTGGATGGCGCAGCAAGCAAGCCGCTTGCAGCCGGCTGACCGGGTCTTTGTCTTCGGCGGCGTGGTCGAAGAGGTGGAAGATTGGGAGCCGTGGCTCAAGGGAAAAGAGGCGGCGGATCGAATCAAGCCGGAGCGGACAAATCTCGAAACGCTGTTTTCCGCCCTGCTCCGTCTTCCGCCCGCGCCGCTGAGCGTCTATCTCTTCACCGACGGCTGGGAGACCGAGGGCGCCGCGGAACGTCTCCTCCCGTCGCTCGGTCGCTCCGGGATCAGAGTCTATCCAATGGCGCCGGCGGGCCGGTTTGAGTTTTCGAGCGTTGCCGTCACACGAGTCATCGCTCCCCATTACGGAGTGAAAGGAGAGAGCGCTACTCTCAAAGTCATGGTGGAGAATTACAATTCCGGCGAAGTTGAGGGAAGACTTGTATTGAAACAAGGCGGCCGGCCGTTCAAGGACGAAATGGTGAGGCTCAAACCGGGCAGCCGGCTGCTCGCCTACCAGGTTCCGCTCGAAGAGGGCCCGCTGGTTTCCTTGCAGGCGCAATTTGCGCCTCGCGACGCCCGGGCCGATAGCTTCGACGGAGACAATCAGGCCACGACGTGGGTCTCGGTCCAGAGCAAAGACAGGGTTCTGTTGCTCAATGGCCAGGCGGGCGAAGGCAAATATCTGGAAGAGATTCTCAAGCGGCGCGGCTTCGAGGTGACCTCGCTTGTTCCTACCGCTTCGCTCCCACCGCCTTCGGGTTACGGCATCGTCGTCTTCAACAATGTCGCGGGAGAAAAACTTTCTCCTTCCTATCTCACCGCGGTTGAGCGGCATGTAGCCGCAGGCAACGCCTTTATCATCCTGGGGGACGAGCAGGGCCTGTCGCCCGGAGGTTACGGGCAAACCCCGATCGAGTTGATTTTGCCGCTCGAGCTGCGCGAGCCGAAAAGGGAAGAGCCAAGCCGGGCCGTTGTCGTGGTGATCGACAAATCAAACAGCATGGACGAAAAGGTGAATCCGCTCAAAGAAAACCGGCTCCTCTACGCGAAAGAGACGGCCAGAGCCGTTATCGGCCAACTTAGGGAGGAGGACTTCCTCGGCGTGATCGCCATCGATACCAAGCCGTCCACGATCATTCCTCTGGCTCCAGTCAAGAAAGTCCGCCCTACTTTTGGAGCGCAGATAGATCGTCTGGCGGCGGGCGGAAACAGCTACCTCCTTCTCGGTCTCGAGGAGGCGATGCGGCAGCTTCAGCTGCAGGCCGCCGATCGCAAGCACGTGATCCTGGTGACCGACGCGGACGAGATCGCCGGCAGCCCGAGCGAATATGTGGACCTGGTCGGCTACATGAAGAAGGAACTCAAGATTACCGTCTCGGCCGTCGGCCTCGGAAGAGGAGTGGATGAGGCTTTCATCAAGCGGCTCGCGACCTACGGCGGCGGGGTTCCCTACGTCGCCACCGATCTTTCGAAGCTGCCGCAAATCGTATTTCAACATATCGCGCAAGGGGCTCCGGAAGCTCAGCGGCAAGATAAAGAATCCGTTCCACAGGCGGTCAAAGGTTCCGAGATGCTACGCGGGTTTTCCGAGGGCAAGCTTCCTCTCATAGGAGGCTACATCGAGAGCGAGTTGAAGAAGGGCGCAACGCTGGACCTGCTGGCCGCTCACGAGGGTATAGGCTTCCCGCTGCTGGCTTCGTGGCGCTACGGGAGGGGGAAGGCGGCAGCTTTCACCACCGACCTCGCCGGCCGCTGGTCGAAAGCCTGGATCGCCTGGGGTGGACTGGAGAGGTTTTGGGGGAGAGTCTTTGATTGGCTTCGTCCGGAGGGAGAGACGGTCCCACCGCACGAGGTCCGAATCAATAGACTTTTAGCCGGCCAGCCCGTGCTGGATCTCTATCTCTACTCCGAAGCAGCGGACGGAAACCCGCTCCGCTATTCTTTCAGCGGCAAGGGGACAGGCGAGGGTATGTTAACGCGGTTGGCGCCCGGCCATTACCAGGCTGCGCTACCGTTCTCTATTCCTGGAGACTACCGCATAGAGTTACGGGAGGAGCGGTCCGGTGCGGGAGTCGCCTATCCACCCGTCGGCTATACGCTCGTGCCGCCGCTCAGGACGGAGATTCCCCAAGGAAACATCAATACCGCCTTGCTGGCGAATATCGCCCAAGCCACGGGCGGTGTGATTAATCCCGAGCCGGGGAAAGAGGCCAGCGCCGCTGAGCCTGTTGCCCTTTCGCCGCAACCTCTCCACCCTTACTTGATCACCCTTGCTGCTCTCCTTTTCCTGGCCGAGATTTTTCTTCGAAGATTTTCCGAGAGGGAGAGAAGCTAGGAGGGATGTCTGCCGGGGCCTAGGGGGTAGTCAGCCCGGTCTTGAGGGGTGACTGACGGTTCTTGTTTGATAAGCTAGACTACCGTTCTGTGACGGCTGATTTTTTGGGTTGACAACGTCGGCGAAAAAAGGTATCACCGACGAAATTGATATGCATCCGTCAAATCCGATAGGTCTTCAGACCGAAGGGCGAGGCTTGTTCAACAAGCAAGCCCGGACGGCGCTCTCGCTCGCTGCCGCGCTAGCTGTGGTGTCGTTCAGCATGCCCTCCGCGAGCTACGCCGATCACGGACCCGGTCTTCATCCAGAGTCGCCGTTCGGTACAACTCGTGAGTCGACTTCACAACTAAAAAGCATGCCGCTGAAAATGGGTTCCGACTCCGTAGAGTCGTCCTTCGATGGGCTGTCGCTGCCCTGCGCTCAGCCCAAGTCGTGCGCGTGGATGGCCAAAACTGCTCCGACGCCCCAGGACAACCTCTCCGTGCCGCCCGCGCTTACCGCGCTCAAACGGGTGACCTATCGGATCAAGCCGGGGGATACGCTGAGCAAGCTTCTGGTGCGTTACAAACTGTCCGACCAGGATCGGAAGCTTTGGCTCGCGGCGGTGCAAAAACGGCTTCCGGCCGGCGCTTTTCGTCCCGGCAGGAATATCCAATTTTACTTCGCTCCGCCCGCTACCTCGACGCGCCAGAAAAAACCGGCGGAAACCCTCAAGGCGTTCGAGATCGACTTGAACGAGGATTCGACCCTGGCGTGGGAAAAAGGGACCAAGGGGATTGTCTACTCCAAGCGCGACAAGCCTTACGACGTCGAGCTCAAAACCGTCGGCGGCGTTGTCGAGCGATCCTTTTTTGAAGACGGGCTGCGCGTCGGCCTGAACGAGACCGTCCTTTCCCAGCTGGCGGATATCTTCTCGTGGGAAGTGGACTTCGAGAAGGATATCCGCAAAGGGGACACCTTCAAAGTCGTCTATGAGCAGCGGTCGCGCAAGGGGAACGAGAGCAAAGCCGCCTTCCGGATTATGGCGGCCGAGTTGATGAATGCCGGCCGGCGTTACTTCGCGATCTATTTCGAAAAAGACAAAGGGCAGAGCGGCTACTACGATCTCGACGGCAGGTCGCTGGCGCGCGCCTTTCTCCGCTTCCCCCTGGAGTTCACCAAGATCAGCTCCGCTTTCGCCCACTCCCGCCTCCATCCGATACTGGGGGTCGACCGTCCTCATAACGGCGTGGACCTGGCCGCGAAAAAGGGCACCCAGGTGCGGGCCGTCGGCGACGGCACGATCCGCTTCGCGGGATGGAGGCGAGGCGGCTACGGCAGAATGATCGATATCCAGCACGATTCCTCCTACTCCACGCGCTACGCTCACTTGCTAAGGGTCGCCACCGGCCTGCGCAGCGGCTCCACGATCAAAAAGGGGCAACTCATCGGTTACGTCGGCTCATCGGGCTTGAGCAACGGATCGCACCTCCACTTCGAGCTTTACAAGAACGGCGATTACATCGATCCGCTGAGTTTTGAATTCCCGGCCGAAGATCAGATCGAGCCGGCGCTGTTAAAAGTCTTTGAAACCCGGAAGCAGCTTTTCCTCGCCGAGATGGCTGCCGCACCAAACTCCTAATCTGCGACAGATCATTCTATTTTTTGCCACCGGCGCCGGAACTGGGTATATCCCCTGGTTTCCCGGCTCCGCCGGCACTTTACTGGCGATCCCCCTGTCTCTGGGGCTGAACCGCATCGCCGGCGTTTCGCTGCCCCTCGCGCTGCTGACGCTCGCGGCGTTTCTCGGGCTTGCCACTTGGCTCTGCCGGGAGGCCGAGGCGATCCTCCAAGAAAAAGATTGCCGCCGGATCGTGATCGACGAGGTCGCGGGTTTTTTGCTGGCCAATCTGTTCGCACCCGCCGAGTTCAAACCGGTAGCTTTGGCTTTTATTCTTTTCCGTATTTTCGATATCATCAAAGTGTTCCCGGCGGGCCGGGCGGAGAAAATCCGCGGCGGATTGGGTGTGATCTTAGACGATCTGATCGTCGGCCTCTATGCGCTGATGATTGTCCGCCTGCTGTTATTTTGGGGCGCGATATGATCCGCAGGGCCGTGATCCTCAGCACCGGCGACGAGCTGATGACCGGGCGGGTGGTCGACACCAACTCGGCTTACATCGCCGCCAAGCTCTACGATCTGGGAGTCGAGGTGGCGGCGGTGCTGAAAGTCGGCGACTCGAAAGAGCGGCTGCGCTGGGCGCTCGAGCACGGACTTGCGCTCGCCGATCTGGTTCTCGGCACCGGCGGCTTAGGCCCGACCGCCGACGACCTCACGACGGAGGTCGTGGCGGAATATCTCGGCGTGGAGCTTAAGCTTGACGAGACGACGGCCCAGGCGCTCAAGCGCAGATTCGAAGCGCGCGGCTTGCCCTGGACCGAGAACAATCTGAAACAGGCCCTGTTCCCCGATGGCGCGGAGATCGTGCCGAATCCCATCGGCAGCGCACCGGGCTTTCGCGTGCGGACGCCGGATGAGAGATGGCTGCTCTGGCTCCCCGGTGTGCCGCGAGAGTTGGAGGCGATGATGCAGGCCACGGTACTCGCGTGGATTGCGCAGGCGAGTCCGGGAGGCGGAGAGATCTCCTCGGGCGCGTTTAAAATCTACGGCTTGACGGAATCCAAACTGGACGACCTGGTGAAACCGCTTTCGCTCCCGCCCGCGGCGGCGCTCTCCTTCCGCGCGCACTATCCCGATCTCACCCTCCGTTTGACGATTCGCGGCGGTCAAGACCGAGCGGCCAAATTTGCTCAGCTGACGGCTGAGATCCGGCAGATTCTCGGCGCGCACATCTACGGCGAAGGAGACGTGACTTTAGAAGAGATCGTGGGCAAAATACTCGCCGAAAAAGGCTGGACTCTGGCCCTTGCGGAGTCTTGCACGGGAGGCTACGTTGGGCACCGCATCACCCGCGTGGCCGGCAGCTCGGCCTACTTTAAATCGTCCTGTGTCTGTTACGCGAACGACGCTAAAGTCCGCTTCCTGGGGGTCAAGCGAGCCACGCTGGAGCAGCACGGGGCGGTCAGCCGGGAGACGGCCTTGGAAATGGCCGAGGGGGCGCGGCGCGAGGCGGGGGCAGACATCGGCTTGAGCATTACCGGCATCGCCGGTCCATCGGGCGGCAGTGCGGAGAAACCGGTCGGCACGGTTTGGATCGCCGTCGCGCAAGAAGGCCGGAGCGAGGCGCGCGCTTTCCATTTCCAGGGCGACCGGGAGCGGGTCATACTCGGCGCCTCCCAGGCCGCTCTCAACTTTCTCAGAACGGCGCTCCTCCGACCGTGATTCGCGCGTTTGTCGGCATTCGAATCGATCCCGAGGTGACGCGGAGAATCCGCGAGGCCCAAGCCCGGCTTGAGAAACCGCTTAAAAGAATCCGCTGGGTCAAAGACGAGAGCCTCCATCTGACGCTCAAGTTTCTCGGCGAGATCCCGGAAGAAAGGGTCGCGGCGGCCGGAGACGCGCTGGAGCGGGCGACCCGAGGCCGGGAGAGCTTCGTTTTTGGATGTAGAGGATTGGGGGTGTTTCCTGATATAAGAAGGCCGAGGGTGTTATGGGTGGGGCTGGAAGGTAAGTGGCTTGTGCCTCTGGCGGCGGCCGTCGATGAGAGGCTTGAGGCGGTCGGGTTTGCGCGCGAACGGCGTGAGTTCAAGCCGCATCTCACCCTCGGCCGCTGGCGTGAGTTCGACGGACGGACCGATCTGCTTCGGCAACAACTTGAAGGCTGGAAGGACCACGACTTCGGCGTGTCCCCGGTGAACGAAGTAATTTTTTTTCAAAGCGTGCTCAAGCCGGACGGCGCCATTTACACGCCGCTGCGGATTTTTCCGCTTGGCGGGAATGCGGGCTGAAATAAGGAGGATTGTTGGTATGGATGCGAATCGTGAAAAGGCGATCGATCTTGCCGTAAGCCAGATCGAAAGACAGTTCGGCAAGGGCGCGATCATGAAGCTGGGCGAGGGCGGAATCATCAAGGACATCGCGGTCATCTCCACGGGCTCGCTCGGCCTGGACATCGCGCTCGGCATCGGCGGCGTGCCGCGCGGCCGCGTCATGGAGATCTACGGGCCGGAGGCCTCCGGTAAGACGACGCTCGCGCTGCACATCGTCGCCGAGGCTCAGCGCCAGGGCGGGATGGGCGCTTTCATCGACGCCGAGCACGCGCTCGACGTCGGTTACGCCAAGAAGCTCGGCGTCAAAACCGACGACCTGCTGATCTCTCAGCCCGATCACGGCGAACAGGCCCTGGAGATCGCCGAGACCTTGGTGCGCAGCGGCGCCATCGACGTGGTGGTGATCGACTCCGTCGCCGCGCTCGTCCCCAAGGCGGAAATCGAAGGTGAGATGGGCGACGCCCACATGGGACTTCAGGCGCGGCTCATGTCTCAAGCCCTGCGTAAACTGACAGGCACCATCGCGCGCTCACAGACGATCGTGATCTTCATCAACCAGATACGTATGAAAATCGGCGTGATGTTCGGCAATCCGGAGACAACGACCGGAGGCAACGCGCTTAAATTTTACGCTTCCCTGCGCATGGACATCCGCCGGATCGGCGCGCTCAAAGAGGGAGACAACGTCGTCGGCGGACGGACGCGGGTCAAAGTCGTGAAGAACAAGATGGCCCCGCCGTTCAAAGAGGCGGAGTTCGACATTCTCTACGGGACGGGGATCTCGCGCGAAGGCGAGCTGGTCGACCTCGGGAGCGAGGCCGGCATCATGGAGAAGAGCGGCGCCTGGTATTCTTTCAATGGCGACCGGATCGGCCAGGGCCGCGACAGCGCAAAGGAGTTTCTCAAGCAGCACCCGGAGATCGCCAAAGACATCAGGGAGAAGATTCTCGACAAGGCGGGGATCAAGCGCGCGGCGGTCGAGGCCGTTCCGCCGGAGAAAAAGGATAAGAGCAAAGGAAAGTGACGGGTGAGTCCCAAGAGGAGGCGCTCAACCGGGCAATCAAATTCCTCAGTTATCGGGCGCGCAGCGAGGCCGAGGTTCATCGGAAGCTTGCGCAGCTGGGATTCTCACGCGAGACGGCCGACGGCGCGGTTAAGAAACTTGTATCGCTCAAGTTGCTGAACGATGGTAATTTCGCCCGCGCCTGGACCGTCAGTCGGGTCGAAGGTCGGGGATACGGGCCGCTGCGGATCGAAAGGGAACTCAGGAAAAAGGGGATCGCCAAATCGTTGATCGCTCAAATTCTCGATGAGACGTTTAGCAGGCAGCAGGGAAAAGAGAGGGCAAAGCAGCTCTTGGAGAAAAGATTTCGCGGCAAGGATTTGACGGACGCGAAAGTCTTTCGCCGCGCCGTCGCCTTCCTCCAGCGCCGCGGCTACCGCGACTCGGTGATCGCGGACCTTTTGAAGCAGCCTTTGGCAGATGACTGACGCGGGATACAGCATTAGAAAGGGCTAGCTCCGTGAGAGACGCAAGCGGGTGAAGGGGACTCCGTATGGGGACGTTTTACATACGATGTAGAATCGAGAATTCGGTCGATCGCGCCAAGTCGGCGGTGATTCCGAAACTCTTGGTGGACACGGGAAGCGAGTATACCTGGGTGCCGGAGCCGATCCTTGAAAAGCTCGCCATCAAGCGGGAGAAAAAAGACCTCGAGTTTGTGATGGCCAACGGCCAGCGGATCACTCGCAGCGTAGGGTTCGCTATCATCCGCGTGGGCAAGTCTTTCACCATCGACGAGGTGGTGTTCGCAGAGGCGGGCGATCTATCGCTGCTGGGAGCGAGGACGCTGGAAGGCATGAATCTTATCGTTGACTCAAGACTTAAAAAACTCGTTGCGGCAGGTCCTCTGCCCGTTGCCCTATCAAAATGACCGGTAACGAGGTACGAAAATCTTTTCTGGACTACTTCGTCCAGCAAGGTCACAGCGTGGTGCGCAGCGCCCCGCTCGTGCCCGAGAAGGACCCAACGCTGCTCTTCACCAACGCCGGGATGGTGCAATTTAAGAACGTCTTTCTCGGGGTGGAGAAGCCGCCCTACGCGCGCGCCGCCAGCGCGCAGAAGTGCCTGCGCATCAGCGGCAAACACAACGACCTTGAAGCGGTCGGGCGCGACACCTATCACCACACCTTTTTCGAGATGCTCGGCAATTGGTCGTTCGGCGATTATTACAAAGCGGAAGCGATAATGTGGGCGTGGGAATTGCTCACGCGCGAGTGGAAGCTGCCGAAAGACAAGCTCTGGGCGACGGTTTATAAGGACGACGACGAAGCCGAAAAGCTCTGGCGGAAGATCAGCGGCCTGCCGGCGGAGCGCGTCCGGCGGTTCGGCGAACAGGACAATTTCTGGGAGATGGGGGAGACCGGGCCGTGCGGGCCGTGCAGCGAAATCCACCTCGACCGCGGGCCGGGCGCCTGCGACCGACAGAGCGAGCCGGACCACCATTGTGAAGTGAACAGCGGCTGCGCCCGTTTCATCGAACTGTGGAATCTGGTTTTTATCCAGTACAACCGCCGGGACGACAAGACGCTGGAAGATCTGCCGGCCAAGCACGTCGACACCGGGATGGGGCTGGAGCGGATCGCCGCAGTCCTGCAGGGAGTGCTCTCGAACTACGACGTCGATTTCATGCGCGGCCTGATTCGCGCCGCCGAGGGGCTGGCGGGAAAAAAATACGGCGCAGATTCTCAAGCCGACATCTCGTTCCGCGTCATCGCGGATCATTCGCGCGCGGTGAGTTTCCTGATCGCCGACGGCGTGGCGCCGAGCAACGAAGGGCGCGGCTATGTGCTGCGCAGGCTGCTGAGGCGCGCGGCGCGACATGGCCGCATCCTCGGCCTGACCGAGCCCTTTCTCTACAAGATCGCCGTCACCGTCGCCGATCTGATGGGCGACGCCTATCCGGAGCTGCGCCAGGAGGGCGGACGAATCCGCGAAGGGATTCGCGCCGAAGAGGAACGGTTCAGCGAGACTTTGGAAAAAGGGCTGGGATTGTTGGAAGAGGCCGTAGCCGATCTGAGAAAACAGAAGCAGAAAACCCTCTCGGGAGAGATCGCCTTTCGTCTCTACGATACCTATGGCTTTCCGGTCGATCTGACGGAGGACATCCTCCGCGGCGAAGGAATCTCCGTGGACCAGGCCGGCTTCGAACGCCTCATGGAAGAGCAGCGCAGCCGGGGGAGAGAGGCGCGGGAGGTTTTGTCGAGCGGCGTGCGCATTCAGCTCGATCGCGCCATCAGCTTTATCGGCTACGATCGGCTCGACGGCGAATCGGCGGTGCTCGCGCTTTACGCCGGCGGAGAGGGCAAACCGGAAGTTGGAGAAGGCGCTCAGGTGGAACTCATCACCGAGCAGACTCCATTTTACGGCGAGTCCGGCGGCCAGGTGGGAGACCGTGGTGTTATCGAAACGACGCGTGGAGATCGAATGGAGGTGCTCGACACGCAGCATCCTACGCCGCAGGTCACCGTGCATCGCGGCAAGGTCGTCAAGGGGCGCATCCAGGTCGGAGACCGCGTCCGTCTCGTCGTCGATCCCAAGCATCGCAGGAGAACGATGCTCAACCACTCGGCGACGCATATTTTGCATTCAGTCCTGCGCGAAGAATTGGGCGGCCACGTACGCCAGGCGGGCTCGTTGGTGGCGTCCGACCACTTGCGCTTCGATTTCAATCACACGAGCGCCGTCCCCGAGGAGAAGCTCGCGGCGATCGAGGAGAAGGTTAACGAGCGGATTCGCCTCGACGCCGAGGTGAGAACGGAAGAGTCGAGCTATGACGATGCCGTCCGCAAAGGCGCGCTCGCCTTCTTCGGCGACAAATACGGCGACCGCGTGCGGGTGGTCAAGATCGGCGATTTTTCGACCGAGCTCTGCGGCGGCACGCATGTCCATCGCTCGGGCGAGATCGGTATCTTTAAGCTCCAGGCCGAGGCGAGCGTCGCCGCGGGAGTCAGGCGCGTGGAGGCGGTGACCGGCGAAGGCGCCCTCGACCTGATTCGCGCCTACGAGCAGCGGCTTAAGGAGATCGGTGGCTTACTCCGGGCGGGCGTGGACGATACGGTAGAAAGAGTAAGGAAGCTGCTTCAACAGCAAAAAGAGCTGGAGCGGGAGATTGAAAGCCTGCGCGGCCAGGCCGGCAGAAACCAGATTCCCGAGCTGCTCGCTAAAAAGCAGCAGGTCAACGGGGCGAACATCCTAATCTCGAAGGTGGAAAAGGCCGACGCCGGCCAGCTGCGCGAGATCGCGGATCAGCTCAAAGAGAAAATCGGCTCGGGCGTGGTCTTCCTCGTCAGCGCCGGAGAGTCCAACGTCACGATGGTCGCCTCGGTCACGGCCGATCTGACCAATCGCTACCATGCGGGAAATATCGTCAAGCAGATCGCGCCGATCGTCGGCGGAGGCGGAGGAGGCCGGCCGGACTTTGCCCAGGCCGGAGGCAAAGAGCCGTCGAAGGTGGACGAGGCGGTGGATAAAGCGTGGCAGATCGTCAAATCGACCAACGCGCGGTGACCATTCACGCCGCAAAACTCCTCGAAAAAACGCAAGGGCACTGGCTCATGGGGGAAAGCGAGTGAAGGAAGAGATGACTCGCAAGGTTGACGTCGCGGGCTCCGCCGGCAAAGCGCGTCTCGATTTCGGCGATCCGCGCCATTTCCGCGACCTGCTCGGGCAGCACGACGAGCACTTAAAGATCGTGCAGCGCGGCCTGGACGTGAAGCTCCACGTGCGCGGCACGGCGATCGAAATTGAAGGCGATTCCGTCGAGGTCGAGCTTGCGACCAAGGTGCTGAAGCAGCTCTACGGCCTGCTGGAAAAAGGCTACCCGGTCTACGGCAGCGACGTCGACTACGCGATCCGCATCTTGAGCGGAGACGGCCGCGCCCATCTCCAGGACATCTTCCTCGACACGATCTACATCTCCTCTCACAAGCGCGTCATTACGCCCAAAAGCGTGGCGCAAAAGGCCTACATCGACGCGATCCGGCGCCATGACATCGTCTTCGGCATCGGTCCGGCCGGCACCGGCAAGACCTACCTGGCGATGGCGATGGCGGTGGCGGAGCTGATGAAGGACAACTACGTCCGAATCATTCTCACGCGCCCCGCGGTGGAGGCCGGAGAAAAGCTCGGCTTCCTGCCCGGGGATCTGGCGGAGAAGGTCAATCCCTATTTGCGCCCGCTCTACGACGCGCTCCACGACATGGTGGATTTCGACCGGGCGCGCAAGCTGGTGGAGCGCGGCACCATCGAAGTCGCGCCGCTCGCCTTCATGCGCGGCCGGACGCTCAACGACTCTTTCGTCATTCTCGACGAGGCGCAGAACACCACGCCGGAGCAGATGAAGATGTTTCTCACCCGACTGGGTTACGGCTCGAAGGCGGTCATCACCGGCGACGTGACGCAGATCGACCTGCCCGCGGGGAAGCCGTCGGGGCTGAAAGAGGCCTGGCGCATTCTGAAAGACGTCGAAGAGATTCGGTTCGTCACCTTTACCGAGCGGGACGTCGCGCGCCATCGCCTGGTGCAGCATATCATCGCCGCCTACGACCGGGATGATAGAAGGGCGGCGCCAGGCGACAAAGAACGCTCGGATCCTTCCAAGTGACCAAAACTTCCGCCGTTCACCCTTCGACAGGCTCAGGGCGAACGGCTGAGGCTTCATAGTAGCGAGCGGTTTCCGTTCATGCTGAGCCTGTCGAAGCATGACAAAGTACTTTTTCGACACGTCCTTAACGCTGCGCTGATTTGTTCATGACCGTTGACGTTTTGAAGAGAGTCGCAGGCAGAAAGGTATCTGCCGCGAATGTCAAGCGGACGGCGCAGAAAATTCTCCGCCTAGTCGGCCAAAACAACGCCGAGTTGAGCCTCGCCCTGGTGGGCAATGACGAGATTCGTGAATTGAACCGGAAGTATCGAAACAAACCGACGCCCACGGATGTCCTCTCGTTTCCCGCCGATGAATCGGCCGGCCTGCACGCGCGCCTTCTCGGCGATGTGATCATCTCGGTGGAACAGGCGGAAATTCAAGCCAAGCAAGCCCGTAGGACGCTGGAGGCTGAGGTCGAGTGGCTGCTGATTCATGGCATTCTCCACCTCCTGGGCTACGACCACGAGCGCTCCGCGAAGGAAGCGAAGATCATGCGCGCGCTGGAGAAAAAAATCACGCGGGCTTTGTGAAACGGCGTCCGAGGGGCTATACTAACTCCATCTAGCGTAAGGATTTTTCGAGATCGGATTGCTTATGTTCGAAGAAACCCAAGACCAACTCACCCGCCTGGAAGAGAGGCTCGAGCTTCTCCGGAGGCGTCTTTGACCTGGAAGGCAAGAAGCAGCGGGTCGAAGAGCTGAATCAGATCACACACCGCCCCGATTTCTGGAACGACGGAGAAAAGGCGCAAGGGATTCTCAAAGAGCAGTCCGGCCTGAGAAACGTGCTGGATTCCTGGGAGCGCTATCGCACGGAGCTCGATGAGGCGCGTTTTTTTCTTACTCTCGCCAAGGATGAAAAGAGCGAAGAGGCGCTGAGCGAAGCCGCGACCAAGGTTGCGGCGGTGGCGCAAGGGATGGCCGAGATCGAGCTGGCGCAGATCCTCGGCGGCCCCGACGACCGCAGGAACGCCATTGTAACTCTCCATCCCGGCGCCGGCGGCACCGAAGCGCAGGACTGGGCGGAGATGCTGCTCCGCATGTACCTCAGGTGGGCCGACCGCAAAGGCTACCGCAAAGAGATCCTCGAATATCAGCCCGGCGAAGAGGCGGGACTCAAGAGCGCGACCTTCACCGTCGAAGGCGACTACGCCTACGGCTATCTCAAGGCCGAAGCCGGGATTCATCGCCTGGTGCGCATCTCGCCGTTCGACGCCAACTCGCGCCGCCATACTTCTTTTGCCTCGGTGTTCGTCTATCCTGAAGTCGATGAGACGATCAAAGTGGAGATCAACGAGGACGACCTGCGCGTCGATACCTACCGCTCCAGCGGCGCCGGCGGGCAACACGTCAACAAGACCGATTCCGCGGTCCGCATCACGCATCTGCCGACGAACATCGTGGTCGCCTGCCAGAACGAGCGCTCGCAGCACAAGAACCGGGCGATGGCGATGAAGATCCTACGCTCGCGCCTCTATGAATTAGAGATCGAGAAGCAAAAGGAAAAGATGGAGGTGTATCACAAGACCAAAAAAGACATCGCCTGGGGCAGCCAGATCCGCTCGTACGTTCTCCATCCCTACCGCATGGTCAAGGACCACCGCACCGGCATCGAGATGGGCGACGCCGACCGCGTCCTCGACGGCGACCTCGACCGCTTTATCCAGGCTTATCTCCTGCAAGTCAGCGGCGGCGAAGATTCTTAGCAGACCGTTGAAAAAGGCCCATCTACTGCGTTGCGCTCGGCCCGCTTCGCGTCAACGTACTAGAAAAGCACGCTTCCGCTCGCGGACCATCGCGCGCCTTGTATCTGGGACCTTTTTGACCGGTCTGATAGCAGAGTTTTTCAACATTCTGATCAAGGAAAAACTACAATACGCCGGAGGCTGAGGGGGCAAGCCGTGACAGGCGACGGCACCAACCGTGCAGGTTCGAAAAAAGCAGAGCCCTATTGCCGTCGACTGGAAAGGCTTGCCCCCGAGGACTTTGTCTAATCCGGGCCAGGGATCTCTTTGCTGTTTGACGGGCTAGTGTTTCCTTAGTAGTCTCCGCTCATATCACTTCTGAGTTTCGTCTTCACGTCACCGCAGCATGAATCCGCCTAACTCCAGCTTCCGCTTATTTGCCGCTTATGGCACCGCCGTGCTCTGGAACGTCTGCATGGGGATGGTACAGGTGCTGGTCCCGCTCTACGCGCTGTCGCTCGGTTTTTCGGTGCTGAAGGTGAGCAGCGTCGTCGCGTTTCCGGCGCTGGCGGAAATTCTGGTGCGTTTTCTCGGCGGCGCGCTTTCGGACCGCTTCGGCGAACGCCGCATGCTTCAGGTCTGCTATCTGCTGATGGCTTGCGCCGGGCTCGCGCTCGTCTCCGCGGAAACTTATCTCGAGCTGATGGTCGCGCAGGGGATCGCCTACTTTTCCCGCAGCACCTTCTGGACCTCCATCCAATCGCTTGCCAGCCAGCTCCCCGGCGCCAGCA